>NZ_JAOS01000025.1:0-6602 GCF_000523975.1 Mycobacterium sp. MAC_080597_8934 | reverse complement strand
CATCAGCGCCACGGTGATCACCATGAGCGCTATGCCCCCGACTAGGACCGGCCACGCACCTTCGTGGGTGTCCACCCACCACAGCGTCGCGCCGCCGATCGTGATGATGGCGCCCCGTTCGGCGGGCCGGTAGGGGCCGCCTGGCCACTTTTGGCCTTTGCCTACATCGCCGCCGACCTGGATTTCGACGTCACGGATGCCGGTGTGTACGGTAGCGGCCTCCCCGCTGCGGCGGGGAGCCATCGTGGGCGCAGTCACCAGCCGCGGGTGACTGAGACGGAGCCGCCGTTACCGCCGTTGAACCAACCGCCGGGGGCCTTCTCCACTTCGCTGTTGCCGCGCTGGTAGATCCCAACGATGTGGGTGATGAGGATGGCCAGACCCACCCCACCCAGGATCGCCTTGAACGCCGCGCCTTCGCCTTTCTTCCAGTGGTCGCGCATGCCGCGGACAATGCCGCCGCCCAGGAAGTAGGCGCAGCCGATCCCGACGATGATGTAGAAGATCCAGTGGCTCATGTCGATGAGCCCGCCGCCGCCAGCAGCCAGGATGAGCTGCGAGTTGGGTTCGGTGACGCCGTGTGCAGCAATGTCACCGATACTGCTGGCACTCACCGGGTTCGGCATGTCGTGCAGCCATGTCGGCAAGAGACTCAGATCGTTCATGATGGTGCTCCTTCGATGTGATGGGTTACGGGGTTGCTGCTGAAGCAGGTGCAGGCGCCGGGGTGGGGGTCAGATCGGCCACCGCCGGCATCGCGTCGATCTGCGCGACGAACCAGCTGCCGCCGCTGGCCCGCAGCGTCAGTGGGTAGGACAGCGTTTCCTGGCTGTAGTCGGGCCGGCGCGCGGAGACGTCGATGTGGACGGGCAGTTCGAAGTTGTCGGGCGGGTTCTCCGGTGCCTCCGATTCGGCCTGCGCTGCGGTGACGGTCGCCTCGCTATAGGCCGCCAGCGCCGTGATCCCCGAGTTGGCGGTAGTGAATCGGTCCAATCCCCCAGCGTTGGTCAGATACGCGGTGGCGAATCCTGACAATGAGGTGAACAAGGGTGTGAACTCGGTCGAGTCGGGTTTGCGCGGCTCCACCGTGACGGGATAGTTCAGGGCGATATATGCCCCGGGAGGGTCGGACTGCAGGCGCGAGATTTTGTCGATCGCTTGCAGACCGGTGTGCTGATAGACGCTCACCGTGAGCTGATAGATCGCCGGGCTCTTGGGAGCACCGGGGTAAAGCTGTTCGCTCACCTGGACTTTCACACTGTAGAGGCTCACCTGGTCGTTGCTGGGCCCGTACTTGATCGCTTGAGGCTTGGCATCAGAAACGATCTTGGAGCCGGGAACGGCCGGGGTGTACTTGCGGCCGTCGGGGTAGCAGCGGCTCAGATCGGTTCCGCCGCTGATGGTTCCCGACAGCAGCGATTCGATGCAGTCCGAAGCGAACGCCTTGACCCGGTCGGATTCATTGACGACCGACCGGCTCTCTTCGACGATCGGCGGAGGCGGTGGCGGAAACACGAACCGCTTCGCCTCGGCCAGACCACTGATCGACGAGAACAACACCAGAGCGGCGAACCCGCCCCGGCGCGCGATACTGCCTCCGGCGCCGAGCCTCCGCTTCCATGTATTGGAAATTTTCATCAGATCGCCTTGTGTCCAATGATTTTGATGCTGGAAACCGCGAACGTCCGCAGACTGCTACCCGGTCCGGGCTCGTTGCCATCGAGGGCAAATGCGCCGCCCGGTGTCCCAGTTGGTGGCGCGGGCGGGCCGAGCACCGACCCGAAAACGCCTCCGGGCGCGGGTTGCTCGGTCGCGCTGGGCTGCGGAGCCGGTGGCGGACTGGTCTGCTGGATGATGATGGTGACTTTCGAGGCCGTGATGTGCGGGATGGCCATCGGCGCCTCACCGCGCACGTTGAACGTGTTCTGGGGCTTGACGGTGTTGGCGGGGTCGTTAAATGACCACTGCAACCGGGTCACAACTTGATGGGCCAGCCACGGGTCCGGCTCAGTGTCGGGGCGCCCTGGCCTACCGATCGCCCCCGGCACAATCACCACTCCGGTGATCACATAAGACTGCGGCATTCCCGGTGGGCCCAATACGAGATCCAGCCGCTGTCCTGGCCCGTTGAGCACGCATATCCACGGTGTCGGCGAATCGGCAACCGCCACCGACTGGGCCGGGGTTGAGCCGGCCTCGTCGCAGTCAGAACTGGCCGTGAACGGCAGCGGCCCGTCTGCGTTGGCGTCGCTGGGCGCCGTAGGTCGTGGTGGTGCTGTGGGAGCAGGCCGCGGCGCGGACGATGACGACGCAGTGGGCGCGGTTGGCGCCGCAGCAGGAGCCGGGCTGTTCAAATTTGAAGCGACAGCGGTGATTACGGTTGCCAGGGCGACCGCGCCAACCCCCGCTCCCAACACCCACGGTGTGAAACGGCGGCGCTTGTCCGCGGAGTCGCCGGTCGCGGGCTTGCGGTCTGAACTCGGCGCTGCGTCGAGATCGGTGACCGTGGTCAACTGCGTAGTCGTCGAGCCCTGATCATCGTCACCGCCGTGGACTTCGGGCTGATCGAGCGTCTCGTCGCCCGCATCGTCGTCAGAGTCGCCGCGGTCGTGATCGAACTCGTCGTCGTGTGCGTCGTCGGCCTCGGCGTCGGCTTCGTCGTCTTTGTCCTCGGGCCGAACTTGAGCGCCGATGCCCACAAGCCAGCGTTCATCGTCATCGAGCGGAGTGGGTCGGGTCATGGCCGGCTGCTCCGCGGACGTGCGTGCGAGACGCTGCGCCGGGCGTGGGAACGCCCAGATGCCGAGGCGTAGGACTGGCCCGCCGGGCTAGGCAGAGCCAGAGGCGGCCCCAGCTGTAGGTACCCCTCCCCCTCGAAGCTGCCTTCCCCTTCGCCGCCGACGATCACCCGCGTGTGCCGATGCGATGGCAGTGCGGAAACCACGGGTACCGGCGGCTGCGGTGCACGGGCCAGCCCCGCGCGATGTGCGCGATTCTTCATCGCTGCCCTCTGTGGGTGGCGCTCTCGGCGGTAGGCCTGGACCCGGCGCCACACATAGACGGTCAACATCACGACCGCGCCCAGCACGATGAGCGGCAACAGCCGGGCCAGCAGCTCAATGAGCAGCATCACGGCCACGTAGAGCGCGACCGCTGCGACCCCGGCCAGCGCCAGAGCCGCCTTCAGCACCTTCATGTCACCTTCTCCGTTCACTGTCAACAAAACCTCATCATGTAGGCATGACTCTAGCGACTAAATCATCTTTCTGTCGACACATGTAGACGTAAACTGTCATCTACAGTTATCTTTCTAACGTGGAAGCACCTCAAGATGGCCCCGCACGGCTCGATTGGTATGTCAGACGCCGCCTCACCGAGAAACGGATGACCTTCACCGAACTGGCCAAACGCGCAGGACTTAGCCGCAGCACGTTCTACAAAGCTGTCCGCAACTCCCGCGGCCTGCGCCCCGAAACCATCGCCCAGCTCGACCAGGCACTCGAATTGAAGCGCCCTGGGTTTCCCGGAGGCTCGGGCTATTGGATTCCGATCAAGGGTTGGTCGGTCCGGTATGCATCGTAGAACGCGGCTTCGAACTCCGTGGGTGGGATGTCGCCGAGGTAGCTGTGCAGGCGGCTGGTGTTGTGCCAGTGGACCCAACTGAGGGTGGCGAGTTCTACGTCCTCGACGGTCTTCCACGGTCTGCTTCGAGCCGGCCCGTAGATCAGCTCGGCCTTGTAGTAACCGTTGACTGTCTCCGCGAGAGCGTTATCGAAACTATCTCCAACGGTCCCAATTGACGGGACTGCGCCGATCTCAGCGAGCCGCTCGCCGTAGCGAATGGACGTGAATTGCGACCCGGCATCTGAGTGACATATCAAGTCCTGCAATGTAGTTCCGCGTGACCAACGCGCCATCTCCAACGCGTCGAGAACCATCGAGGTCCGCATGTGCGAAGCCACCCGCCACCCCACGATCATCCGCGAGTGTGCGTCAATGATGAAGCACACGTAGGCCACCCCGGCCCAGGTCGGCACGAATGTCAGGTCGGTCACCCAGAGCTGGTTCGGGGCAGCCGCGGCGAAGTTGCGGTGCACCAAGTCCGGGTGCCGCGCCGCGGCTGGGTCAGCTTTGGTGGTCCGCACCCGTTTGCCGCGCCGGACCCCCTCAATGCCTGCGGCCCGCATCAGCCGGGCCACCTGATCGCGACCGACGTCATGACCATCGCGACGAGCCGTTTTCCAGAGTTTGCGGGCCCCATAGACGCAGTAGTTGTCTTTCCAGAGCTGGCACAACGCCGGCCCGAGGACGGCGTCGCGCAGGGCCCGCGCCGATGGGACCCGGGCTTTGGCGTCGTAGTAGGTGCTCAGGGCCACCTGCAAGCCTGCGCTGCGCAGGACCGTGCAGATGGGCTCGACCCCGAACTCCCCGCGATTGTCGTCGATGAAATCGACTATTTCTTGTGTTGGCGGTCGAGCTCCGCCCCGAAGAAACTTGCCGCTCGCTTCAGAATCTCGTTGGCACGCTTGAGTTCTCGGATCTCCTGTTCGAGTTCCTTCACCTTCTTCGACTCCGAGGTCGTCACCCCAGGAGCCAGGCCTTCGTCGATGTCGACCTGACGGACCCAGGTGCGCACCGATTCCACTCCGTAGCCGAGCTGGCGAGCGACCCGCTGCACTGTGCCCTGCTCGGTGCCCAGCTCCGCGCGCAAGGTGCGGACCATCCGCACCGCGGCGGCCTTCTCCTCGGCACTGTATCGACGTGTCGTCGGCTTCCCGGGCGACTGTTCCTTCGGCATACCTGCATCCTCGTTTCCAAGGTCAGGAGCCTCCGGGATTTCCAGGGCGTTTCAAATGGCCGCCCGGCGCATGTGCGCAGATTCTCAACGGTGGCGATCCCCCACCGCAGCCGCCGCGAGGAAACGAACAAGCCCGAGTCGAGGCTCGACTGCAATGCGTCGAACGTCAGTTGGCCGCACTCTGGGACGCCGTCGCACGCATCGACCCCACCACCCGAGTACGCAATGCCTGCTGACGTTTTCGACGATCAGCGACGAGCCTGGATCGCAGCGCACGCGGGCATCTTCGTCTTCCAGAAGCGCCGCGCCGAACTGCTCGGCAAGCGGCTACGTGCCCGCACCCGCGCGCGCACTGGCGTCCGCCCCGATCCCCACGACGACGACGTCAGGCCAGGAATCCTCTTCCGCAAGGCCGCCGACACCGGTTGGTGGGAAAAAACGATCCTGGCCACCGCCGCAGTCGCCGCGCCCCTCGGCTGGCCACTCGGCCGACTGGTCTACGCGCGCATCACCACGCTGATCCCCGAAAAGCTGCGGGCATACCCGATCCCAGCCATGGTGTGGGCCGCGGTCCTCAGCGGCACACCACTGGTGTTCTTCTATGACCCAGCCCCCTCGATCTGGTCCTCACTGATCATCCCGTGGGTGCTCGCGCAGCTGCCGGCCACCTTCCTCGCCGCCGGCGTCTACGGCGTATTGGAGGGCTGGCTCGCCGTCGACGGCTCCTCGCACTGGTGGCCAATGGCCCCAGCCGCCCAAGAAGTCGACGACCTACTCTTCCTCGGCCCCATGGATCTACCAGTACCGACGCTTCTCGACCCTGAACCGGCCAAACCCGAACCGCCCGCGGTCACCCACCGCCGCACACCACCCAAAATCACCTGGCTGCCCCTGGTGAGCGGCGCAATCCTGGCCGCCCTGGGCGCCCTCTGGTTCGCCTCAACAGTCATCGACGGAGCATTCGGCAGCACTTTCACCACCTTCGTAACAATCCCCGATGGGAGCAGCACCAATGGCACAACTTTCCGCTGAACCCCAGCCCGGCGACCACAATCGCCCTGACCACACCCGCGTACCGAGCGTCGAGCATCGGCCCCTGGCCACAACCGCCGCTGACCCCATTCCGGACGAGAACGTACGCATAGAACACGTCCTGCGCGAACTGACGAAACGACGCCACATCGACGAACGCATACGCGAACACTCATCCGACCGAGGCCTCAGTCTCGACGAGACCCTGTAGCTGCGCTCTCTCGTGACATTGGTTGCGGCCCTGCGCAATCCAGACGTGAAAGACAATGCGATCACATGCGACCACCTGAGGAAGTCGCGCGCATCAGCTATAAGCCTCCCGCCGACCTCTACGTCACCGAAGTGCCGACACGACGCCTCGCCGAGGGCGCGCACCAGGACTGGTGGACAGCCTGGCACACAGGTCGGTGGACGGCCGTCAAGGGCTGGGCGATGCGCGCGGGCGATGGGAACCCAGGTTTGCGGGGCCCTACTGGCAAGAAGGGCGGCGCGGGAAGTTGCATCACCTGTGGCCCCAGTTCCGTCACTCGGTGCGTGGTCACCACGCAAAAAGTGGCTCCTCCCAACGCGTCACGACACGTTGCGAGCGCTGCTGCCGCCTACATTGGCCGCCGTGAACAACTTGAGCATTTTCCTCGTGATCAATGACGGGGACAACACCGACCGCCTGTACTGGTTCGGCCGGCATGACCCTGTCATCAACCTGGCCACGATCTATCCAGAACTGGAACATCAATCTGCGGCGACCTATCCCCAGGCGGGACAACGCATC
>NZ_JAOS01000024.1:0-26672 GCF_000523975.1 Mycobacterium sp. MAC_080597_8934 | reverse complement strand
CGATCTCAGCGAGCCGCTCGCCGTAGCGAATGGACGTGAATTGCGACCCGGCATCTGAGTGACATATCAAGTCCTGCAATGTAGTTCCGCGTGACCAACGCGCCATCTCCAACGCGTCGAGAACCATCGAGGTCCGCATGTGCGAAGCCACCCGCCACCCCACGATCATCCGCGAGTGTGCGTCAATGATGAAGCACACGTAGGCCACCCCGGCCCAGGTCGGCACGAATGTCAGGTCGGTCACCCAGAGCTGGTTCGGGGCAGCCGCGGCGAAGTTGCGGTGCACCAAGTCCGGGTGCCGCGCCGCGGCTGGGTCAGCTTTGGTGGTCCGCACCCGTTTGCCGCGCCGGACCCCCTCAATGCCTGCGGCCCGCATCAGCCGGGCCACCTGATCGCGACCGACGTCATGACCATCGCGACGAGCCGTTTTCCAGAGTTTGCGGGCCCCATAGACGCAGTAGTTGTCTTTCCAGAGCTGGCACAACGCCGGCCCGAGGACGGCGTCGCGCAGGGCCCGCGCCGATGGGACCCGGGCTTTGGCGTCGTAGTAGGTGCTCAGGGCCACCTGCAAGCCTGCGCTGCGCAGGACCGTGCAGATGGGCTCGACCCCGAACTCCCCGCGATTGTCGTCGATGAAATCGACTATTTCTTGTGTTGGCGGTCGAGCTCCGCCCCGAAGAAACTTGCCGCTCGCTTCAGAATCTCGTTGGCACGCTTGAGTTCTCGGATCTCCTGTTCGAGTTCCTTCACCTTCTTCGACTCCGAGGTCGTCACCCCAGGAGCCAGGCCTTCGTCGATGTCGACCTGACGGACCCAGGTGCGCACCGATTCCACTCCGTAGCCGAGCTGGCGAGCGACCCGCTGCACTGTGCCCTGCTCGGTGCCCAGCTCCGCGCGCAAGGTGCGGACCATCCGCACCGCGGCGGCCTTCTCCTCGGCACTGTATCGACGTGTCGTCGGCTTCCCGGGCGACTGTTCCTTCGGCATACCTGCATCCTCGTTTCCAAGGTCAGGAGCCTCCGGGATTTCCAGGGCGTTTCAAATGGCCGCCCGGCGCATGTGCGCAGATTCTCAACGGTGGCGATCCCCCACCGCAGCCGCCGCGAGGAAACGAACAAGCCCGAGTCGAGGCTCGACTGCAATGCGTCGAACGTCAGTTGGCCGCACTCTGGGACGCCGTCGCACGCATCGACCCCACCACCCGAGTACGCAATGCCTGCTGACGTTTTCGACGATCAGCGACGAGCCTGGATCGCAGCGCACGCGGGCATCTTCGTCTTCCAGAAGCGCCGCGCCGAACTGCTCGGCAAGCGGCTACGTGCCCGCACCCGCGCGCGCACTGGCGTCCGCCCCGATCCCCACGACGACGACGTCAGGCCAGGAATCCTCTTCCGCAAGGCCGCCGACACCGGTTGGTGGGAAAAAACGATCCTGGCCACCGCCGCAGTCGCCGCGCCCCTCGGCTGGCCACTCGGCCGACTGGTCTACGCGCGCATCACCACGCTGATCCCCGAAAAGCTGCGGGCATACCCGATCCCAGCCATGGTGTGGGCCGCGGTCCTCAGCGGCACACCACTGGTGTTCTTCTATGACCCAGCCCCCTCGATCTGGTCCTCACTGATCATCCCGTGGGTGCTCGCGCAGCTGCCGGCCACCTTCCTCGCCGCCGGCGTCTACGGCGTATTGGAGGGCTGGCTCGCCGTCGACGGCTCCTCGCACTGGTGGCCAATGGCCCCAGCCGCCCAAGAAGTCGACGACCTACTCTTCCTCGGCCCCATGGATCTACCAGTACCGACGCTTCTCGACCCTGAACCGGCCAAACCCGAACCGCCCGCGGTCACCCACCGCCGCACACCACCCAAAATCACCTGGCTGCCCCTGGTGAGCGGCGCAATCCTGGCCGCCCTGGGCGCCCTCTGGTTCGCCTCAACAGTCATCGACGGAGCATTCGGCAGCACTTTCACCACCTTCGTAACAATCCCCGATGGGAGCAGCACCAATGGCACAACTTTCCGCTGAACCCCAGCCCGGCGACCACAATCGCCCTGACCACACCCGCGTACCGAGCGTCGAGCATCGGCCCCTGGCCACAACCGCCGCTGACCCCATTCCGGACGAGAACGTACGCATAGAACACGTCCTGCGCGAACTGACGAAACGACGCCACATCGACGAACGCATACGCGAACACTCATCCGACCGAGGCCTCAGTCTCGACGAGACCCTGTAGCTGCGCTCTCTCGTGACATTGGTTGCGGCCCTGCGCAATCCAGACGTGAAAGACAATGCGATCACATGCGACCACCTGAGGAAGTCGCGCGCATCAGCTATAAGCCTCCCGCCGACCTCTACGTCACCGAAGTGCCGACACGACGCCTCGCCGAGGGCGCGCACCAGGACTGGTGGACAGCCTGGCACACAGGTCGGTGGACGGCCGTCAAGGGCTGGGCGATGCGCGCGGGCGATGGGAACCCAGGTTTGCGGGGCCCTACTGGCAAGAAGGGCGGCGCGGGAAGTTGCATCACCTGTGGCCCCAGTTCCGTCACTCGGTGCGTGGTCACCACGCAAAAAGTGGCTCCTCCCAACGCGTCACGACACGTTGCGAGCGCTGCTGCCGCCTACATTGGCCGCCGTGAACAACTTGAGCATTTTCCTCGTGATCAATGACGGGGACAACACCGACCGCCTGTACTGGTTCGGCCGGCATGACCCTGTCATCAACCTGGCCACGATCTATCCAGAACTGGAACATCAATCTGCGGCGACCTATCCCCAGGCGGGACAACGCATCACAGCGTTTCTTGACGATCCGCAGCAGACCCTGTCCGCGGTCCTGGGCATCGACCCTCATGGCCGTGCGCTGCACCTATTGCGGGCCACGCATCACCGAGACCAACGCCGGCCCCAGGCCGGCAGCCGTCGCCGTCGGCTAGTTGGGTTTATGTGAACCACGCGGCGGTTTGGGCGACGGTGGCAAGCGTGGGTGCTTTCGACGCGAGCTTGGTGCCGATCTTCTCGGCGGCTCGTTGAACGACGTCGCCCGGCCACTGCTCGGGGTTGCGAAGGATCTCGCGGGCCAGCTCGAGGCTGAGCGCCCCGAGCTTGATATCGCTTGCCCATCCGCCGACGGGCAACACGGAGCGGCTGTGTTGGAGCTGCTTGACTTTCACTGTGGTCTGGGCGCCGACAGTGCGGAGCAAAGGCCGCATGTCACCTAATCCTGGCTGCAGCAACGACTCGAAATTGGCTGCCAGCCGCTTATCTGCCCATTCGGTGGTGGCCTCGGTTCCCACCGCTCGGATCAACCACAGTAGCCGCGGACTCGCGTCGACCTGCTGCAGCCGCAACGGCTCGGCAAACACAAGTTCGCGGGACATCGGCGATAGTCTGAATCGTCGGAGCGCATACTGTAGCGCTGCATAGTGTTTGGGTGAAAGACCCGACACTGTCTCGTTGAGGTGTGCTGCCACATGTAGGACAGCTTGCGGCCGCGCGATGCTCAGCGCCGCGAAGATCCAACGCCGTCGGTCTAGGTCAGATCCACACGCGGCCAGCGACTGTTCCCACCAGTCTCGATCTCTGGCGTGGGAGCGAGCGTCATATTCCCACCGGGCCGCAGTAGCCAGCGTTGGCTGCTCGTCTGCTGCGCGATCAGCCAGCGTCTGTAGGTCAGCGTCGACGGGGGCGGTTGAGAGCGCTTGACGCAAAACCCAGCCGTCGCCCCATGTCTGGGCGATCCGCTTCAGCCGGTTGAACCAGTCGTTGGCTGTCAATTCGGTGATCGGCTGGGCTGACAGGTAGTTGGACAACTCGGCCATCTCGTGCAGGACCGCGTCACCGGTGTTGCCTCGCTGACGGATTCGTGTCCGGTGTGCGCCCTGGTACGTGCCATAGGGACGTAGTTGCGCCTTGGCTGCGCCCTCCATCAAGACTGCGACCGAGGTGATTGCGATCGGCGGGATGATTTCGGCCGCGCCGTCGTTGACGTCGGCCTTGCAGAGTTCGATGACCGGCCCGTGGCGGCCGTTGTAGCCGCCCTGGTCGAGAAGGATGGCCAGCCAGGCCGTTTCGGGGTTCAAGGCGGTCACGGTGGCGGCGAGCGTGGCGTTCTCAGCATCGCTGAGGTCGCCTAGGACGCCCAGGTCGGCTGCGGTCTGCAGCCACTCAAGCGTGGGGTCTGACTGCTCCCACCACCACTGATGAAGTTCGCCGGGTGTGCTGTGCCGGCGCAGCAGCTCGGCGATGGCTGATCTGGTCTGCGCCGACGCCTCGTTGACCAAGCGTGCTTTGAGGTGTCGGGCGGCCTGTGATTGCCCGGCCCGCTCGGAGAACTGCAGGTGCGGACCGCTGGCGTCGAGCATGCCGTCCCGGGCCAGCACCACTCCGGGGCCTTCCAGCACGAAGTCCACAACCTCTTGGATGGGTTCATCAGCTTGCCCGACGTAGGTCCGGTCATCGAGGAACTGGGCGGCCATCGCGCGGAGCATCGGATGAAGAGTGAGATCAGTTGTTGCGGCGCTCAACTGACGCAAGTTGTGGCGGATTCCCCGCACTTCTACTTTCGAGAACATCCCGACGAAGAAGCGGCAGACGTTGGACCAGTAGGGCCGTTGCAGCAACGCATCGAGGCAGTCGTCACGCGAATTCCCGACACCTTTAGGGGGAGCGTTCTCGAAAATATAAAGCGCAGTGAAGTATTCGCGTAGCGATTGGACCTCGAACTGGAAGCGGTCGGTTTCTCGTTCGACCAAGCACAGCACGCGAGTGGAGATCGCTGAGAACAACCGCTCGGCGAACTGCTGACCGTACTCCTGGCCTTCAAAATGCTCGCGCAGTAGCTTGCGCAACTCATCGCGCGAGATCGACCCGGCGCTGGCGCCCTCTTCCGCCCTGGTCTGCAGATACCATCCCAGGTAGGCATGTACGCTCACGATGGTGTCGCGCTGGTCGGCAAGCAGCGGTTCTTTCTCCGCGGTCTGCTCGCGATCCAGAAACGTCTTCAAGTACTCCGCGTACAGCTCGGTGCGCTGCTGGGGAAGCAGTTGGCGACGATAAAGAAGATGCAACAGGATCGCGAGTTGCATTGGATAGGACGCTAGTTCACGGATATGCGGGACATGCTGGTTGTCCATAAACGTCGCCTGCAGCTTGTCCGTAGACTCCTCGCTGAGCCCTGCGACGGTCGACCACTTCCTCAGATACTGGATCCGAAGTCCCTGCGAGAGCCTCTGCAAGGTGAATCGTGGGAACTCACCCGAAGACCACAGACGCGACGTCGTCGCGCCTGGCCGCGTCGCGACAACGACGACCAGATCACGTGCGTCGACTTTCAGCCGTGCATGCGTCTCGACGATTTGGTCACTGACCTCGATGCGGTGCTCGATGTTGGCCACCTCGTCGAGTCCATCGAGGGCGATCAGCATCGGTTCGGTCGATACCAATGCGGCCAAATCCTGCAACGAGAATTCATGCCCACCGCTGCCCTTCTTCACCTCGGCAACGATGTATTGCTCGATGCTGCGCCAGCCCTGATCCGCCGCGCGTTTGCCCTTCTTGTTCTTGCTGGTCGGTTCCTTGGTGCTGGCCCACTGGGCATAGCGCCGCAGATCGACCCGGACTGGCACGCGGGTAGTAGACGTCACCGGTGCGAGCTGCTGGTCGGCGCCAGTGTATGAGGTCTTGCTCAACATGCGGGAGCGATGAAACTGGCAAACGTACTGCAGCAGCGTCGACTTTCCTTGGCCAGGCCCACCAATCAGCAAGGCGCTGCCCCGCCAGTCGGGGTGTAACAGCGTCTGGGCGGCGCCAGCCACAACCTTGGGGCCGGCGCCCTCCAATGCCTCCGGGTCGCCGGGGTGCTCAGCGGCAATGCGTTCGATCAGTTCGGCGATGGCCGCGTCGCGTGAACAGGCGAACGGAACGTCGACGAACATGGCGTCGACGCTGGGACCGTGCAAATCCACCTGCTCGAACAGGACTCTGTCATCGATCTCGTACTGGCTGCCGACATAGAGTCGCACGGCCGCGTTGATGCGCTCCTTGCGTTCCTGTTGGTCTTCGTGCCGGCGCTTCATCTTGACCAGCGTCTCGGCGTCGAAGCCATCGCCGTTGTGCGCATCGATCAAGCTGTGATGCGTTGGACACATCAGCATCAAGTTCTCGTACGTGTCGATGGCCGCACTGGGATAGTCCGGGTCGTAACGAGGCCCGCCCGGGCTCCCCGAACGGATGTGAGCCTCTTCCCCGAGCACCACCGGGAATCGTTCACCGGTTTGCGCGTCTACCTCATCGGTCGTCAAGGCCTGCCAGCACGTGGCGAAAGAGCACGTGTTGTGGGCTCGGCTCCACAGCAGCTTGCGCGTCTGCGCGCTGATCGTCACGAGGCCTCGCTGTCGACGTCGAACGGGTAGTCGACTCATCTTCCCAGAAGCCGTGTCGCTGGCTGAGCGGGTTGCCCACGTATTGGCGAACGGTAGTGCTGCGCGTGTTCGGTTCGCCGATCGCGGGGTGACGATCCCGACTCAGTAGAACTTTATGCGTAGTTAATTACGCATTGTGGTACGTATGGAAGTGTGTAACGCACTACGCTGAGGTTATGAAGTTTGATGAGAAGGATCTGGTTACCGCTACTGAGCTCGCGCGCAACGCCTCCCACCTTTTGGCCAACGTCGGCAATGGGCGCCGCTTCGTCATCGTCAATCGCAACTCCCCTACCGCTGCGCTCATCAGCATGGACGACTTGAGACTCCTGGAGTCCCTCACCGAAAATAATCATGCGTCAACAGGATTCGAGCCAGCCGTAGAGGAGGTCGCCGACCCAGTCCAGGCATACCTAGACGCTGTTGGCATCACCGACGTGGCGACGTTCAATGCCCGTGAGACGTGGGCGAACTCGGCCGAGTTAGCACTGCAAATTCCGCTGGGCCTGGCGCCCAACGGAATTCCGGTCACTATCGACTTCACACCTGTCCACGACGGCGGGGACGGCGGCCACGGTCTCATCCAAGGCGTCTGTGGAGCCGGCAAAAGCACCGCGCTGGCCACCACCGTCTTGAGCCTGTGTGCCCGCTACTCCCCCGACCGCGTCAGTTTCGTGCTCGTCAGTCGGTGCCACACCTTCCGCGGGTTCGAAGCCTTGCCACATGTCCAGCGGGTGTTCGATGGCCGCGACACTGCCGTCGTCAACGACCTCGTCGATCACCTCAACGCGATCGTCGCGGAACGGGTCGAACTGATCGCCGACAGCGAGTTGCCCGCCTTCGACCTGGAGAACTCCGGCACATCTGCACCCCTACTGTTCGTGGTCATCGACGATGTGGAGCCCATGCTCGACGGCGCGGCCGGGATAACGCTGCACGGCTGCCTCGACAACCTCTTCCGCGAAGGTCGGGCGCTGCAAATCAATCTCTTGCTGGCAACCCAGCGGACCATTGCCCTGCCAGCGGGTTTCGCCAACATGGTGTCCTACCGTGTCGCATTGGCCACCCGCGATGCGGTCGATTCCCGCATCGCTATCGGCACCGACGCGGCAAAGTTCCTGCCGATAGGCACCGGCGCCGCAATCGTCGCAAAACCCACCGCGCGCCCCAACCTGCCACGGTTCGAATTCTTCAATGTCCAAGCCGCCGGCCCTGACGGGATACCCGTCAGGCAGGCGCTCATCGCCAAAATCGCCGAAACGACCCCCAGCAGCAATTGAGCTTGCCCCGGTATCCAGCGAGGCAGACCTCAGCGGGTGTTCTCGGCCAGGGCCCGTCGATGTCCGGCGTTGAGTAGCCGGTTGACGGTGCTGTGGTGCAGGCCCATGGCCGAGGCGATCTTGCCCGCCCGCTCACCGGAGTGGTGGCGTCGCAGCACTTCTGCCACGACTTCCGGTGGCTGCCTGGTCGCACCGTTGCCCACGATCTCCTGAGCGACAGGCAACAAATCCTTGGGCGCCGCGTCGTCACCGGGCTCATCGAAGTCGAGGAGCTCCAACGGGCTGGCGGGACCGTCGGGGTCATCCCCGTCGGAGAAGTCACCCGATGAAGTACTCGCGACCTCAACGCTTTCTCGCTCGTCGATTTCTTGTTCGTCGGGCTGGTGGTTGAGCGCTTGCAGCACGACTGTGCATTGCGCGATGCACACGTCGACGACCAAGGGCCACAGCCAGGTCAGCCACGGATGAATGCCGCATCGAAGGGCCAAGTCCTTCAAAGAGAAAAACGACAGGGCGAACGCGGCGAGTGCCAGAAACACCGTCATGACAACTGCCGTTGCGTAGATCAGTGATGACCGGCGGTTGGTGCGCACCAGAATCGAGAGACCTTCGGTGGCCACCAGCAGCACCACGGGCGGCACCGTGGCGACCGCTGCTGCGAGTACCCCGGGAACGGAGGTGACTACCAGCTTGGCGTGCGCGGCGTTGGCCGCGATCGACACCAGCGTCGCCGCGATCAGGACCGTCCAGAAGAAGCCACGAGCACGCTTAGGTGAGGCCATGGGATTTCCTTCCTGGAACCCGGTTCTCAGTTGAGGTAGGTCTGTTCGTTACGGAACGCCACCGGCGTGAGCATCGACTCGAACCGTTGTGTGCGAACCCGGACATGGTCGGGCTTGATCTCGATCTCGATATCGGCCCGGCGTCCGCGATCCGGGTGAGAGCCGTGGCGGTCACGCAGCGAGGACCGCGGTCCCGCGACCACCATTGATGACCAGGCACCTGGATACGGGTTGCCTTGCCCGTTGTGCACCACCAGCGTCGGCGGCCACGGCGGCTGCGCTGAGGGGTCCGGGGTGCTCCAGATGTGCGAGCTGGCCGCCGTCATCGTCCACCGACCGGCCGGGTCGTACACCGCAACCCGATCACCCGCTGCGGCTGCCCGTCGAATCAGTTGCCGCACACTGAAATCGTTGTCGGTGTACACCGTGATCTGCGTTGGCGCCGCGGGATCACTCAGCGGCATCAGCAATATGCTATCTCGCCCAACTCCACCGATTGGGATACCGGACGGGCCCACCACGATCGCCCTATCCAAGTCCGCGGTGACCGGTGTGCTGGGCAGCCCGACCAGACGCGCCGCCCCTGGAATCGTTGCTTGCAGTGCTTCCCACTGCCACCCGGTAGCCCGGTTCAGGTACGGAGTCGGCGCGGTCGGCAGCGGTTGGGTCGAGGTGACCCGCACCATCGCCGAGGCGTGCACCTGCCCGTCGATACGGCGCAGCGCCAACACGAGGGTGGTTCGGGTGATCGGGCGCGCGGCGTCGGCAACAAACGACCACACTTCGTCGAGCTTTTCGGCCACGACGTCCTCGGCTGAGAAATAGAAGCTACTCAAGTAGCCGCGGCCGGGTTGGCGCAACTCGGCCCACCCGCACTCAATGGGTGCGGTCCCTGCCGGCACACCGCCCACAGTATCCAATGCCGACTGTTGAATGCCTTGCGCATCAAGGATCTTCACCCGGCAGCCGGACCGTTCGACAGCGACCGCGATGCGCCGTGTGGCAGCCACGATCGCCGCCGCCGTCGTCGAGCGCCACACCAATCCCTCCAGGGACTGCGGATCGTCGACATCCATGCGGATCACCAATGTGTTGGTGCGTTGCCCAGCTGCTGACCGAGCGCCGATTGACTTGTCGTATTGCGCCGCATAGGAGTCACCACTGGTGCGCGAACCGTCGCTGATCACATCAACGTCCACGCCGAGCCCGTAGCGCTGCATTTCATGGCAAATCACTTGGATCGGAACAAGATTAGGCGTGTCGGCGCCCTGGGGCCGCAACCTCGTCGGCATGTGCGCGCGACCCCACACGCTGATCATGGTGATCAAGGTCGTCCCGTCGATGAGCACACCCACGACTCCGTCGCGGTCCTGCACATCGATCGGCACACCCGGTGCCGGCGGATGAAACCACCCGAGAAACTGCGAACTTGAGGTGTCGACGTCCGACATCTCCACGACATCACCGTCGGCGCTATACACCTTGCTGTCGCCCAGGGCGATGACCTGGTGCTCGGTGAACTGGCCGATATCGCCGAAATCGACGCTGGTGGACTCGGCCGGCCCGGGCGCGACGCCCACCTCGGGGAAGGACAGCCCAGCACCTTCGTAGGCCTGACGCCACGGGCCGCCGTCGAGCACCTCGCGCACCGCCTCAGCCAGCGCCCGGGAAGCGACGGTCCGCTCGGAGCCGTCCGGCAGGACCACCGTCTCCTCGCCAGGAGTGACACCGCCCACGACGAGCTGGCGCGGTGCTCGCGCCCGCACGTGTCGCCACGCCCGCTGCAGCCACCGCCACGGCACGGCATCGCCGAAGCGCACCACACACAGCAGCACACCCAGCACCGCTCCGATCGCCAGCCCAGCCCACAACGGCACCAGGTTGGTGGCCACCGTAGCGAACGTGACTGCCGCGGTGATGATTTCAGTAGCCAACACCGACCCGAGAGACACATGCAGTGACACCGGTGACCGCTTCACGACTCCCCCTCCTTGCGGCGACGCCGCACCACCACAGTCCCGATCACCGCGGCGGCCGCTACCACCGACACCAGCCCGCCCCACAACACCGCACGCCCGGGCCGAGGGTCGGCCGGCGGAGGAGCTGCAGGCGGTTCAAACGGCGCCGAGGTCACCAGCGACGGCGGGAAACGATCACCGTCGGGCCCCGACCAGGTCAGCGCCGCGACCGGATCGACCACGCCGTAACCGATGGCGGTATCGCGCCCAGCTGCCGGGGGATGCGCCGTGGCCTGCAGGCGGTGCTTGACCTGATAGGCGCTCAGCCCCGGGAACTGAGCCCGTACCTGGGCAGCTACCGCTGAAACGATCGCTGAGGCAAAAGAACTCCCGCCGATCGGCTTGATCGTATTGGCGCGGGTGTCCACCGAGGCGTTGATGATCTGTCCGTCAGTGGACAACCCCGCAATGGAGGTACCCGGTGCACCGATACCGACCCACGGCCCGTGTAGCGACGCATTCTGACCCGTCAGGGCCACACCGTAGTCGTCGGTGGCCCCGACAGTGAGCACGTAGTCCTGATACCAACCCGGTGTGACAATCGTCTGAACCGAATCCCACCCCAACGGGTCTGAGGTGTTGGCCGGCACCGGATCGGGGTTCTGCGTGCAACCATCCTGGCCCGCGTTGCCCGCCGCGCTGACGATCAACACGTCTTTGGCTTCCACGGCATAGCGCACCGCGGCGCCGATCTCAGTGTCGTCGACCAGGTTTGCCACCGACTGGCACGACACCACCGAGATGTTGATGACCTTCGCCCCAAGGTTGGCCAGATGCACAATTCCAGCGGCCAACGTGTGGACATTGCCGGCCCGTTCGGCCCGCTCGGGATCCTGCTCCATCTTCGGATCAGTCGGGCCGAACTTGCGCGAACTCTGCCGAACCGACACCAGCACCGCATCCGGTGCCCCGCCCACGAAAGAGTCCGGACCGGCCGCCGGTTCATCCAGCGACCACATCCCGGGCCCTGCTACAGGCTGAACACCGGTGTTCCACGCCGGAGCCGCACCATCAGGTGGTGGCGGCTCAGCCGGCGGTGGTGGCGGCGGCGGTGGCGGAGGAGGCGTGGCCGTCGCGGTGACGGTCACTGTCGGAGGAGGCGGCGGCGGAGGCACCGGCACCGGTGCTGGTGCCGCAGGCGGAGGCGCAGCAACCGCCACGCCCACGGGCCGACTCGGCAGCGGCGCTCCCATCGGCGCCGCACCGATCAGACTGGCCACCACGGTGCCGTGCCCGTCACAGTCGGCCAGCCCATCACCGTAGCGACCCATCACATAGTCACCTCCGGCCACCATATGCGGCAGCCGAGGCCCCGGGGTCACACCGGTGTCCAACACACCCACGATGACCCCGGCGCCTGTGGAGATTCGTTGTGCCGCAGGCATATCAAGCAGACGCCACGCGGGCATCAACTCGCGCACATCAGTGCCCGGGATCAACGTGGTCTGGGTGCACTCCTCAACCTGGTGCATCATTTTGCCCGGGTCAGGTTCACCGTCGGCCGGCGGCGGGCCAGGCGGTACAACTGGCGCCTCGATCGCGGTGGCCACAGCCGGTGTCGCGGCCATTGTGACGACCGCCATCACGGCCGCAAAACGCAAAAGCCTTGTCGAAGTGGTCATCTCAGTGCCTCATATGCCGCAGGAACGACCAGGCATTCCACAGCCACAGCATCCACGGGAACGTCAGCACCACCGTCAGCAGCAGCTGCAGGCCCATGACCGCGCGCCGCAGCGGCGCCTTGACGGCCGCACCGGGCAGCCACAACCCTGCCCACACGACGACGCCAGCCAGCACCACGACCAGGCCCGCGCATCCCAGGGTCACAGGCAATGACGCCGGAGTCACCGATCCTGCGTAGCGACCCACAACCATCGCCAGCCCAACCACCGAACCCACTGTCAGCGACACTGACTGGACCCGGTCGATCATCGATCGTGACCACAGAAGGACCACCACGCAAATGCCGACCGCGAACACGGTGTGACGCCACGAACCGGGCTGACCCGGGATCACCACCCACCGGCACCCAGCCACCAACAACAACGACGCGGCCAGGCTCACACCTGTCATCGTCAGCGTCGCACGTCGCGCCCAGCGCGCTACCAACTGCCCGGTGATCACTATGCCCGACGGGATCGGGCTGACCGACTTGCGGGGCCGATTCGGAAGGCGCTCAAACACCCGGCGTGATCGCATCGAGGGAAAGGACGGCTGTGGGGCGCCCGAAGACGCACTCCCGATGTTGGCTGCCCAGATCGCGAGCACCACAACCACAGTCAGTGTCGCTGCAGCGATGCGTTCCGGTGGCACATGAAGCCATGCCCGCACGACTGCCGCCGGTAGGGCGACCAGTCCGAGCGTAAGGAAAAACGCCACTGCGGCCGGATAACGATCCCCACTAAACACCGACAACACCACGACGCCGAGCACCAGCGCTCCGGCCGCTGCGGCGACATGCCACCCGCCCGGTGTGCCCGGCACACCCATGGCCGCAGCCGCCGCGGCGGTTCCCACCGCTGACCACGACAGCGGGGCTACCACTCGGCGACGGTTCTCACTCGGTGAGCCCGACGCAATCCACGCGGCCCCCACCAGAATCGCCGTCATTCCCGCGCACGACGCGGCCGGAATCCACGATCCGGTATCCCACCACAGCTTGGACAGAATCAGCACCGTCCATCCGACCAAAGCGACCAGCAACACGCTGGTCATCCGACGGGTCACTTCCGGATCAACAACGCGAAACTGTTCCTGCGCTGAACGCGCGATGGCTGTGCTCACCCGCTCCACCACCCGCGAGTGACGTTCGGTGGCCTCCAGCGGCAACAGCCACAGCGTGTGCCCGTCGTACACCTCGCACTGATCGAGAGTCTTGTCCAGCTCCAACGCGCGACCGCCAGCGTCACACAGCACGTAGGTCGTCTTCGGGTCCAACCGCGGCAGGCGCCGGCGCTTCAACTCACGCTCGACCTCATCCTTGAGGTCTTCGACGACAGCAATCAGCTTCTGGGTCGAGGGCAACGCAAAATCGATCTCCGTACCGTCGGGCTCCCCCTCGCCTGCAGAGCTGTTGGCGTCCCCGACAAACACCGCCACCCGGGTGCGACGAATCTCGATGATCTCGTCGCTGGGCACCGAGCTCGGCGCACTCACCGCGAACCACCTGCGGCCGTGCCGAATCCGCTCGCCGTGGCCGCAGCGATCTTCATCAGAACCCGCCGGGTGCGCGGCGCCAGCAGCTCGAATTCCAGCACACCGGCCTCGGCGATGTGCGGGTCATACGGCAACTCGAAAATCCGATCCTCGGGCACACGCTTGACGAACTCGGCCTTCATCTCCTCCACCTGCCGCAGAGTGCGTCTACGGTCTTTGCGCCCGTCGAAAGCCCGAATGTGATTGATGACAATCACCATGTTCGGCTCCAAGCGCTTATAACCGGCCGCTTCCAGCCACTCCAAAGCAATATTGGCCCCTGCCAACCCATCTGGAATCGCCGAGGCAACCATGATGAGCGAATCAGCACCGTCGAGAACGGCCTTCATGACCTGATGGCGAAAATCGACCCCGGTGTCGGTGAACAGCAGGTTGTACAACTTCTGCAGCCGCACATGGGCGTCGGTGTACGTCGCGGCATCCAGGTCCGTGTGCCCACCGACCCGCGCCGGTCCGGCCAACACATCCAACCCCGTTTCCAGGTTCTGGCCCGTATAGTTGCGCAGCTCTGAATTGCGCTTAATCTCCTGCTCCGCCAGCACATCTGCGAACGTCGAGGATGCTTCGGGGGCGATACGGTCAGGAAGATTGGCCGCCTGGGCCGGATCGGCGTCGGCAGCCAGCACCGGATCTTTCTTCCGGATCTGCGCGAACACCGTGGCCACCGCCGACGTCACCACCGTCTTGCCGCAACCACCTTTGCCGCCAGTCACCACAATCGAATGCGGGCCCGAAAGCGGCGCCTTGATGGCGGTGGTCAGCAGCCGCACCTCGATCTCATCGCGCGACTCACCAACATTGATCGTCTCAAAGCTGGCTTTGTACAACCACTTCCGCCAGCCCCGCTTCGACGGCCGCTTCCGCGCACGATGCAGGTCATTGGCCGAACGCTGACTGCGCGCCACCACCGCCGTGCCGGCCGGCGCCGAGTTGTGCGCCGGCGTGGGCGTCGGCGCGGCCTGCCACGTCGGCGGCTGGGGCGCAGCCTGGCCATACTGCGGGTAGTGAGCCTGGGCGTGCGGCTGGTAGCCGCCCTGGGGGAACTGCCCAGGGGCTTCGGCGACTCTGCGTGGGGGTCGCGGCGAGGCGGGAGCCCCACCGGGGTCCAAGACACCCACCGCCGGTGGTGGTGGTGCACGATGAGCCGACTCCGGCCGCGCCACGGCGATCGGCCCGGTGTCGGGGCCGTCGTCCCGGGCATCACGTCCGGGGACATCCTGTCCCAACGAGTGCTGCGGCGCCGTCGGGCCGGGCCGAGACTCGCGGCCTTCACTGCCGTCCGTGCTGGTGTCCTCAGTTACCGCTGAATGTGCGCCGTTGCCCTGTTGGGTCGATGGCGGCGAGTATTGCTGCGGGTCGACCACAGGTCGCTGAATGTTGATCGATGTCGGCTCGTCGTAGCCGCCGAGCTGCTCGAGAAACTCATTCTCATGATTGGTGCTCACACGCCCCCCTTGTGAATCGGCTCAGAAGGGCTGTAAACCCCTCGACCAGCCGCTTTTTCGCTCATATCGCCGACCTTAACAACGCGTTTTTCCTAGTGCCCACCACCAACCGGCGCCATTTTCTGGACCAACACAAATCCCACCCCACGCACACGGCGAACTCCACGCATCGGTGCGGCTACAGCAAATCCGCGCGATGGGCGAATATGCCCATCGCGCGGGAAAAAGGGAGAGAAATGATAGGCGCTGGATAATGTTGTGTGAGTCAACGCACGACGTGTGCAGCGCTACGCGCCGAGCTGGCGTTCACGGCGGTGAGCCAACCAATCCTGCCCCGCCGGCAGGGAGGCGCACATGGTTGCCACACCCTCAGAAATCCAGCGCGGGCTGCCAGGCAGCAGTGTCATCCACCGCTGGCCATCAGGGCTTTCGGAGTCCGTCTTGAGAACCCGACCCTCGAGTGTGTCGGTGATGGTGAGCACGTGTGCAGCGTGATCGATGCTCTCGCGCGAGAACTGCTTGGCGCTCACGGTGATCTGGGCGGCAGACATATCAGCACTGGCCTGCACGATGCGGGCCTGCGCTGCGGACAACCCCCAAGCACGCAACTCGCTGGCCAGGTCGATCGACGGGTTCCGCTGCCAGCGCAGCAGCACCTGTTCGAGCGTGCCAGCACGCAAGTTGATGGCGTCGAACTGGGCTCGGGATGCGTGGGTGCCGACGATGTCGTTGACCACCGACGCAGGATCGCAGCCGCCCAGGTCGGTGATGACCACTTCGTCTATCTCGTCGAGCTGGTCGACGTCGTGAGCCGTCCCCCCGTTGCCCGAAACTGAGTCGGCGCCTTCGGCGGCCAGGCTCTCGGGGTCGTGAGCCTGGTGAGGCTGCCAGACCCGCGCAGCGCTGACCCACTGCCCGTCGCGGCAGCACAAAACGGCCACCCTGCGCGGTCCGAACCGGGCGTTCCACGCCATCAGCGCCTCGTAAGCCAGGATAGGTTCCTCCATCGGATCCACTCCCGGATCAAAAACCGGTGGCGGGCCAGAGAGCTGATCCAACTGGCGGGTGGGCCGTTTGATGGTGACAGTGATCTGAACGTCGGGACGCCCCAAGGTCCACATCCAGCGGTCCACGTCGACGTCGAGAGTGCGGCCCGAGCAGATGCCTTGGTCTTGCAGGATCTGCAGTCCCGGATGGCCGGGCAATACCCGTTCGACGGCACCGATCGGACGAATCCTCAACGCCTCGGGCAGGCGGGAAACGCCAGCGAGCGCGGCTGTTAACCACAATCCTTCAGATGTGGTCGACAGCCGCGCTCCCGTGGTGTGGCTCAAATCGCCTGGAATCCCGCGTTCACCGCACCGTCGGTGGTGTGCGCGTTCTCCGATGCCCGGTTGATCGCCTGGCCGTGACGGTTGATGGTCTGGAACACCGTGTCGAACGCGGCGTCGATCTGGCGGTGCAGATCGTCGAGGCCACCGAAGCCCATACCGGTCCAGTCCTGGCGAATCCCTTCGATTTGGGAATGGGCCTGGCGGCGCTGCTCTTGCATGTGAGAGACCAGCCCGGTCTGAGAGGTGACGTGGTCACCCATCATGGCCCTGTCGTAGCGCATTGCTTCCATGGGTACTCAAATCCTTTCTCGGGTCGCTGCTGCAACCCAGCGGTCAAAGGTCAGACAGCGGTGGTGGGCACCGATGACAGAGCCGAAGCGTTGTCCTGGTTGACCTGGGTGTACTGCGCGACACCCTTGCGCATCTGATCGATCGTCGCCTGGAAACGGTTGTGCACCTGTGTTCCCGTGTGTGCAACATCGGTGGAGGTGTTCACCGACATCAACGCCGCGATCCCGCTGAACCCGGTCCCGTTGAGGTTCTGGTTCATCGTCACGTACTTGCTCAGGCTGGCCACGACATCGTTGCCGATGGCCTCCAGCGAAGATGCGGCCTGCAGGACTCTGCCTGGGTCGACGTTCAAAGTCATCGCACTAAATCCCTTTTCTCTCAAGCGGTTTCGCTGTATATGACATTCTCATGTGTGCTGTTGCTCGCGTCCCCGCGGCTCTAAACCCCCTGCCCAGACGCGAATACGACACCAGTGTCGGTGAACACCGGCATGCCATCACCGAGGCCGTCCATCACGACCTGCTTGTCGGCCTCGGAAAGTTCCCGCGAACCACTGCCCTGGCCTCCTCGCGCAGCTGCTGCCGCCGGCGCCATGCCGCCATACATTCCCGGCGCTCCGGCCGCCGAGGCGCCACGGGCAACGGTGGTGGTCTCGCTGGCACCGGCAACCGGCACCTTGTCACCCTGACCCCACCAATTGCCCGGCAGCCCAACCGTTCCGGCCATCGGACCGCCGGCAGTCGGCTTGGTCAGTGCAGCGTTGATCGCTCCTACCCCGCCCCCGGCGGCGAAACCACCATTGCCGCCGCCGATGCCGGGGGCAGCAGAAGGACCGGCACTCAAGGCGTTCACCGCGGGGCTGTTCAAGCCCGACCCGCCCAACACCGCCGGGTTGATCAAAGAGCTGCCCAAAGACCCGACTTGACCCACGCCGGAGAACATTTGACCGCCCTGCCCCAGGCTGCTGGTCGCTGACTGGATGGCCTGCGTCGGGGCCTGCATCACTGATCCAGACATGGCTTGAGCGGCAGACAACATGTCCGCGTCGGCCGGCGGCGCCTGGGCCGGAGTGGCACCAGGCTGAGCACCGGTTCCCGGCGCGGTCGTCCCTGAACCCGGACTCTGAGCCGCGGCCGGGGCCTGCCCAGCCAGCGCCGACGTGGTACCGGCAACCGCAGAGGTCGTAGTGCCGACCGTCTGCGCTGCGGCCGCCATCCCTTCGCTGAGACCGGCGCCGAGTGCATGCGCTGCGGTGGTTGCCCCCTGAATGCCCACCGCCAGCATGCCAGCGGCAACCCCACCGGGGTTGGCTCCCATCGGGGACGGAGTCAGTGGCACCTGCATCGCCGTGACCAGCGGCATCGCCTCCACCTCGTAGCCGGTAGAGGCCGCAGCGTTCTGCCCCCAAAACCCCGTGTACTCGGCTTCCGTCTCGGCGATCGGAATCGTGTTGATCCCCAAAAAGTTCGTCGACTCCAACACCGCATCGCGCACCCGGTTGGCGATACACACCGAATAGTGCGTCGACCCAGCCACCGCCCCGGTGTACGCCGCAGTCATCCCGCCGATCATCCCGGCTGCCTTCTCCGCGTGCGCAGCGGCCAGCGCGTTATAGGCCGCCAGCGGGGTTGACGTCGTGACCATGCCCGTACCACCGGCACCTTGCCAAGACGGAGCGGTCGCCGCGGTCGTCACCATCTGCTGAATGGACTGCTCAGCATGCGTGGTGCCCACCGCCTGATAGGCCGCGATCTCGGGTGCATGAGCGGCCGGACCCGCTCCCGAGGACAACCGGAAAGAATTCACTTCCGGGGGCAGCGCCCAAAAGTCAGCAATCACCAGCGCGGCCCGCCACTACAGCGCCAGCTCGGCTGCGCTCAGTCCGTTAAACACCCCGTACACCACACCGGATGTACCGACCTGCGCCGCGAACGCGGCGCGCTGGGCGGCACCCAGCCCGGCCTCGGTCAGGAAATTCGCCGAGTGCGCAGCGATCGCGGCCCGAATCGCCACCGACACCTCGTCGATACCCATCGTGGCCGGATTAGCCAGCGCTGGGGCTGCTCCGGTCAGCATTCCTGTCTGCACCGCGGTCCCCGCGGCTTCGCTGGCCGATTGCGCGGCCAACATGACCGGATCAACATCCATCATTCCCATGAGATCGGCCCCTCCCGACTCGTGTAGTGATTACTCAAATTGAGGCTATAGCCCGAGCAAATGCAGCGCCAACCACTGACGCAAATATGTCTCACAATTCCTCACTATGTGTCGACCGCTGCGTACCACGCCAGCGTGGCGGTGTCCCAACCGGATCGGGCAAGGCCACCTGGGCGGGCGCCGCGACATCTCGTGTGGCGTACACACCGCGACCCGCCGGCTGATCAGCGGCGAACTGTTTGCCCAGGATGAGGCCTTCCGTGCGTGCACCCGACATCACCAAAACCGGCGTCTGCTTAGCCTTGAGCGCCCGAATCAACGGCGTGTATTCGGCCTTCGGCCACTCCTCGATCCGACGCGCCACGATCACATGCAATCCGACCTCCTCGGCACGCGACAGATACGCTGCGACGTTCGCCAGGGCAAATGGCCTGCCCGACCAGCTCGCCTCCGAATGCCACGCCTCCAAGATGTCCTCGTTATCGACAATCACGAAGATCTCCGGCCCGCTCCAGCGCCGGATCCCCGAGGCGATCTCCTCCTGGGTGGCATCATCAGGACGCAACCGCGGATGCATCACCTCACGCAAGTGCGCATCAACATCCATGATCTGGTCTTCGCGCTGAACGTAGCCGCTGAGCATCCTGCCCGTCGGCACCCGCGGAGCTCCCTCCCCGGCGAACTCGCGTACTTCGTACTGACCGAGGTACTCGTCAGGCACATATTGCACCAGCGCGTTGTCGGTGCTGATCACATAGATCTTGGCCTCATCAGGCCGATAGACATCCATGATGCCCTGCGCGAGAGTAGCCAAACCGGCGGTCTTTCCGCAGTCTGCGGTGCCCGCCAACGCCAGGTGCGGATGCTTGGAGAAGTCAGCCACCGCAGCGCTCAGTCCGATCTCTGACAATCCGAACGGGATCACCCCCTGCCGAACCTCGCCCTCCAGCTCAATATAACGCTGCCACATCTGCGTGCGAGACAGCTCTTTTGGCAGCATCCGCACGGTGGCCGCACGCGGCCCGGCGACGCGGGTGATCATCGCGGCGGCATCGGGATGAGCTGCGTCGACCCGTTGGCCATTGACCGTCAGCCACGGTCGTCCCGTCTGGAAGTGGTGGCCGAACATCGTGCGCCCGCGCCCGACGATTCGTGTCGCGGCGGTCTGCTCGCCGCTGAGCTGCTGCTCCACGGCGTTGTCGTCACTGATGACTTCTTGCACGCCGTAGGGCACCGATTTGGCGACGTTGGGATTCGGATTGTGGTTGAGCTCGTCGGTGTCGGGCAGCTTCAGCTCGACGTTGGCCGAAAACAGCGTCGCCAACGTCGGTGTTGCCTTGCCCGCAATGTAGCCGTCGGTGGAGATGATCAGATGTACCCCGTGCGCGGGGCCTTTGGCGCCAATAGCCTCGATGTCGGCCAGCAGGCCCTCCCCCGGTCGGGCAGTGAGCTGCTGGTAGCGCTCACGAAACGCCGTGAACCCGTCGATCACCAGGAACACGTCGCCGCCGAAGTTGTCCTGGGGCACCGGCAGTTCCTTACCGCGGTCCTCGCCGAACTTGCGCTCGCGGAACTTGGCGATGTCGATCCCCATCCGCTGGAAGTCGGCCTCACGCTGCTCGATCAACGTCAACATTTCGGCCACCGAGCGCCGCACCCGCTCCTCCTGATCACCGCGAGCAAACGACACGACATGTGGTAAGTCCTTGATGGCGTTGATATCCGTACCGGACATCGCGACTACGGCGAACTGAACGCGTTTTGGGGTGTAGGTCAATGCCGCCGACAGGATCATCGTCGTCACCGCTGTGGTGCGCCCCGAGGTTCCGCGGCCAGGCACTAAGCAGTTGGCGTCGGTGACATTCGGCGCGTACACCCGCTGGACATGCTCGAACGGCCGATCATCCAACCCCACCGCGAACAGCAGCGGCATCCGATCTGCGGACCCATAGTCCTCATACCAGGGCCGGTTCCGCAGGCGGCGCACCAGCTCATCCGATGGCAACGCCTCCAGAGGCGGGCACCAAATCGCGTGAGGGACAAACGCCGAGCCTTCCTGATTACGTCGAATCGACTGCTGATAGGCCTCGATCTGCTTCAACGGTCGGCCATCAGCTCCAAGCAACTGCGGTGCCGGCGCCACAATCTCTGCCGCCGCCGCCTTCTGCGCAGGGTCGGGCACCGGTAACGGATCCATGGTCAGCGCCGTGAACATCTTCGGCGGCACATAGCCGAGTTCCTGCTTGACCATGGCTGCGGTCTGAACCTGCTCCGGTGCGGTGTATTCCTTTGACACATATGCCGCCTGGAATCGCGTCAGCCGTGACGAGCCGATGACCTTCAGGAAGCCGGCACCCGCCGCGCCTTGAGGAAGATGCTTGGCATCCGGGGTGCCGATGATCTCGCGCGAGTCATTTTCGTCGAGCACCCGCAAGGCCGCGCGGATCGGGACGTTCTTCATCGCGCCCTGGCCAGAACCCAGCTCGTGGCCAAGATACTGCGACCACATGATCAAGCTCATGCCCAAACCGCGGCCCTGGCGAGTGATGAAGTCTGCGAGCTCCCTGGCCTCCTGGCCCTTGTCGGCGAACCACTGGGTGAACTCGTCAATGATGATGTACAGCCAGGGCAGCGGCTCCAGGTTCTCGCCACGGTGGATTCGCCATGATTCGTACTCCGAGACATCCTTGGCCCCCGCCGCGTCCAACCGGCGCTTGCGTCGGTCAGCTTCGCCTTTTAGCCCCTCGGTCATCCGGTCCATCAACACATCGCCGCGCAGATCGGTCACCGCCGCCACGACCTGCACGAAATCGCGGATCGCCGCCGCCGTCGTCGAACCCTTGAAATCGAAAAACGCGACGTTGAGTAGTTCCGGTGGATGCGTCAAGCACATGCTGGTGACCAGGGTCTTGAGGAACTCCGACTTGCCAGAGCCCGTGAATCCGATCCCCACCATGTGGTTGCCCATACCCTTGTACTGGGTTTCCTTGAAATCCAGTGCCACAACCTCGCCGAATTCATCAACCGCGAACGGGAAGCGGCCCCAGTCCGGCGACCACGGCGTCGACTCCGTCGGCGGCCCCGACCGCACCTTGGCGTACAAGCCATCCAAGTCCGCGGCCAGCGCATCGCCCGCGCCCGTCAGCGTTCCCAAATCCGGCGACGCCGTCACCCCCTCAGCACCCACATCGGCCACCGCCACCGCCCGCGACACATCCGCACTGTGGCGGGCCATCTTCCGGGCAATCATCCGTGCCGCAGCTTCATCCAGATAATCGGGCTTGACCACCGCCTTACCCGCTACATCTGTTACCTGCGACTCGGTTACGAAATGCGTTGCCCTATCGGTGAACTCCAGGCCACTGCCCCGCCGCGTCGCCAACCGCATGAACGTCACACCCGCGACGCCGCCACGTTTCGGCCGCGTCAGATCGTCCCACTCCGATCCGACCCGCTCCTGATCACAGATCACCACCATGTGCGGCACCGGCGCCGGCCCAGAACCATGCTCGCTGCGCTCGTGAATACTTCTGCCGATCGCTGATTCCAGATCCAGCGTCGACGTCCACACCATCCGGGCCGAACCACCGGTGTCGGCCCGCGACAAGTCCGGATGCTGGTTATGCGGCAACCATTTCAGCCAATCCCACCGCCGCGCATCATCAGTCAGGACCATCACTTGCAGGGTGCGGGGCGGATGAAACACCGCCGCTTGCAACAGCATCGACCGCACCAGCCCATATACCGGCTCCATCCCCTCGGAACCGATGAAACCGATCCCGGCGAAGGCACGCAGTGAAATCGGCCGCGGAATCCCCGCAACCGTCTGCTGATAGATGTCGAAGTCGCGTTCAGCCTCGAACGTCGCGGGCTCGTACTCGGCGGGCTCACCCTGATCCTCTGAGGTGAACTCCACGGCTAGCTGCTGGCGGCCCACACCCATACGCACCCAGCCGAACGCCATGGCCGTCAACTGCTGGGCCGACGGCTCAACGGGCTGACCCTCGACCTGCCCCGTAACCGGCGGCGTTGCCGAGGGTTCGCGCTCCCACATCCGCGTTGACCCCACCAGGCCACGTAGCAGCGCTGGCTCAGGGTGGAAATGTTGTGCTTGCTCGAACTGGGCCTGCGCGGTTTCCTGCGCCTCATCCCCCAGATCATCGAGAGCGTTGAAGTAATCCTTACGCGCGGCGTCCAGCTCGGAGCTGCTCATGGGGCGCTCGCCGCCACCTTGCATCCGCCCGCCGGCCACCATGCCGATCATCGATGCCATCAGCATGATGGGGAACAAGATTGACATGATTCCCGTTGGGCCTGAACGCATCCCGGGCTGCGTCACGATCAGTGCAATCATGCCCAGGACGACCAGCACCACGACGATGATCAGAATTTTCTGCCACCCGGGCATCGGCAGCCTGACTGGATTCACCAGCCGCTGCGGTAGCGACTTCTTCCCACCCGGCACCGTCGGCGGCTTATCCAGCTCACCCGGACGAAACGGAACAGTCCCCATTTGATTTAGCCCCCTGCCTGACCAGCTGAACCTGGAAGTGCGACCGCGGCGCCGGGTGCCCCGCCGTGAGCCGTCAACGCCGCAGCGCGTGACAGCTCCGGACCCGCTGGCCACACCTGCAACATTGACCACGGCGCCAGCCGGGCCTGCTGCAACTTCAATCCGAGCCCCTGCATCCCGTTGTTATCACCGAACGGCACCCCATAGCGGATGCCCGTAACATCTATCAGCCACAACGTCTGCCGCGCCGGTGAGTCCGGTGCTGAGCCCGTCGTGGACACGAACGTCGCCGGCTCCTCAGCAAACACCACCTGATCTGCCTGTACCCCGCGGTTACCGCCGCCGACCAGCGGTGTCGCGGCCCGGGCCTGCTCGACAGTGACCGGCAAGATCCGCGACGCCAACAACTTCAACCGGCCCTGCCGGTCATCGATGCCGCGCTCCCACGCCGAGCACGTCACCGTCAAATCACGACTATCGACGATCTGCAGCGGCGACTCCGGATAGAAATCGACATCCAGCACATGCCGCGTCGGCACCTTGGCCAGCCGATCCGGAGCCACCCTCGGTGCAGTCGCCATACCGAAGGTGTCACGCTGGCGCAGCATCTCAGCCACCACCGGTGAAATCGCCTGCACCCCGTCACCGGTCACCACGTAGAAGTGATCCTTCGAGGTCGCCATATCCCGCGTCACCACGACCGCCCCGTTCACCAACGGCAACCCCAGATTCACCGGCGCCGGGGTGCCAGCATCCGGAACGACAGGCACCACCAGGCGCCCACCAGCCGGGATCGCGTCGTACAAGGCCCGCGACATCTGCACCACCGGCCGCCCCGGCTCAATGCCCAGTGGCCCCGCCACCGCACGATCCGACAGATCGATCGGCATCCGCACACCACCGGTCACCACATACGACTGATTTTCGAACGACATCAGCACCGCATGTCCAGAATCGAGGTCCACCGCACTGTCACCAGGTGTCAACACACCGTTGATCCCGGTCACCACCGGCAGCCCAGCCAACGTCGGCGACGCACTGTCACACACCGCCCACCGCGACGTCTCCGGCGACAGCGCCACCGGCGTGGCCACCGGCGCACCGGCGATCCCCACCGTCGGGCCCTTCGGCATCTTCGCGATCTCACCGTCACCGACCGTCGCAGCCTGATCCGGGCTGCCCGCGATCAACTGCGCCGACACCAGATTCAGCGCCGGATACAGGCGCCCATCGCCCAAATTGACATAGATCGCGTGCCGGCTATCGGCCACGACCTTCGTCTGACCGACCTGACCATCCGGACGCCACCAGCCCACCGCGGTGAACCCCAAAGCCAGAACCACAGCCACCGCCAGCGACGTCCACACGGCCAGCTTCGGGTTTCTCTCCCACTCCACATCCATCGCCACAGATCGACGTAACAAACCATGCGCGAGCCGCCTCCGCAGAAACCAATAAGCAGAGGCTTGAGCTTTCGACGCCAAATTCACCGGCATAGATCGAACCGTAACCGCAAAGAGGCACCCACACCCACCATCACTTTCACCCGACTTTTATCAGGCTAGTGCGCACGTAGGCTGTGGATGTTTGCGAGGACCCGACTTTTATCAGGCTAGTGCGCACGTAGGCTGTGGATGTTTGCGAGGATTTCGGCGAGGTCGGGTGGTGGCGGTTCAGCAGCGGTCAGGGTGTGCTTGCCGGCTTGGATAGTGACGGTACGGTAGCGGCGTGCGGTGCGAACGAATTTCTTAATGCTCCAACCGGTTTGGTGCTCGATCCAGTGCGATACCGCCATCGCGGCGAAGACAACGCTGAGGTGGGCTTCGATGGAGTCGCGGGTGCGGTGATAGATCGGGCGGGCTTGCAGGTCGTGCTTGGACATCCGGAACGCCTTTTCAATGCGCCACAACTGGTGATACGCCTCGATGACGAAAGTGGCCGGTTGGCTCACCAGGTTGGTGGTGTATCCCTTCCACCCGGCCAACGCCCGGGCCTTGGCCTCCAGTGTGCGATTCACGCTCTTGGTAGCCCCGGTGAGCTGGATGTAGCGGTTACGTTTGACCGGGGCATGCCCGTCAACAGCACGTTCGGCCTTGGCCACCTGCTCATCGATCCCCCGCAGCGTGCGCCGGGCCCGGTCATGGCGGTACTGGTAGTGGATGATCCGGTCCGGGATGCCGCGGGTTTTCTCGCCGCTGGTTGATGGCCAGGGCTGGGTGAGCACCAGGCCGTCGGGGATCGCCTCATCGGAGTGCTTGTCGCGCCACTCGCGCACCACATCAGGTAAAAACGGAATCCTCGCGCCGAGAATGTAGGACAGCCCTGCCGCGTGCAGGGCGACCTGGTTGGCTTCCGAGATCATCCCGGCATCAGCGACGACCGTGACGTCGGTGAGTTGGTGAGCGGCCTTGAACGCGTTGATCACCGGCAGCATGGTCGCGGTCTCTGCCTTATTGCCCTCAAAGGCCGCCACCGTCAACGGGAACCCGCCAGCATCGGTCAACAACCCCAGGGTGATCTGCGGGTCCAACCGTCTTTCCTTGGAGAATCCGGGCTCCCGGAACCCATCACCAGCATCGGTCTCGAAGTGCAGCGTCGACACGTCATAGAGCACCAGACTGGCCGGACCCAATTGCGCGTGGGCAGCGCATGCGGTCGAAAGCGCTTGCCGGAAAGCGGGTTTGGCGAACACCGGCAGACGGCGGTTCAGCGTCGGATACGACACCGGGACGACCCCAGTCTCCTCGACGACCCGAAGTGAATCGGCCTTGCTGGTCGGTTCGATGATCCGGGCCAACACCAACTGACGAAACGCCTCATCCCCATCGGCGACGTTGGCGAACCCGACCTTGTCATAAGCAGCGCACAATGCTTCCCACAGCAGCGCCGACTTCGAGGACGTGATCGGCAACGGCTCGGCCGCCGAACGTTCGGCCAAGCCAAGGTCGAGTTGCGCTTGGCCGGCGGCCAGTCGCTGCGCCGCGGCAGCCTTCAAAGCGGCCACCCGGCCTCGTCATGCGCCGAACCCAGATGCTCGATCCGGCGTGACCCGCGCCGCGAGGACCACACGACCTGCACAGCCATCGCCCCGAGGATGTCTTCACCGTGCGCACATAGGCCACGCAGGCACCCTACGGCCCACCGGCTAGTGCACAAATCCGCACCAGGCCACAACCGAAGACACAGGTCACAGCCCTACACAACCGCCGGATCGCCG
>NZ_JAOS01000023.1:0-377737 GCF_000523975.1 Mycobacterium sp. MAC_080597_8934 | reverse complement strand
GTCACCCGACTTTTATCAGGCTAGTGCGCACGTAGGCTGTGGATGTTTGCGAGGACCCGACTTTTATCAGGCTAGTGCGCACGTAGGCTGTGGATGTTTGCGAGGATTTCGGCGAGGTCGGGTGGTGGCGGTTCAGCAGCGGTCAGGGTGTGCTTGCCGGCTTGGATAGTGACGGTACGGTAGCGGCGTGCGGTGCGAACGAATTTCTTAATGCTCCAACCGGTTTGGTGCTCGATCCAGTGCGATACCGCCATCGCGGCGAAGACAACGCTGAGGTGGGCTTCGATGGAGTCGCGGGTGCGGTGATAGATCGGGCGGGCTTGCAGGTCGTGCTTGGACATCCGGAACGCCTTTTCAATGCGCCACAACTGGTGATACGCCTCGATGACGAAAGTGGCCGGTTGGCTCACCAGGTTGGTGGTGTATCCCTTCCACCCGGCCAACGCCCGGGCCTTGGCCTCCAGTGTGCGATTCACGCTCTTGGTAGCCCCGGTGAGCTGGATGTAGCGGTTACGTTTGACCGGGGCATGCCCGTCAACAGCACGTTCGGCCTTGGCCACCTGCTCATCGATCCCCCGCAGCGTGCGCCGGGCCCGGTCATGGCGGTACTGGTAGTGGATGATCCGGTCCGGGATGCCGCGGGTTTTCTCGCCGCTGGTTGATGGCCAGGGCTGGGTGAGCACCAGGCCGTCGGGATCGCCTCATCGGAGTGCTTGTCGCGCCACTCGCGCACCACATCAGGTAAAAACGGAATCCTCGCGCCGAGAATGTAGGACAGCCCTGCCGCGTGCAGGGCGACCTGGTTGGCTTCCGAGATCATCCCGGCATCAGCGACGACCGTGACGTCGGTGAGTTGGTGAGCGGCCTTGAACGCGTTGATCACCGGCAGCATGGTCGCGGTCTCTGCCTTATTGCCCTCAAAGGCCGCCACCGTCAACGGGAACCCGCCAGCATCGGTCAACAACCCCAGGGTGATCTGCGGGTCCAACCGTCTTTCCTTGGAGAATCCGGGCTCCCGGAACCCATCACCAGCATCGGTCTCGAAGTGCAGCGTCGACACGTCATAGAGCACCAGACTGGCCGGACCCAATTGCGCGTGGGCAGCGCATGCGGTCGAAAGCGCTTGCCGGAAAGCGGGTTTGGCGAACACCGGCAGACGGCGGTTCAGCGTCGGATACGACACCGGGACGACCCCAGTCTCCTCGACGACCCGAAGTGAATCGGCCTTGCTGGTCGGTTCGATGATCCGGGCCAACACCAACTGACGAAACGCCTCATCCCCATCGGCGACGTTGGCGAACCCGACCTTGTCATAAGCAGCGCACAATGCTTCCCACAGCAGCGCCGACTTCGAGGACGTGATCGGCAACGGCTCGGCCGCCGAACGTTCGGCCAAGCCAAGGTCGAGTTGCGCTTGGCCGGCGGCCAGTCGCTGCGCCGCGGCAGCCTTCAAAGCGGCCACCCCGGCCTCGTCATGCGCCGAACCCAGATGCTCGATCCGGCGTGACCCGCGCCGCGAGGACCACACGACCTGCACAGCCATCGCCCCCGAGGATGTCTTCACCGTGCGCACATAGGCCACGCAGGCACCCTACGGCCCACCGGCTAGTGCACAAATCCGCACCAGGCCACAACCGAAGACACAGGTCACAGCCCTACACAACCGCCGGATCGCCGACAGTGATAAAAGTCAGGTCGCCGAAAATCGCTGACCCACGTGATTTGGGCGGCCAGGTCCCGCTTTGCCGGCAGGCAGTAGCGGTTGTTGCGGGTAAGACGTTCGAATCCCCTTAGCTCCAACGCGTTTGGGCCCAGTCAGGCGTCAGTCGCGAGGCACGCCCGCCGCGATGAGACCATAGCCGGATGACTACCCATACCTGCACGGGTTGCGGGCTGGAAACCCGCTACTCGTATGGGCGAACCTGCCTGGGATGCGGCCAACAGACCCGCCGCCCATACGGCAGCTGGCCGGACCGTCATCCACGGGCCGCGGTAGCATTCGCGGCGCCGGCGAGGATCGTCTACCTGGGCGAGCGGAATCCGACGGCCGCGATGGCGTTGGGGGTGCCGGGCACGCTCATCGCGTTGGCCGCGGTCGCGGCATACCCGTTCGTGTTCGTGCCCGCGCTGATTCTGCTGAGCGTGGCCTTGTTGGCGTCAGCCCGCTACCTGGAAACTCACAGCTCGTCGAAGTAGATCGCACGAGCCGACCAGCTTTCCCGACAACCAGCCCCGGCCGGACCGCGACACCAATATTTCAGAGCATATGCTCTGTTATCCTGTCGAGGTGCCCCGCCCTCGGACGCTCGATTTCGACCACCTGTTGGATGTGGCCGAGCGACTCGCCGCCGAATCCGGGCCGCCGGCGGTCACCATTCGTGCGCTCTCGGAGGCGACGGCCATCTCCAACGGTGCGATCTACCATGCGTTCGGGTCTCGCGGCGGACTGCTTGGTCACGTGTGGCTACGCGCTGGAAAGCGTTACCTGCGCTTCCAGCGAGCCGCCGTGGCAAAGGCGCTGTCGCGCGGCGTTTCTGGCGAAGCAGCGGTCGATGCGGTGGTCGCCGCCGCGGAGTGTCCCGCGACGTTCTCGCACGAGCACCCGGCCTCCGCCCGGTTCCTGCTCCGCGTGCGCCGCGACGAACTCCTCGGCGCCGCCGACGTCCCGGCCGAGCTGGCCGACGAGTTGCGCCGACTCGACGACGACCTCGCGCACCTATTTACCGAACTGGCCGAAAAAGTCTGGGGCAGAAGGGATCGCCAGGCGCTGGCGGCCATTCGCACCTGTGTTGTCGAGTTGCCCACCGCCCTGCTGATCGATGCCCACGCCCTGCACGACGCGGCGGCGCTGCAACGACTCGCCGCCGCGGTACGCGCGGTGCTGGCCCTCACACCACCCGACACGTCCCCGAAACCGAAACCGCGCCCGACCCTAACGAAAGGGGCACCCCGATGACGTCCAAGACCGGCTCAGCGCCGATCAGCACCAACCTCAAGATCTGGAACATGCTGCAGCGCTTGCCGTTTGGCAATCGAATCTTCAGTCAGGCGGTATGCTTCAAGGCGCCCTACTTCAGCACGGTCCATCCGGTCATCGTCGAATTGCGGCCGGGACTCTGCGGCGCCAAGGCCCCCAACCGGCGGGGCGTGCACAACCACCTCGGCTCGTTTCATGCCATCGCATCGTGCAACATGGCCGAACTCGTCGCCGGCGTGATGACGGAGGTGACCGTGCCGCCCACCCACCGCTGGATCCCCGCCGGCATGACCGTCGAATACAAGGCCCAAGCCCGCACCGCGGTGACCGCGACCGCACGCCTGGACGCCATCCCCGAGTTCACCGACGAGCCATTCGAATTGGTCGTGCCCGTCGACGTGGCGGACGCCGAGGGCAATGTCTTCGTCACCGCCCGCATCACCATGCACGTGTCACCGCGACCGCGCTGACGAAAAGCTCACCGACTGATTGCGTGCGCGCGCACCGCTGGCGCGACCCAGTCCTGCAGGAACCGTCGCAGCTCCGCGCCGGTGCGCGGAGGGCGCCCCGGATCGACGATCAGTGACTGCAGTGTGCGCAGCATGACCTCGACCAGTTCGTCGAGCCCGGCGCCGGCGAATCCTGCTGCGCCCCAATCGACTTCAAATCGCTGCAAGATCGACCTGCCGAACGAGATGGCGATGTCGGAGGTGACCCCGGCGGTGAAAGCGCTGGCCTTGCCGGGCTGGAACACCAGGCTCAGGTACCTGTCGTGCGCGAGCTGCTCGAAGGTGTAGGCGATGCCCTCCACCACCGCCTCGGTGGGATCGGTGATCGAACCCAGATGTGCCGCAAGGCGATCCAGAAACCCCTCCACCGCGGACAGCGCCGTCGCACCCAGCAGCGCCTCGTGGGTGGGGAAGTACCGGTAGATCGTCTGCCGCGTCACGCCCAGCGTCGACGCCACCTGCGAGACGCTCACCGTGCCGCGTTCGTCGATGGCGCGTCGCGTCGCGGTCAGGATGCGCGCAACCGCCTCCTCGTCGTCGGCCGGGATGTCACCCGACCAGCCGTGCCGGCGCATTGCGTGATCGTCGCACACACCGGGCCGCGGCCTTGACAATACAAACGGTGATGATTGTATGGTCCGGGAGGTTGACGGCGAAGGAGAAGCGAGTGGCCCCCATCAACAGCCCGGTGAGCGGCACCGACGAGGCGTTGACGCGGCGGGGGCTGCGTCACGCCCTGGACAAGACGACCGACCTGGCCGAGCGGGAACTGCGGGTGCCGCTGCACTACTACCGCGACCCCAAGATCACCGAGATCGAGGAGGCGCAGATCCTGCGTCGGGTCCCGCTGGCCATCGTCCCGTCGGCGCAGCTACCGAACACCAACGACTACGTGGTGCGCTCGGTGCTGGGCGATTCCCTGCTGGTGACCCGCGACCGTTCCGGGGCCAGTCACGTCCTGCTCAACTACTGCCGGCACCGGGGCGCGATGCCGGCCTGCGGCTCGGGCAACACCGCGCGGTTCGTGTGCCCGTACCACGCCTGGACGTACAAGAACACCGGCGAACTGTTCTCGCTGCCCGGCAAGGCCGGCTTCGACTCGATGAACACCAAGGACTACGGCCTGGTGGAGCTGCCCTCCGAGGAGCGGCACGGCTTCATCTGGGCGGTGCTGACCGCCGACGCGACCATCGACCTCGACGCGCACCTGGGCGACTTCGGGAGCCGAACTGGCGCTGTGGAATTACTCCTCCTACGGCTATCACACCCAGCGCGAATTCACCTCCGAGGTGTCCTGGAAGGGCGCCCTGGAGGCATTCGCCGAGGGCTACCACTTCCCGTACGTCCACGGGCAGAGCCTGATCGGGCAGAACACCCTGGCCAACACCATGGTCTACGACGAGTTCGGCAAGCATCACCGGATCGGCTTCCCGTTCACCTGGATCACCAACGCCGCCACCGACCCTGCGGCGTCGCTGGAACCGCTGGCCAACATGGGCGTGATCTATTGGGTGTATCCGAACCTCATCCTGGCCAACAGCCCGGTCGGGGTGGAGATCATCGACATGCTGCCCGCCGGTGCGCCGACCCGCTGCACGGTGCGGCACAGCTGGATGGCCCGCGTCCCCGCCGCCGACGACGAGATGCGCGCGGCCTACGACGCGGTCTTTGAAGGCGTGCACGCCGCGGTGCGCGACGAGGACTTCGCCATGCTGCCCCAGTGCGGCGAGGGCGTCCGGCACGGCCAGCACGACCACATGATCATCGGGCGCAACGAAATCGCCGTCCAGCACATGATCAGGGTGTTCGCCCACGAGCTGGGGGTGGCACTCGCCTGAGTCGAGGCGGTTGGAGTGGCCGCAGGCCGGCGCGGGTACAGATGCTCTGAACCTGATCGAGAGGATCCGATGGCGCACCGCGACCGCGACTCGACCGACGAGCTGCTGCAAGAACTGCTGTGGACCTACGGGCCGTGCGGGCAGGAGGACGCGGTGCGCGCCGTCATCGCCCGCGAATTGGAACCCGTCGTCGACGACCTGTGGACCGACGACGCCGGCAACCTGATCGGCTACATCGCCGCCGACGCATCGCGCCGCAATTCCGGGTCGCCCGACCACCGGCACCGGACCGCGGCGATCCCCGGCACCGCCACCCGGGTCATGGCCCACATGGACGAGCTATCCATGATCGTCAAACGGGTAGAACCCGATGGCACACTGCATTTGACGCAGCTGGGCACCATGTACCCGGGCAACTTCGGGCTGGGTCCGGTCGCCGTGCTCGGCGACAACGAAACCCTCACCGCGGTACTGACTCTCGGCTCCGAACACACCACCAAGGAAAGCTCACGAATCTGGGAGACCAAGCCCGATCAGGGCGACCGATCGCTGGACTGGCATCACGTCTACGTCTTCACCGGCCGCAGCACCGACGAATTGGCCGCCGCGGGAGTGCACGCCGGCACCCGGGTGTGCGTGGACCGGAGCAAGAGATCGGTGGTCGAGATCGGCGACTACGTCGGCGCCTACTTCCTCGATGACCGCGCCGCAGTGACCGCGCTGCTCAACGCCGCCCGGATGCTGCGCGAACGCGGACAACGCCCCGCCGACGACGTGTACCTGGTGTTCACCACCAACGAAGAGATCGGCGGGGTGGGCGGCGCCTACGCCAGCGCCACCCTGCCCGGCGACCTGACCCTCGCGCTGGAAGTCGGCCCCACCGAACGCGAATACACCACCAGCGTCGCCGGCGGCCCGATTGTCGGTTACAGCGACGCGCTGTGCGTCTACGACAAAAGCGTCGCCGACCGGCTGCTGAAAATCGCCACCGACCGCGGACTGTCGCCGCAGCCGGCGGCGCTGGGCGCCTTCGAATCCGACGCGTCGCACGCCAAGGCAAGCGGGCTCACCGCCCGCGCCGGCCTGCTGTGCCTGCCCACGCTGAGCACCCACGGCTACGAGGTGGTCGCGCGCAGCGCGATCGACGACATGGCCGCCATCGTGGTCGATTTCGTGCTGCAGCCGGGCCGGCCGAACGGCTGACGCGGAGTCGGCCAAAACACCTCAACCCCGCTGGTCACCCTGTTAGTCTGGCGACGCTTCCGGACGCAGAACGATGGGGTTGGCATGTGGCACACGTGGGCTCGCGGCTGAGCGAATCACTCGAAAGACAATCCCCATGACACGCCCACGAATTCGGGCACGAGCGCCGCTGCGGATCTCGTTCGCCGGGGGCGGCACCGACGTCCCGCCGTTCCCGATGACCGAGGGCGGCTGCGTGCTGTCGGCGACCATCGACCGCTACGCGCAGGGATCGCTGGCGCCGCGCACCGACCGCCGGGTCTCCATCGAGTCGGTGGACTTCAAGACCACGCACGAGATGACGCTCGACAGCGAGATCCTCTACGACGGAAGCCTGGACCTGATCAAGGCCGCGGTGCGCAGGTTCGGCCGCGACGGCACGGACGGCTACGACCTGGTGCTGCGATCCAGCGCGCCGCCCGGCTCGGGGCTGGGCTCGTCGTCGACCATGATGGTCGCGCTCACCGGCCTGCTCGCCGAGCACTACCGGGTGCCGATGGGCGAATACGAGACCGCCCAGTTGGCGTGCGCGATCGAACGCGAGGACCTCGGCATCGCCGGCGGCATGCAGGACATGTACGCCGCGACGTTCGGCGGGTTCAACTTCATCGAGTTCACCGACCGGGTGATCGTCAATCCGCTGCGGATCCGTGACGAGACCGCCTTCGAACTCGAGCTCAGCCTGCTGCTGTGCTACACCGGCATCACCCGCGACTCCGCGCGCGTGATCGAGGACCAAACCCGCCGCGCCACAACGGGTTCGGACGACACGCTGGCCGGGCTGCGGGCACAGAAGGAGTTAGCGGTCGCGATGAAGGCGGCCCTGCTGACCGGCAAGCTGAACGACTTCGGTGCGCTGCTGGGCGAAGCGTGGACCGAGAAGAAACGAATGTCGCCCTACATCACCAATGAGCGCATCGACGACCTCTACGAGCTGGCCCTGAAAAACGGTGCGCTGGGCGGCAAGCTGACCGGCGCCGGCGGCGGGGGATACATCCTGCTGTTCTGTGACTTCGCCAAAAAGCACCGGCTCATCGAGGCGCTGGAAGGAGCCGGGGCCGCCGTCACCGAATTCGCCTTCGAGAGCAAGGGATTGACGACATGGCAGGCATGACGGGGCCCGATGTGGTGCCGCCGAGCGTGGAGTTGGTGCAGCGGCGACTGGCCGAGACCATCGCTGTCAAGCAGCAGATGCAGAACGGCGTCGTCGCCGCCCAGGCCGTCGAGGTGGCGCGCGCGATGATCGACTGCCTGCGGGCCGGCGGAAAGGTGATCCTGTTCGGCAACGGCGGATCCGCGCAGGACGCCGGACACCTGGCCGCAGAACTCATGGGCCGCTTCGCTTTTGACCGCCCGGGCCTGGCGGCCATCAGCCTTCCCGACGCCACCGCGGCGATCACCGCGATCGGTAACGACTACTCCTACGACGAGGTGTTCGCCCGCCAGGTGCTGGCCGCCGGGCGGGCCGGGGACGTGGTGGTCGGGCTGACCACATCGGGCAACTCCGCCAACGTCGTTCGCGCGCTCGAGGCCGCCCGCCAGGCCGGGATGACGACCGTCACCCTCACCGGTGCGGGCGGCGGCAAGGTGGCCGACGTCGCGCAGATCTGCATCCGAATCCCCAGCGAAGACACCGGCCGGATCCAGGAAGCGAGCCTGCACCTGGGGCATTCGATTTGCGAAATGGTCGAAGCGGCACTGTTTCCCCGGCCGTCCTGACCGCGACGATGCCCGCACCCGAGCTGCGCGACGTCCGCACGGTCTTCCTGGACCGCGACGGCACCGTCAACGTCAAGGCCGCCGAGGGCGAGTACATCAAGTCGCCGGCCGAGCTGGTGCTGTTGCCCGGTGCGGCCCGGGCGCTGGCCGCGCTGAACGCTGCGGGCCTGCGGACCGTGTTGGTCACCAATCAGCGCTGGCTCTCCGAGCCGACGGCGGCGCCGGCCGATTTCGCCGCCGTACACGACCGGCTGGTACGACTGCTCGCCGACCGGGGCGCGCGCATCGATGCCGCTTACCACTGCCCCCACCCCGCGAACAGCTGCGACTGCCGCAAACCCGGCCCCGGCATGCTGTTGCGCGCGGCGGCCGAGCACGACGTGGATTTGGCCGCTTCGGTCATGATCGGCGACAGCGACGTCGACATGGTGGCGGGCCGCGCGGCCGGAACGAAGACCATTCTGATCCGCCCCGGCGCTCGGCAGGCCGTCGCAGAGGCCGATTTCGTGGTCGACGACCTGGCCGCGGCCGTCGAACTCATCCTGAATGCCGGAAAAACCCCGCCTGCCGGGTGATCGGCGCTGCCTGCTTGCCGCGGTCGTGACCTGCTCATAACCTTGGCAACATCCGAGCGCGTCGGGGAGCGTGGGCCTGGCGCAACCGACAAATGGCGGGCAGGTCATGGCATCACCGCGACAGGCAGACCGGTGCCGTGCTGCCGCGGGTGGCGGTCCCTGACGGTGGCCGGACTGACCGGCGCCCGGGCCGACGAGCTGGCGACGATGGACATCTTCGCGGGATGTCCCGCCGAAGATCTCGCCCCGTTGGCGCGCCGGCTGCGGCCGTTGCGCGCCCCGGCCGGCCAGGTGCTGATGCGCCAGGGGGAGCAGGCTGTCGAGTTCCTGCTGATCTCCTCGGGCAGCGCCGAGGTCAAACACGTCGGCGACGACGGCGTGGTGATCACTGAGCACACGTCTCCCGGCATGATCGTCGGCGAAATCGCCCTGCTGCGCGACATTCCGCGCACCGCCACGGTGACCACCGCCCAACCGCTGACCGGCTGGACCGGCGACACCGAGGCCTTCGCCAGCATGGTGCACATCCCCGGCGTCATGCCGCGGCTGCTGCGCACCGTGCGGCAGCGCCTGGCGGCGTTCATCACGCCGATCCCGATCCAGGTCCGCGACGGCACGCACCTGCTGCTGCGCCCGGTGCTGCCCGGCGACAGCGAGCGCACCGTGCACGGCCACATCCACTTCTCCAGCGACACGCTGTACCGGCGGTTCATGAGCCCGCGGCTGCCCACCCCGGCGTTGATGCACTACCTGTCGGAGGTCGACTACGTCGATCACTTCGTGTGGGTGGTCACCGACGGCGCCGACCCGGTGGCCGATGCCCGCTTCGTGCGCGACGAGAACGATCCGACCGTCGCCGAGATCGCCTTCACCGTCGCCGACGCCTACCAGGGCCGCGGCATCGGCACCTTCTTGATCAGCGCCCTGTCGATCGCCGCCGAGGTCGACGGCATCGAAAGGTTCTCCGCGCGAATGCTTTCCGACAACGTGCCGATGCGCGCGATCATGGACCGCTACGGCGCAGTGTGGCAGCGCGAGGACATCGGCGTCATCACCACCGTCATCGATGTGCCGCACCGGCGCGACCTGCCGTTCCGCAAGCACGAGGCCGACGAGATCCGGCGGGTCGCGCGGCAGGTGATCGAGACGGTCGGCTGAGCCGCCGGCGTGGTGCGTGAGCATGCCCTGTCTGCCGACCATGAGGTGACGTTCGAATCCGGTAGCGCCTGCGGTAGCGCGTTCGAAAGTGACGTCGTGCTTGCACTCGGGTGACGCAGGCCCAGGCTTTGGCGTGGCAGGGCCGGACATGGCGGGGTCCTGTGCTATCAACTCCTGATGCGGCCGTTCGGGATTGGCCCGGCGGTGACCACCGTGCTCACGCTGATGGTCGCCGGGTGCGCTCACCCGCCCGCGCCCAAACCGCCGGCCGCTCCGGCACAATCGCCGCCGAGCAACACGGCCGCCGTCAACCCCGCCAACATCAAGCGGGTGGTCCGCGACCTGCCGCCGGGCTACGAGGTGACGACGGGAATTCCCGTCGCCGCAGCGCCGAAGGTGATCTGGGGCCTGGCCGCCGACGCGCGGGCCAAGCCGCCCCGATGCGCCGTCCTGGCCGACCCCGGCAACGGACGCGACCAGTCGGCGCAGGGCGTGTCGGGGTCGGGCAGCGGCGGGATCGTCGACGCGGTGGTGGTGGCTTTGCCGGAGCCCGTGGACTTTCCGCGGGATCTGCTCGGCGCGTGCCAGCAGTGGTCCGAGACCGCCGGGCACACCACCGTCCGCGTCCGCCTCACCGACGGCCCACACATCGACGGCGTCGAAACCCTGGGCATGGTGGCCGACATCACCTCATCGGTCGAATCGGGCACCGAAATCGATTCGCGCAGCTACACATTCATCGCCTATCTGGGCGACTACTACGCCTTCACCACCCTGACCACCGATCCCGGCGCGGCGGTTCCGGTGCTGCCACCGCAGTTCGCCGCGGATCTGCTCGCCAAAACGGTGTCCACGTTGCGCAGCTGAGCCACCCGCTTGGGTAGATTGGCCACGATGTCCAAGCTGTTGCGCGCGGTGGCCGCTGTCTGCGTCCTGGCCGGCTGCTCATCGGCCACTCACCCGGCGAAGGTGGACATCGCCAAGGTCGCCGACGTGAAACCCAGCTTCGGACCCGACTACAAGGTCAGCGACATCGGCGAACGCGGCATCGACCCCAAGCTGCTGGCCGGCCGCAAGCTACCCGACGGCCTGACCTTCGACCCCGCCCAGTGCGCGAAAGTGGCGAGCGGGCCGGATCTGCCGGCCGATCTGCAGGGCAACATGGCCGCGGTGACCGCCGAGGGCCGCGGCAACCGCTTCGTGGTGATCGCGCTCGAGACCTCAAAAGCCTTGCCGTTCAACGACCCCGGGAAGGATTGCGCCAAGGTCACCTTCTCCGGTGCGCAACTGCGCGGCGGTGTGCAAGTGGTCGATGCGCCGCAGATCGACAGCGCGCGCACGCTGGGCGTGCACCGGGTGCTGCAGGCGCTGACACCCGGCGGCCCGCGCACCGGCGAACTGTACGACTACTCCGCGCAATTCGGCGACTACCAGGTGATCGTCACCGCCAACCCGCTGGTGATCCCGAACCAGCCCGTTGCTCCCGTCGACACCCAACGCGCGCGCGACCTGCTCGTCAAAGCGGTGGCATCGGTGCGTGCTCAATAGTCAGCGCACGCCGCGCGGGCGGAATTGGATGCTCACCCGCGGCCCGACCGGCGCCGTCGTCTTGGGCACGGCATGCTCCCAGGTGCGCTGGCACGAGCCGCCCATCACCAGCAGGTCCCCGTGCGCCTGCGGCAGCCGCAGCGACGGGCCGCCTCCGCGGCGCCGCAGCGCGAAGGCGCGGGTGGCGCCCAGGCTGACGATCGCCACCATGGTGTCCTCGGAACTGCTGCGGCCGATGGTGTCGCCATGCCAGGCCACGCTGTCCGAGCCGTCCCGATAACAGCACAACCCCACCGTGGTGAACGGCTCGCCGAGTTCGCCGGCGTAGATGTCGTTGAGCCGGCGGCGCAGCCGGGACAGCATCGGATGCGGCGGCTCGTCGACCGTGAGGTCGTGAAAGCTCACCAGCCGCGGCACGTCGACCACCCGGTCGTACATCTGCCGGCGTTCCTCCCGCCACGGCACCGTCGACAGCAGGGCATCGAGCAGATCATCGGCGTCGGTGAGCCAGCCGGCGCGGATTTCGATGAAGGCGCCGTCGCCGAGCTGCCGGCGCTCGGTGTGCTGGAACAGGGAGCCTTGAACCGCGATCTCCACGCGACCCAGTTTATCGCACATCCGTTCGATCCCGAGGCCGCGGCGGCGGGCGTGTGACGGCCCATGCCGCCCCTGCGCGCCGCTACGGTTGAACCTGTGGGCGTGGTCGAGCTGGGCACCAATTCCGAGGTGGGCGCGCTGCGTGTGGTCATCCTGCACCGCCCGGGCGGCGAGCTGCTGCGGCTCAACCCGCGCAACGTCGACCAGCTGCTCTTCGACGGCCTGCCGTGGGTGGCCCGCGCACAAGAAGAGCACGACCAGTTCGCCGAGCTGTTGCGCTCGCGCGGCGTCGAGGTGTTGTTGCTGTCGGATCTGCTCACCGAGGCGCTGACGCACAGCGGGGCCGCGCGAATGCAGGGGGTCGCCGCAGCGGTCGATGCGCGACGGCTGGGAGTTCCTCTGGCGCAAGAGCTTTCGGCCTACCTTCGCGGGCTGGAGCCGGCCCGGCTGGCCCAGGTGTTGATGGCGGGGATGACGTTCAACGAGTTGCCGGCCGATACGCGCACCGACGTGTCGCTGGTGCTGCGCATGCACCACGGCGGCGACTTCGTCATCGACCCGCTGCCCAATTTGGTGTTCACCCGCGACTCGTCGATCTGGATCGGCCCCCGGGTGGTGATTCCGACGCTGGCGCTGCGGGCCCGGGTCCGCGAGGCCTCGTTGACCGATCTCATCTATGCCCATCACCCGCGGTTCACCGGGGTGCGGCGGGCCTATGAATCGCGCACCGCCCCAGTTGAGGGCGGCGACGTGCTGCTGCTGGCGCCCGGCGTGGTCGCGGTCGGGGTGGGGGAGCGGACCACGCCGGCCGGTGCGGAAGCGTTGGCCCGCAGCCTGTTCGACGACGATCTGGCGCACACCGTGCTGGCCGTGCCGATCGCTCAGCGGCGCGCGCAGATGCACCTGGACACGGTGTGCACGATGGTCGACACCGACACCGTGGTGATGTACGCCAACGTCGTCGACGCGCTGTCGGCGTTCACCATCCAGCGCACCCCGTCCGGCGTTGAGATCAGCGAGGCCCCCTTCTTGGAGGCCGCGGCCACGGCGATGGGAATCGACAAACTGCGGGTGATCGATACCGGGCTGGATCCCGTCATCGCCGAACGCGAGCAGTGGGACGACGGCAACAACACGCTGGCGCTGTCACCCGGCGTCGTCGTCGCCTATGAGCGCAACGCGCAAACCAACATGCGCCTGCAGGAGGCCGGCATCGAGGTGTTGACGATCGCGGGATCGGAGTTGGGCACCGGTCGCGGCGGCCCCCGCTGCATGTCGTGCCCGGTCGCCCGCGACCCGCTGTGACGGCACCGCGAAAGTGCAACTGGCAACGCGTTTCCCGAGTGGCGCCGTCGGTAGTTGCACTCTCGCGGCAAGGCGCAGAAGCTAACGCCAGCTGGGCAGCCAGATCTCCATGTTCCAGGTCTGCTGCGAGATCGGCAGACCGGTGAGCACCGGGAACAGCCAGGCGAAGTTGGTCACCACCAACGCCACGTAGCAGCAGACCGCGATCAGCCCCAGGGTGCGCCGCTCGGAGTTCGCCCGCAGCACGCCCGTAGCGGTGGGCGCGTAAAGGATGTCGCCGCAGATCACCGCGATGGCCATGGCCAGGAACGGCGCCATCGTGGCCGCGTAGAAGAAATACATCTGCCGGTCGATGTCGGCGAACCAAGGCAGCCAGCCCGCGCAATACCCGACCAGCACCGCGGCGTAGCGCCAGTCGCGGCGAACCAGCATGCGCCAGAGCGCGAAAACCAGCACCGGCACCGCCAGCCACCACATCGCTGGGGTGCCCACCAGCATCTCGGCCTTGACGCACGATTGCGCGCCGCAGCCCGGGACGTTCTGCTCGTCGATGGCATACAGCACCGGCCGCAACGACATCGGCCAGCTCCACGGTTTGGATTCCCATGGGTGGTAATTGCCGGCGGAGTTCGTCAAGCCGGCGTGGAACTGAAAAGCCTTGGCGGTGTAGTGCCATAGCGATCGGATGGCGTCGGGCAGCGGCAGCACCGAACGCGCGCCGATGGTCTGGCCCACCTCGTGCCGATCGATGGCCGTCTCGGAGGCGAACCAGGGCGCATAGCCGGCCAGATACACCGCGGCGGGGATGAACCCCAGCGCGTACCCGGTGGGCAGCAGATCCCGCCGGACCACCCCCAGCCAGGGCCGGGTCACCTGGTACTGACGCCGGGCGGCGACGTCGAAAGCCAGCGACATCGCCGCGAAGAACAGCACGAAGTACAGGCCCGACCACTTTGTCCCGCAAGCCAATCCGAGCAGCACGCCGGCGCCGAACCGCCACCACCGCACGCCCAGCCGCGGACCCCATACCGTGTCGGCGCTGCGGCCCTGCAGCAGCGCGGTGTGCAGGCGTTGTCGCACCTGGTCGCGGTCGACGATCAGCGCCCCGAACGCCGCGACCACGAAGAAGGTGAGGATGCCGTCCAGCAGCGCGGTCCGCGACGCCACGAAGCTGACGCCGTCGCAGATGACCAGCACCCCCGCGATGGCACCGACCAGTGTGGAGCGGCTGATTCGCCGCACGATCCGCACCACCAGCGCCACCATGACCACGCCGAGCAGCGCGCCGGTGAACCGCCAGCCGACGCCGTTGTAGCCGAAGAGCGCCTCGCCGATCGCGATCAGTTGCTTGCCGACCGGCGGGTGGACCACCAGGCCGAACCCTGGGTTGTCCTCCACCCCGTGGTTGTGCAGCACCTGCCAGGCCTGCGGGGCGTAGTGCTTTTCGTCGAAAACCGGTGTGCCGCCGTCGGTGGGCGAGCCCAGGTTCACGAACCGGGTCACCGCCGCCACCAGCGTCACCACGCCGGTCACCGCCCAGCCGCGCACGTCATCGGTGGGCCCGAAATCGGCCGCCGGAACCAACGGGCCCGGGCTGACGACGGGCACCACGCGTTCGGTCTCGGCGCTGTCGGTGTGCACGGGGGATTCGCGGGGCGGGGCGGACATCGGTGTCGATCGTAGGCTGTCGGTCATGACCACCGGCCGCCTGTTGCTGGGGGCGACACCGTTGGGGCAGCCCTCGGACGCCTCGCCCCGGCTGCTGGATGCCCTGGCCCGCGCCGACGTGGTGGCCGCCGAGGACACCCGGCGGGTGCGCACCCTGGCCAAAGCGCTCGATGTCGCCATCACCGGCCGGGTGATCAGCATGTTCGACCGGGTCGAGGCCGCCAGGGTGGACTCGCTGCTCGAGGCGATCCGGTCGGGGGCGACGGTGCTGGTGGTCAGCGACGCCGGGATGCCGGTGATCAGCGACCCCGGCTTCCGGCTGGTGACGGCCTGTGTGCAGGCGGGGCTGCCGGTGGGATGCCTGCCCGGGCCCTCGGCGGTGATGACGGCGCTGGCCGTGTCCGGACTGCCGGCGGAGAAGTTCTGCTTCGAGGGCTTCGCGCCGCGCAAGAAGGCGGCGCGGCGCGGCTGGCTGGACTCGCTGGCCGACGAGCGGCGCACCTGCGTGTTCTTCGAATCACCGCGCCGGCTGCCGGCCTGCCTGCAGGACGCGGTGGAGCGGCTCGGCGGTGAGCGGCGGGCCGCGATCTGCCGGGAGCTGACCAAGGTGCACGAGGAGGTGGTGCGCGGCACGCTGGACGAGCTGGCGGCCTGGGCGGACGACGGTGTGCTCGGCGAGATCACCGTGGTGCTGGCCGGCGCCACCCCGCGCGCCGACCTGCCGTCGCTGGTCGCCGAGGTCGAGCAGCGGGTGGCGGATGGCGCCCGGATCAAGGACGCCTGCGGCGAGGTGGCCGCCGCCCAACCCGGCGTGCGGTCCCGTCAGCTCTACGACGCGGTGCTCAAGGCCCGCCGCGACTAGCCCGCCGAGCTCGCCGCCGCGATGGACGGCAGCCCGACGATGGGCGAGGCCTTGTGCAGGCATTCGGCCCACTCGGCGTCGGGATCGGAGTCCGCGGTGATCCCGCCGCCCACGCCCAGCACCGCGCCGCCCGCGGCGTCGAATTCGACGGTGCGGATCGCGACGTTCAGTTCACATCCGGCCACGGGTGAAGCCAAACCGATTGTGCCGCAATATATTCCGCGAGTAGCGGGTTCCCATTTCGAAAGTAGTTGGCGGGCACGGTGTTTGGGTGTCCCGGTGACCGAGGCGGGCGGGAACGCGGCGTCCAGCAGGGCCGACGTCGGCAGCTCGGTGGGGACCTGCGCCGACACCGTCGACACCAGGTGCCACACCCCCGGCGCCCGGCGCACCACCAGCAGCTCCGGCACGCTCACCGTGCCCACCGTTGCCACCCGGCCCAGGTCGTTGCGCACCAGGTCGACGATCATGATGTTCTCGGCGACCTCTTTGGCCGAGGCGCGCAGCGCCGACGGCCAGGCGTCCAGCGGCAGGGTGCCCTTGATCGGGCTGGACGTGACGACCGTGCCGCGGCGGCGCAGGAAGAGCTCCGGGGACAGCGACGCCACCGCCCCCCACTCGCCCTGGATATAGGCGGCCCGGGCCGGGCCGGTGCGGGCGACGCCGTCGACGAAGAAGTCCAGCGGGGCGCCGCCGACCGTCCCGCGGAATTGCGTGCACACGCACGCCTGGTACACCTCGCCGGCGCGGATGGCTTCCAGGCAGGCCAGCACACCGTCGCGGTGCGCGGCCCGGTCGGCGACGTCCCAGTCGATCCGGCACGGGCGCGGCGGGCCGGCGGGCGCGGCCAGCGCGCCGGCGAGCCACCGCGGCATCGGCGCGCCGGTGAGGCTCTCGTACCACCACTGCCCGTCGCGGTCGCGGCGCAGGACGCAGTCCGTCCAGCCGCCGGCGGCCTCGGGAATCCGGTTCGGCTTGGCGTCGGCGCCGCCGTCCGGATAGGACAGGTAACCGATCCACCCGCCGCCCACATGCGGCGGCTGCGGTGTCCGCGCCGTGCCGACCGCGAACACGTCGCCGGGGGGCACCGGGCGCACCGGCAGGCTCGGCGCGATCACCGCCAGGGCGTCGAACCAGTCGCCGGTCAACGCCGCCGGCGGCGGCAGACCGAGCCGACGGGTGACATCACCCACGGCCCGCAGCACCTGGGGTGCGGGGCCGAGGTCGCCGAGCCGGTCGATGCGCACCGCCCTAGCTTGACAGAGCGGCGCGGGTTCGGGGCGAGTCAGCCGCGGCTGACGTCGCGGGCGGTGGCCAGCGCCGCCAGCTTGTGCGGGTTGCGCATCACGTAGAAATTGGTGATCTTGTCCGCCGCGATCTCCACCGTGATGACGCCTTCGAGCCGGTCGCCGAGGTAGAGCAACACCGCCGGGGCGCCGTTGCAGGTCACCGTGTCCACCCGCAGGGTGGCGTACTCCGCGGCCTTGCGGAACAGCCCGGTGATGGCGCGGGCCACCTTCTCGGCGCCGACCACCGGCCTGCGGGCGGCGCTGACCACGCCGCCGCTGTCGGCGGTCCAGGTGGCGTCCGGGGCCAGCATCGCCATCAGCGCCTCCACGTCGCCGCTGGCCGCCGTGGCCAGGAACTGCGCGGTGAGCTCGGCGTTGCGCTTGGGGTCGATCGCCTGCCCGGCGCCGGGGTGGCGCTTGCGCCGGGCCCGCACGTGTTCGCGGGCCCGGTGCGCGACCTGACGCACGGTGGGCGCCGGCTTGCCCACCGCCTCGGCGATCTCGTCGTAGTCGAATCCGAACACCTCGCGCAGCACGAATACCGCCCGCTCGTCGGGACTCAACGTTTCCAGCAACACCAGCATCGCCATCGAAATCGACTCGGCGAGAACGACATCGGTGGACGGATCCTGCTCGTCGAGCAGCAGCGGCTCGGGCAGCCAGGGCCCGACGTACTCCTCGCGCCGGCGCGCGCCGGCCCGCAGCGCGTTGAGCGCCTGGCGGGTGACCAGCTGAGCCAGGTAGGACTTGGTGTCGCGCACCGTGGCCAGGTCGACGGTCGACCAGCGCAGGTAGCTGTCCTGCAACACGTCGTCGGCCTCGGTCGCCGAACCCAGCATTTCGTAGGCGATGGTGAACAGCAGCGGCCGCAGCAGGGTGAATCGGTCAGCGTGTTCGCTGCCGGTCGGTGCCCGCGTCATCACACCCCGACCCGCTCGTCGGTCGGCACCCGCTGGCCGCCCTTGAGCCAGCGGTACGAGCCGGGCTTGGCGGCCTCGCGCCGGATCGCCCACAGCGTGCCCCGGCAGATCGCCTCCTTGAGCTTCGCGGCGGCCCGCCCGCCCAGGTACGCGTTGATCGGGGTGTCGTCGGTGCGCGCCAGCTGGAAGGTGGCGGCCGCCCGGCCCAGGCTGATGCACTGCCCGACGAACGCCTGGTTCAGCGGCGCCGGCTCGGTCCCGGCGATGCGGCCCAACACGGTGTTGGCGGCCTGGGCGCCCAGCGGACCGGCGGCCTGGCAGCTCATCCGCAACGGCCGCCCGGACGGCGCGGCGGCGTCGCCGGCGGCGACGATGCGGTCGTCGTCGATGCTGGTGAGCGTCTCGTCGGTGAGCAGCCGGCCCAGCGGGTCGGTGCGCAGCCCGCTGCGGGCGGCCAGGTCCGGGACGCTGAATCCGGCCGTCCACACGGTGGCCGCGCTGGGCAGCACCACGCCGTCGCTGAGCACCACCTCATTCCAGCGCACCTCGGTCACGGTGACGGACTCCAGCACGCCGACCCCGAGGCGGCGCAGCCACTTGGCCACCGAGCGCCGGCCCCGCGGGCTCAGCGACGGGCCCAGCACCGGGCCGCAGATCAGGGTCACCGGGCGTCCGAGCTCGGCCAGCTCGGAGGCGGTCTCGATGCCGGTCAGCCCGCCCCCGACCACGGTGATCGGTGCCGGCAGCGGCAGATCGGCCAGCGCGTAGTGCAGCCGCTGCGCGCTTTCCAGGTCGGCCACCGAATGCGCGAACTCCGCGCAGCCCGGCACCTCGGCCACCGCGCCGGTGCTGCCGACGGCGTAGATCAGGTAGTCGTAGTCCAGCCCGGCGCCGGAGGTCAGCACGGCCCGGCGGGCGGTGGTGTCGATGTGGTCGACCGTGTCGACGATCAGCTCGATGCCCTCCCCGAGCAGCGTGGCGTAATCGGCGGTCGCCGTGCCGGTGTCCGCCACCAGCTGGTGCAACCGGATGCGCTCCACGAAGACCGGCCGCGGGTTCACCAGCGTGATGTCGATGTCCGGGCGCTGACGCAGATGGTTGGCGGCCAGCGTGCCGGCGTATCCGCCGCCGACAACGACGACATGTGGTTTGCTGCGGGTCACCTCGGTCATGGCTGTCTCCTGTTCGTGAGGACGTGTGCCCTTGAGACACCGCAGCCCGCTTCCGCGTGACAGGTTCGCCCGCAATTGTGACCGGCCTCACTGCCGCGGGCCCGGCCGGCCCCGCTGAGCTGCGGCGACACCGCGGCCGAACGTGCGTGATACGCTGCGCTACGCCAATTCGTGGCCCGCCCCGAGCGGAAGACACGCACCAGAGAAACCCCGAAATCCGGGGCCACTTGCCCGCGCATCGGTGTGTATTGGGAGAAGCAAACCGTGACGACGACCATTTCTTCGAGTGGACCCGGCGCGCCGACCGGTCGCGGCGGGTGGTCGGCGGTTGTCCCCGGGTGCGATCTGACGCGTTGACGATGGTGTGCTCATCGGGGAAACGAGCGCTGGCCGCTGTCATCGGCATCGCGGCGGTGCTGAGCGGATGCGGCGGCAAGCCCGATCCGGGGCCGCTGTCGGCCATGGTCAGCCCGGCCATCCCGCCCACCGCGCAGGAGATCCCCAACCCGCTGCGCGGCCAGTACGAGCAGATGCTGAATCCGCTTTTCCCGCAAGGTAATTCGGCGCAGCAACGGTACTCTCCGTGGCCCGCCTCCTACGACGCCAGCCTGCGGGTCTCCTGGCGGCAGCTGCAGCCCGTCGACCCGCGCACGCTGCCGCCCGACGCGCCCGACGACCGCAAGTTCGACTTCTCCGCGATCGACGACGCGCTGGCCAAGCTGGGCGCCCGCAACATGCGCCTGACCCTGGGCGTGTACACCTACCGGTCCTGTTGCAACGACACCTATCCGGACAACACCGCCATCGCGATTCCGGACTGGCTGCGCCCGTCGTCGACGAGTTATCCGCCGCCGAACCCGGCCCCCGGCGTCACCCAGGTGGTGCCGAACTTCAACGACCCCGACTACCTCAACGGCGTCACCGCGCTGCTGGCCGCGCTGGGCCGCCGGTACGACGGCGACGAGCGGTTGAGCGTGTTCGAGTTCTCCGGCTACGGCGACTTCGGTGAGAACCAGCTCGGCTATCCGCGCGATTCGCTGGGCGCGCCGGGCCCCGCTCCGGACGACAGCGTGGCAAAGCTGGGTTATTACAGCCAATTCCGCGACCAGAGCATCACCAAGGCCTCCATCGCGCAGCTGGTCGCGGCCAACACCAACGCCTTCCCGCACACCCAGTTGGTGGTGGCGCCGCAGAATCCGGAGATCGTGCGCCAACTGCTCGCCGACGACGTCACCAAGAAACTGTCCGCGCCGGTCGGGATCCGCGCGGATTGCCTCGGGGTGCAGTCGCCGTTGCCGGAATGGGCCGAGGCCAACGACTCTCACTACGTCCGGTCCAATGACGCCGTCGTCGCGGCCATCAAGCAGCGGCTCGGTTCGGGACTGGTGATCAGTCAGTGGTGCCGGCCGCCCAAGGGCGCCGACTCCCGGTCGTACTACGAGAAGGGGCTGCACGACGTCATCCGCTACCACGTCTCGATGACGTCGAGCGCCGACTTCCCGGACCGGGATGCGACGTCGGCGATGGACCCTGAGCTGTATCTGCTGTGGGGGCAGGCCAATACGTCGGCCGGTTACCGGTACTCGGTGGAGGCCAAGCCCGGATCGCAGTCGATCCAGGGCAAGGTGGCCAGCATCTCGGTGGTGTGGACCAACTACGGCGCGGCGGCGGCCACCGAGCACTGGGTGGCCGGCTACAAGCTGGTGGACTTCTCCGGGGCGATCGTTCGCAGCCTGCCCGCGACGGTCAACCTCAAGACGCTGGTGCACGACGAATCCAGCACGTCACGCGAGGAACCGGTCCCGGAATCGGCCACCGAATCGGTGCACGTCGACGTGACCGGCCTGGCGCCCGGCCACTACACGCTGCGCGCCACGGTGGACTGGCAGCAACACAAGCCGGACGCCTCGCACGTCGTCAACTACGCCCCCATGGCACTGGCCCGCGACGGCCGCGACGGTGCCGGCCTGTATCCGATTGCCACACTTGACATCCCGAGCGACGCGGGCTCGGCAAGCGGTCACTGACCGTCGCGGCTCTTTCCGCAGAATCCCGATCGCCGGGCCGGTGCGTGATACCGTTTCCGCACGTATTTCGGCCCCGTGACGTGGGGTCGGCACCCAGACGGAATGTGCGCCCGTATCGGAGGACTCCGTGCCACGCAGCCTGGACCTGGTGGTCACCTCCGTCGCCACCGCGCTGATGGAGGCCACGGCGTCCACGGCACGCTCGGTCAGCGAAACGGTGCTCGCGCAGCTCGTCGAGCAGTTCGATGTGGACGCCAGCTTCCTGCACCACCACGACGCCGCGGGCCCGGTGCCGGTGGCCGAGTGGCCGCGGCGAACCGATGCCGCGGGCCCGATGGCCGCGCTGCGATCCGAGGACGTCGAATCGGTGCTGGCCCAATGCGAGCGGCAGCGCCGGCCGGTGGTGAGCAGCCCGGACCGGGCCGACGGTTGGCTGCGCCGCTGGCTGCAGCGCGACAAGGCAGCCGGCGCGCCCTCGGTGGCCGCCGCACCGCTGGTGTCCGGCGACGCCACCACCGGTGTGCTCGGCTTCGTCAAGTTCGGCGCCCGCAGGTGGAAGCCGGAGGAGATCAACACCCTCGAGGCGGTCGCCGCGCTGTTCGCGCAGCTGCAGGCCCGCATCGCCGCCGAGGAACGGCTTCGCTACCTCGCCGAGCACGACGACCTGACCGGTGTGTACAACCGGCGGGCACTGGTCGCGCATCTGACGGAACGGCTGGCGGCCGGAAACCCCGGGCCGGTGGCGGTGTTCTATCTCGACCTGGACCGGCTGAAGCCGATCAACGACTACCTCGGCCACACCGCGGGAGACTGGTTCATCCGGGTGTTCGCGCAGCGCATCGAGGAATGCGCGGGTGAGCAGAGCATGATCGCCCGGCTGGGCGGCGACGAGTTCGTGGTCATCCCGCACCAGCCGATGGCGTCCGAGGCCGCCGAGGCGTTCGCCCGCCGGCTGTCGACGCTGCTGTGCGACCGGCTGACCATCGGTGGGCACGTGATCAGCCGGACCGTCAGCATCGGCCTGGCGGTGGGCACACCCGGGGCGGACAACTGCACCGACCTGCTGCGGCGGGCCGACGAGGCGGTGCTGACCGCCAAGCGCGCCGGCGGCAACCAGACCGCGGTGTCCACCGATGACATGTCGCTGAAGCGGGCCTTCCGCAACGACATCGAGCTGCACCTGCAGGGCGACATCGAAAGCGAGGGCCTGCTGCTGCACTACCTGCCCGAGGTCGACCTGTGGACCGGCGCCGTCGTGGGGGCCGAGGCGCTGGTGCGCTGGCGGCACCCGATCTGGGGGCTGCTGCTGCCGGACTCGTTCATCGGGGTCGCCGAATCGACCAACCTGGGCGCCGAACTGGGCGGGTGGGTGATGCGCAGCGCCTGCGCCGATTTCAGCCGGTGGCGGGCCAACGGCGTGGGCCACGGCGCGATGTTGCGCATCAACGTCTCGCCCATCCAGCTGATCAGCCGGGGCTTCGTGGAAACCGTCGCCGACACGATCGGCGAGTTCGGCATCGACGCGGGCTCGGTGTGCCTGGAGATCACCGAGCGCGCGGTGGTGCACGACACCGAGACCACCCGAAAGACGTTGTCGGAGCTCAAGGAAGTCGGTGTGCAGATCGCCATCGACGACTTCGGCACCGGCTACGCCGTGCTGTCCCACCTGAAGTCGCTTCCCGTCGACATGCTCAAGATCGACGCCGGGTTCGTCCGGGAGGTGGGCACCGACGCCGGGGACCTGGCGATCGTGCGGGCCATCATCGGGCTGGCCGAGGCGTTCGGCCTGGAAGTGGTCGCCGAGGGCGTCGAAACACCGGCTGCCGCATTGACTTTGATGCAGCACGGCTGTCACCGGGCGCAGGGTTTTCTGCTGTCGCGCCCGATCCCCGGCGAGGCGATGGAAGCGCTGCTGTCCGCGCGCTGGATGCCGATGCCGTTTCTCGCCGACCGCGAGGCGTCGTCGATGGGCTCGATCTAGCCCCTCGACCCGCTCAGCGTTCGTCCGGCAGGAAGACGAAGTTGTTCACGTACGGGCCCCGGCCGGTCCAGCCGTCCTGCCGGCTGCCGGCGTTGGCCGGGTCCTGGTGCACCGCCGGGTCGAACTCCGCGATCGGCCGCCGCGCGCCGTCCAGCTCGAAGTAGCCCGAGTAGCCGAGACCGGTCAGCAGTCGGGTGATCCCGGCGACGGCGCCGCGGTGGTGGCGCTCCTCGGCTTCCACCACGATCGCCGGCCGGTTGCGCGCGAGCGTCTCTGCGGCGCCGCGCAATACCGCCAGCTCGTGGCCCTCGACGTCGATCTTGACCAGGCCGACGTCGTCGAGATTCAGGTCGTCCAGCCGCTTGACCGGCACGTCGATGACGCGGATCTGGTCCCCGGTCAAATCGCCCAGGCTGTTGTCGGTGTCGATGGTGCTGCGGCCCGGCTCCGACTCGACCACCCGCATGGCGATCGTTCCGGGTTCATCCGACAGCGCCACGGCCTCGACCCGGACCGCGGCCCCGACCGCGTCGAACATCGCCGCCAGATCGCGAGCCTGGGCCGGGCGGGGCTCGAACGCGATCACCGAGCGTGACGACGCCGCCATCGCGATCGTGAACTCGCCGAGGTCGGCACCGATGTCCAGCGAAACCCGATGCGGGTCGCACAACGACGCCACCAGCTGCACGTCCGGGCGGGACCGGCCGAGCCGGTCCAGAATGCGAAATTTGCGCCGCCAGAACCGGCGCGGCGCGAGCCTCTTCGCCGCGGGCGCGAGCCACCGTTTGGCCGAGCGTGCCAGCGCCATCTGCGGTGATCTCCTGTCCGATTCCCGGGGAGCACCAGCTTAAATGACGCCCGGCGGTGGCGGGGCGCCGACGACGAGCTTTCGGGGAGCCGGGCGGAATCGGGCATGCGCCGCGGGCGCGGGCGCTACCCTGTTGTCACCCTTGGTATCCCACGCATGAATACCCGCGACGGCCGCCGGCCGCGAGCCGCCAGAGAGGTTGCAGCCCCATGATGGAGACGGCGTTTCGGCGAGCAATGCCCGCCGATGCCGTTCCGCAACCACGGCGAGCCGTCGCCGCCGGGCGCGGATCAGCCCGCGCCACGGCGGCGGCGAGAACGAGGAAGATCGTTCTGGTCGTCGGGGTGTGCCTGGCGCTGCTGCTCGACGGGTGCGGTCAGCGCGGCGATCTCGGTCCGCTTTCGCTGATCGCCAGCCCGGCCATCCCGTTGTCGGTGCAGGACGTTCCGAACCCGCTGCGCGGCCAGTACGAAGATCTGTTGCAACCGCTTTTCCCGCAAGGCAATCCGGCGCAGCGTCGCTACCCGGCCTGGCCGGCATCGCAGGACGCCAGTTTGCGTGTTCCGTGGCGGCAGCTGCAGCCCACCGATCCGAGCAGCCTGCCGCCCGACGCTCCCGACGACCGCAAATTCGATTTCAGCGTGATCGACGACGCGCTGGCGAAGCTGGCCAGCCGCAACATGCGGTTGACCCTGCGGGTGGTCGCCTACAACTCCTGTTGCGACACCGTCTATCCGAACAACACCAACATCGCGATGCCCGACTGGATGCGCCCGGCGGCCACCAATTACACCGGTCCGCAACGGTATTGGTGGTCACCCGGGGTGACGCAGGTCGTGCCGAACTGGAACGACCAGAACTACCTCAACGCCTTCGGGCAGCTGTTGGCCGCGTTGGGGCGCCGGTACGACGGCGACGAGCGGCTCAGCGTGTTCGAGTTCTCCGGCTACGGCGATTTCAGCGAGAACCACATCTCGTATCTGCGTGACTCGTTGGGCGCGCCGGGTCCGGCGCCCGACGAAAGTGTGGCGAAACTGGGGTATTTCAGCCAGTTCCGGGACCAGAACATCACCGCCGGTTCCATTCGCCAGCTGGTCGAGGCGACCGTAAAGGCTTTTCCCCACACGCAATTGGTGACGACGGCGCTCAACCCGGAGATCGTGCGCCAGTTGATCGCCGACGACGTCACCAAGCGGCTGTCCGCCCCGGTCGGCATCCGCGCCGACTGCCTGGGCGTGCAGGACCCACTGCCGGCCTGGGCGGAAAGGGACGGCTCGCACTACGTGCAGACCAAAGACCCGCTGGTCGGCGCGCTGCGCGACCGGATGGCCGCGGCACCGGTGATCACCGAATGGTGCCAGCTGCCGGCCGGGACCGATCCGCGGTCCTACTACGAAAAGGGCCTGCGCGACGTCATGAAGTACCACGTGTCGATGACGTCGAGCTTCAACTTCCCGGCGGTGGATGCGAGCACCCCGATGGACCCGGCGCTGTACCTGCTGTGGGCGCAGGCCAACGTCGTGGCCGGCTACCGGTATTCGGCCGAGGCGCGGCAGGGATCGCAATCGTTGGCCGACGGCAAGGCGACGTTGGACGTCACGTGGACCAATTACGGTTCCGCGGCCGCCACCGAGAACTGGGTCCCCGGCTACCGGCTGGTCGACTTCTCGGGGGCGGTGGTGCGCACGCTGCCCGCGCGGGTGACGCTGAAAACGCTGGTGCCGGGACCGGACGGCGCGGGCAAGGAACCCGCCCCGGTGTCGTCTGTCGAGACCGTTCACATCGACCTGGCGGGCGTGTCGCCGGGGCACTACACGTTGTGCGCGGCGGTCGGTTGGCAACAGCACAAGCCGGGCGCCGAGCACGTGGTGAACTACCCGCCAATGCGGCTGGCGCGCGACGGACGCGACGGCAACGGATGCTATCCGCTCGCCGCGCTGAACCTGGCGCGCGAAGCCTCCACCGCCTGATCCCGGCGGCGCACCACCTGGCCGAACACGCCGCCGGAGCCGTGGTGAACCCGCGCAGCGGGACTTCCGATTCCGCCAAACCCCGCCTGACGATGCTGCATAATCTGCAGGAGCAGCGCGGCCGCTACCGGAAAGCCGAAGACTTCGCTTCGCGCTGAAGGCTTTTAGAAAGGTTATTAGCCGATGGATTTCCGTACCTTCGTCCGGATTCTCGGCGCGCACTGGAAACTCGCCCTGACCGCCCTGCTGGCGTGTACCGTCGGCGCCGCGTTCGTCACGGCACTGCAGACCAAGCACTACCAGTCGTCGGCCACGGTCCTCATCTCGTTCTCCGGTGCCACCGACCTCAACGAGGTGTACAGCGGCACGGAAACGGCACAGGAACGGCTGTCGTCCTACGCCCAGATCGCCGGCGGGCACATCGTGGCCGAGCGGGCCATCCGTCAGCTCCAGCTTCCGATGAGCGCCGACGATCTGCTGAGCCAGACCCAAGTGAAATACACCCCGAAGTCGGTGATGTTCACCATCAGCGTCAAGGACACCGACCCGGCGCGCGCCGCCGCGCTGGCGGGCGCCATGGCGAATCAGTTCAGCGCGCTGCTGCCGACGATCGCCCCGAACACCGGCCCGAACACGGTGGGCGCGCAGGCGACCGCGGGGCCACGACCCGAGGTGGCCGAAACGACGCCGCCGCCGGGCCAGCCGCCGGAAGCGCCGGCGGCGGTGGGGCCGACGGGCAAGCCGTGGCCGCTCGCGCGGGCCACCATGGTGGAGCCGCCCCGGGTGCCGAACGTCCCGGTTTCGCCGGTGCCGCTGAGGAACATGGTGATCGGGTTCATCGCCGGTCTGCTGCTGGCCATCGCGGTGGCGTTGACCCGCGAGGCCGGCGATCGCACCGTGCGCACCCGCGCGAAGCTGGAAGAGCTTTCGGGCCTGCCCACTTTGGCCGAGCTGCCCGGACGGCGGGGCGGGACACCGCGGTTCGGCACCGACACCGCATTCGACGACGCGGTGCGCGGCATGCGCACCCGGCTGCTCAGGGCGATGGGCCCCGACGCCCGCCAGGTGCTGGTGACCGGGCCGTTCGGCGGCGAAGGCACGACGACCACCGCGATGAACCTGGCGCTCGCGCTTGCCGAGATGGGCGAGGACGCACTGCTCGTCGAGGGCGACAGCCGCCGGCACGTGATCGCCGGATTGCTGCGCGTCGAATCGGGGGAGGGACTCGCCAGCGCGCTGGCCAACCCCGCCGCCGCGGCCGAAGTCGTGAAGCCGACGCCGATTTCGCGACTGTTCATCTTGGCGTCGCGGTCGGCTCGCCGCGAAAGTCTGCCTCCCAGTGCGTATTTGCCGGAAGTGGTCGACCGGGTGGTGCAGGAATTGTCCTCGCGCTTCGACCGGATCGTGATCGACGGGCCGCCGGTGCTGGCCACCGCCGACACCGGCCTGCTGTCCGGCGCCGTCCCGGCCACGGTGCTGGTGGTCCGGGCCAAGCGCACCACCGCCGACGAACTGCAGGACGCGTTGACCGCGCTGCGTGCGGCCGGGGCACACGTGGTCGGCACCGTGCTGACCGATGCCCGCCAGTCGCTGCACATCCGGGCCGCCGACCGCGCCTACCGGTCGAAGGTCAGCAGGCCGGCGTGATTCCGATTCCGTACCTGCGGGCTCGGCACCGCCTGGCAGTGGACGGCGCCCTGCTGGCGATGTTCGTGTTCGGGTGCTTCGTGTTCGGGGTGCTGTCGGTGCGCCGGACCACCGAGGGGGTGCTGCTGACCGCCGCGTTGTTCTGCGTGGTGGTGTATTGGGTGAAACCCGAAGGGATGGTTGGGGTTACGCTGTTCGGGGCGTTCGCGGCCCTGCCCGAAGGGTTGCACGTCGGCAAAGTCTTTGGCCCGCTGACCATTTACGCCTACCACCTGGCCGCCTTCCTGGCGATCTGCTATCTGATCCCGGCCGCCAAACCGCGGTCCTCCGATTTCCTGCTGCCCGGGATCCTGGCCGTCACCGCGGTGTGTTCCACCGTCACCGGGTTCCTGGTCGGAAATTCCGCGCTGGTGGTGACCCGCGAGTCGACCACCATGCTGGAAATGGCCCTCGGTTTCGTGCTCGCGTTGTTCGTCGTCTACAGCGGTCACGTCACCTGGTCGATCCGGGTGATGATCGCGATTCTGTGGTTTTCGGCGGGCATGGCGATCGTGAGTTCGTTGTACTCCATCCGCTTGGCGGGCCGGGCGGAGAGCCTGGAGGGCACCACGGGCGCCGGCCAGGCGATGCGCATCATCCTGTCCACCCAGACGCCGGCCACCGCGGTGCTGAGCGCACTCGTCGCCGCGCCCATCGTCGGCCGGGTGCGGCCCAGGCTGTATCTGGCGTTAGGCCCACCGGCACTGAGCATTTCGCTGCTGTCCTTCTCCCGTAACACGCTGATCTCCATGGGAGTGGCGGCCGCGGTCGCCCTGCTGGGCAGCCTGAGCTGGGCGGCGGTGCGGCGGACGATCGTGGCCGCGACGGTCGGCGCGACCCTGGTCGCGGTGACGGTGCCCGGGTCGCTGTTTTTGCTGCAGCGGTCGAAGACCGGGGCGTGGCTCGCCGACCAGTACGTCGCATTCAACCAGCGGGTGCTGGGCGGGGTGACGTCCAGCGCGCTCGCGGTGGACGATTCGGCGCTGGAACGACTGCGCGAGATCAACCTTCTCAAGGAAACCATCGCCAGCGCACCGCTTTTCGGCCACGGCCTGGGCTACGTGTACCAGCCGCCGACCGGGGACGACGAATTCCACCGATACCTCTATCCGGCGTATTCGCACAACTTCTACCTGTGGTGGTTGGCCAAGGCCGGGGCGGTGGGCATGGCCGCGTTCGTGTTGTTCGCGCTCACGCCGGTGATCCTGGCGCTGCGGTGTACGTCCGGGCCGGCCAAGATCGCGGCGGCGGTGGCCGCGGGCCTGCTGGCGATCTCCGCGGTGTGGCCGTTGCCGGAGATGCCGATGGACGCCCTGGGATTGGGCATGGCGCTGGGAGCGGCGATGGGCTACGCCGGCCTGCGCCGACGGGAGAGGCAGCTCGACGACCGCTGCGCGCCGCCCGGTCCCACCTCCAATTCCCCTGTCGGCGTGGGCACTTCCAGCTAGTCGGGGTCGGCCACGATGATCGCGGTGACACACGTAGGGCCCGACAGGTACAGCATCGGCGGCACCCAGTCCGTCATCCGGGTCATCCATGACAACAACATCGGCGCCGACCGGATTCGCGTGCTGTCGACGTGGAACGGCCCCAACCAGGTCAAGAACCTGTGGCTCACCGCGCGGGCGGGGACCGCACTGGCCCGGTCAGCGGCCGGCTCCATCGTGCACTTCCACGTCTCCAACGGCGGCGCCTGGCTGCGCGAAGGACCGTTGATCAGATTGGCCAGCGCCAAAGGGTTTCGGGTGATCGTCACCCTGCACGGCTCCGACTTTCCCGAGTTCGCCCGGAGCCGCCCCCGCTTCGTGGCCGCCACGTTGCGGCATGCGGACAAGGTGATCCTGCTGTCGGAGCAGGCGCGCGCCGCCCTGCTGGAGGTGGCGCCCACGGTGCGCACCGCCGTGGTGCCCAACCCGATCGTGGTCGACGAGGAGGCGCCCGGGGCCGGCTCGACGCCGCCCGTGGTGCTGTTCGCCGGCACCGTGGGGCGCCGCAAAGGGGTGGACCGGCTGGTCGCGGCCTGGAAGCTGCTTCTCGCCGAGGGCATCGAAGGCCGTTGCCGGATAATCGGTCCCATCGACGACTACGTCCCGCCGGCCACCGAGCGGCTGACCGTCGAGGGCCCGATTCCTCCCGACCGGGTCCGTGCGCTGCTCCGCTCGGTCCGGGTGGTGGCGCTGCCGTCGTTCGCCGAGGGAATGCCGATGATCCTGACCGAGGCGCTGGCCGGCGCGCGGCCGTTCGTGGCGACTCCGGTCGGCGGGACCGCGCAGATCGCCCCCGACCCGGGCATGCTGGTCCCGGTCGACGACGTGCCCGCGCTGGCCGACGCGATCGGCCGGTACCTGCGCGACCCGGAGCTGGCGCAGCGGGACGGGTTACGCGGTCAACAACACATCGCGGCCACCCGCAGCCCGCGCGTCATCGACGCCGAGCTGCGCCGCATCTACCAGGGCTGCGACATTGCGGCGGGTTGAGCTCGCCGGAGGGCAATTGACGGTCAGCGCAATGGGTTTCGGGTGCGGCGCGCTGATGCAGTCGCCGTCGCGCAAGGACCGGATGGCGGTGCTCGGCGCCGCGCTCGACAGCGGCATCACCCATTTCGACACCGCACGCATGTACGGGCTGGGGCGGGCGGAGGCGGAGCTCGGGACATTCCTGCGCACCGTCGACCGGGACAGCGTCACCATCGCCACCAAGTTCGGCATCGACGTCGGCGGCGCGGCCCGCCGGCTCGGCCGCTTCCAGGCGCCGGCGCGCGCACTGCTGAAAAAGGCGCCCACGCTGCGCCGCATCGTCAAGCGGCAGCAGGAACCCCCGGCGACCGCCCGGGTGTACGACGCCGCCGGCGCGGCGCGCAGCCTGGAGCGCAGTCTGACGGCCCTCGGGGTCGATTACGTCGACATTCTCTTCGTCCATGCCCCCCGGCCCCAGGACGCGGTCGCCGCCGCGCAACTGTGCGAATTCTTCGAGCGCGCCCGCGGGCAGGGCAAAATCCGCGCCTGGGGGGTTTCCCAGGACGAGGGGCTCGAGGTCGACTTCGCCCGCGCATTCGCCCCGCACGGGGTCAGCCAGCTGCGCAGCGACCTGCTCAACCCCGCCCCGCGCGCGGCCGATCTCGCGTTCGCGGTGCTGCGCCGGCCGCACGCCGCCCTGTCCGCGTCCCTGCGGGCCGACCCCGAGCTGGCGGGCCGTTGGCGCCGGGCCCTGCAGCTCGACCCGCTGGCACCCGGTGTGCTCGCCCGGCTGATCCTCGCCGCGTCGGCCACCGCAACCGGTTGCCCCGCAATCATTTACAGCACCACGCGGCCGCCGCGGGTGGCCGAGGCGGCGGCCGCCGTCGCCGCCCCGGACGCCGAGACCGTCGCGCGGTTCCTCGCCCTGGTCACCGAATTCCGCGGGGGGCGGGCCGGATGATCCGCGGCGCGCGGGACTTCACCCCCGGCATGACCATCACCACCGACGTGGCGGTCGTCGGGTCCGGCCCGATCGGCATCGTGACCGCGCTGGAACTCGCCGCCTCGGGTGTGCAGGTGGTGCTGATCGAAAGCGGTGCGCAGCGCCCGGACCGCGCGGCGCAGCAACTGGCCGAATTCGATTCGCGGCACGACGACTATTTCCATTCGCGCAGCGGGCTGACGGTGCGCCGGCAGGTGGGAGGAACCTCGGCGCTGTGGGGTGGGCGCTGCGTCAAGTTCGACCGCATCGACTTCGAGCACCGGCTTATCACCGAACAGGCGCCGTGGCCGATCGGATACGACGACGTCGAGCCGTACCTGCAGCGGGCCTGCGACTGGGCGGCCTGCGGCCGGGCGGTGTTCAACGCCCGCGACATCCCCGAACTCGCGCACCGGGACCTGGTCGCCGGGCTGCCCGACGGCGCCGTCCGCAGCACCGACCTGGAGCGCTGGGCGCTGCCCACCCGGTTCGGCCGGCGTTATCGAAAAGCGTTGCGGCGCACCGCCGGACTGACGCTGTGGACCGGACTCACCTGCACCGAGATCGTGACCGAGCCGGCCGGCGGCCGCGTCGATCACCTGGTGGTCAAGACGTTGCCCGGCGCCCAGGGCAAGGTGGTCGCCACCGACTACGTCATCGCGACCGGCGGTTTGGAGGCCACCCGGCTGCTGCTGGCCTCCGACCGTCATCACCCCGGCGGGCTGGGCAACGCGGGCGGACACCTGGGCCGCTGGTACATGGCCCACGTCGAAGGACGGGTCGCGCGGGTGCAATTCAGCACCGACCGGGTGATCCACGGATACGAACGCGACGGCGACGGCGTGTATGTGCGGCGCCGCTTCACCTTCGACCCGGGCCTGCTGCGCGAAGCCGGAATGTCCAATGCCGCAATATGGTTGGTGAATCCCCCGATCAGCGACCCGAGTCATGGCAGCGGCATCCTGTCCGGGGTGTATCTGACGCTGATCTCCCCGCTCGGCCGGTTCTTGCTGGCGGCGGCGATCCGCGAGGCGCACACCAAGACGGACGGCCCGCCGCGGATACTGGCGCATCTGCGCAACATTGCGGCGGATCTGCCCGGCTCGATCGGGTTCGCGGTCGCGTTCTGCTACGCCCGGTTCGTCCGGCGGGGCAGGAAGGCGCCGGGCTTCTTCGTGCGCAGCGCCGACAACCGGTACCTGCTGCAGTACCACGGCGAGCATCTTCCGCACTGGGAGAGCCGGGTCGAGCTGTCCGACGAACGAGATAGCTTGGGCATGAAGCGGATTCGCACCCGCATGCATTTCTCCGACGCCGACTACGCCAGCGTGCGCACGGCGATCGGTGTAATCGACGAACACCTGCGCCGCCACGGTGCGGGACGGGTGGAGTGGTTGACCGACGACGTCGAGTCCTCGGTGCGCGGCTACATGCGGCGGCGGGCCGGTTTCCACCAGGCCGGAACCACCCGGATGTCGGCGTCGCCGAAAGACGGTGTGGTGGATCCCCAGCTGCAGGTGCACGGGGTGCGTGGGCTCTACGTCGCCGCCACCTCGGTGCTGCCGACGTCCAGCCAGGCCAACCCCACGCTGCTCGGGATCGCGCTCGGCGTCCGCCTGGCCGAACATCTCGCGGCCTCGCGCGCCCACCCGGGCTAAGGGGCGGTCAATTCGTCGATCGGGCCGGCACCGGCCAGAACTCGTCGATCAGCGACTTCGTCTGCCGGATGTTCGCCCCGCTGGACGCGCCGAACACGATCGACTGGATCTGCGGCTGGCGGCAGACGTACTCGATGGCCGCACGCGGCTCGATCGCGCCGGACGCCAGCACGGACATCGCGATCAGCCGGCAGCGGCGCTCGCGGATCGTCTTCTCGTACAGCTCGATTCCGCCGCACATCCGGAAGCCGATCTTGTTGAAATTGGCGCACACGATCGGGTTTTCGATCCCTTGCCCGTCCAGGGCGTCGAGCAGCCGCGGCAGGTTCATCGTGATGAATCCCGGCTCGGCGCCGTACTTGAGCCGGACGTGGTCGGAGAAGAAGCGGAACGCGTCGTGCATGCCGAGCCCGAGCAGCAAGTCGGTGACCACGTTCTGGATGAAGATGACCGGCGTGGACAACCCGGCGAACATCTTCATCTCGGCGTCCACCAACAGCTGCATGATCGGCTCGATGTCCTTGCCAGCGAGGGCGACACCGCCCTTGAACATCGACCGGACCGCCCCGTCGTCGGGCAGGAACCGGCGCAGCGCGTCGAGCATGCCGAACTCGGTCACGGCGTTGGCGTACTTGTGCGCATACGGCATGCACGGGTAGAAGACGTAATCGGGGTAGCGGGAACGGTTGGCGCGGAAGTGATCGCAGATCTCGCCGACCCGGTCGTGGGTGGTGCAGACGAAGGTGCGGATGCCTTCCCGGTAGGCGGCGTCGAGCGTGTCCAGCACCGGCCCGAGGTGCTGGAACCGGATCGCCTGGGCGCGCGCCTTCTCCTCGGACATGTGGTTGACCCCGAAGAACTGGTTGTCGCCGAACAGCACCCGGTCCATGCTCACGACGCCCTCATGGCCGCGAGTTTCTTGATGCGCGCGGCGATCTCGCGCCGAAACGCGCCGCGCGGCGACCCGTTGACCGCGGGGAGGGCCGGCGACACGGGGCGCCCGGCCAGGGCGGCGCCGGTGATCATCGCAACGACACGGTCGACGTCGAGCGCGGAGCGGAACGTGTTCTCGCCGTCGCGGCGGTTGTTCTTGACGCTCTGGGCGAAATAGTCGATCTGCGCCGAATACTCTTCGCCCCGAAGGTAATACCAGACCTCGTCGGTGAGCTCGGTGGTGTAGCGGATCGTCCAGCCCGGCCCCAACTCGGGGAGCCCGGGGTGCGTTTCGCGAAGGTAGATCTGGCACTCCTGGCGATCGGCGACGAGGCGGCCGTTGGTCCCCCACACCGAGATTTTCGTCGACATCTTACGGAAGCTCTCGTCGCTCCAGTTGACGCACAACTGGCCGCTGGCGCCGTTGTCGTAGCGCAGCGTGCAGTAGACCTCGTCGTCGACGTCGCGGGAGAAGACGCTGTGCCGCACCACCCCGTCGACCGAATGCGGCACACCGGCGATGAAGTTCATCAAATCGATGGCGTGGCAGGCATAGTCGTAGAGGGCACCGCCGCCTTCCTCCTTCACGCCGCGCCAGGTGCTGCCTTTCGGGCGTAGCACGACGGGCCCATAAGCCTCGGCGCGTACGTGGTGCACCTGCCCGAGCCCGCCGGACGCGACGATGCGTGCCGCCTCCCGGAAGGCGCCGATGAAGCGGCAGTGGTAGCCGACCTGGGTGACGAGCCGATTGGTCTCCGCCAACGTCACCAGGCGCTCGCCGTCGCGGACATCGAGCACGAACGGTTTCTCGCAGAAGACGTGTAACCCTCGGGCAAGGGCCTTTTCGACCATCGGTGCGTGCAGCCGCGAGGGCACGGCCACGACAACCGCCTGGGCCCGCGTGTGCGTCAGCATCCGGTCGAGGTCGTCGTAGCAGTCCAGACCCGTGTATTTGCCGAGGATGTCGCGCAGATAGCCCGCGGAGTCACACACCCCGACCACGTCGAGGTCCGGGTGGGTGCGCAGGATCGCCAGGTGCGAAAGACCCATTTTTCCCAGGCCGACCACGGCCGTTCGAATCATGCTCCGCGCCTTCACTCGCTTCCACTGCCGCATCGGCAACGGGTACGGCCCGCCAACACCGTGGACGTTAGCACCGTGGGCGGATCGTCAACGCGAAATCCGGTCGATCTCTTCGTCGTCGGTAATCCCCGAACGTGGGCGGGCGCGGGAGTTAGTCTTTTCAAGGCGATCTCGGCCCCGCCGGCCGCGCGGTGGCATCGGATCGTCGCGGCGCGGCCGGCGGGCCGGCGCGAGCGCCTCAGGTGAGGGGAGACATGGGCCGGCTGCTGCTGATCGCCTCGTCGGGCGGGCACATCTACGAGATGTTCTGCCTGCGGGAGTTCTGGCAGGATAAGGATCGGTTCTGGGTGAGTTTCGCGACCGCCGACGCCCGTTATCTGTTGCGCGACGAGCCGGAGGTCTACTGGGCGGCGCACCCGACCGTCCGTAGCGTTCCCAACCTGCTGCGCAACCTGGTGCTCGCGCTGCGGCTGTTGACCCGCCACCGGCCGGCCATGATCCTGACCACCGGTTCCGGTGTGGCGGCGCCCTTTATCTGGCTGGCCTGGCTGCTGCGGATCCCCGCCGTGTTCGTCGAGTCCGTCACCCGCATCACCGAGCTGTCGCTGACCGCGCGGATGGTCAAGCCGTTCGCCTCCCACCTCCTGGTGCAGTGGCCCGAGCTGGCCGAGAGGATCCCGGCCGCCGAATACCACGGGAGGATCGTGTGATCTTCGTGATCATGGGCATGGAGGTGCATCCGTTCGACCGGTTGGCGCGCGCGGTCGACGAGCTGGCGCGCACGGACGCGGTGGGCGAGGAGTTCTTCGTGCAGCTCGGGACGTGCCGGTTCGAGCCGCGCCACGCCCGGTTCGAGCGCTTCTTGTCCTTCGGCGACGTCTGCGAGCAGATCCGGCGCGCCTCGGTCGCGGTCACCCACGCCGGCGCCGGATCGACGCTGCTGTGCATCGAGCAGGGCAAGCATCCGGTGATGGTGCCGCGCCGTTCGTCGCGCGGCGAGCACGTCGACGATCATCAGCTGCCGTTCGCCGAGAAGTTGGCCACCGCCGGGCTGGCCACGGTGGTGCGCGAGACCACCGAGCTCCCGGCGGCCATCGCGGCCACCCGGTCCCGGTCGGCTCCCGCCGATGCGCTGGGCCGGGCCCGCGAACTCACCGGCTGGCTGGAGACGTTCTGGCGCGGGCTGGCCTGAGCATCCGGTCATCCTCGCCGCGCCAGCACCTCGGCGACCACGTCCAAAATGCGTTCCGCGACAAGGTCGACCGCGCACCGGCGCTTGTAGTGGCGTGCGGCCTCGGCACCGTGCCGCGCGGCGGTGACCGGATCGGCCAGCAGGTCGAAGGCGGCCGCGAGCCCGGCGACGTCGTCGATGCCGATGGGGGCGCAGCCCGGCGGTTGATACTCGGGCAACGCGCCGGCGGTCGACACGATCGGCATAACGCCCAGCTGCATGGACAGCGATTGCACACCGCTTTGTGAGGCCCGCCGGTAATGGGCGATCGATCCCTTGGCGGCGGCCAGGGTGGGGATCACGTCGGCGTAGCGGAAGCTGCCGTTGCGCCAGCGGGTGTGTTTGGGCAGGGTTTTCACGTCGAGCGGCCCGTCGCCGATCAGCACCAGGTTGTCGCCGCGCCAGCCGCCGCCGACCACATGCCGTTGCCAGGCCGCGAGCACGACGTCGACGTTCTTGTAGGGGTTGAGCCGGCCGAACATGACGAAATCCCGGCGCCCCTCGGGACCGACGAACGGCGGAACCCGGTCCAGGTCGAGGTCGCTGGCCAGCGGCACCACGCGCACCGGGGTGCCGGCGACGTCGCGGCGCGCCGAGATGGCCGCCGCCACATAGTCGCTGTAGGCGATGGTGGCGGCCGATCGTGCGCCCCAGCGGTCGAACACGGCCCGTTCGTAGGCCGGTGTCAGTTCGTCGGGGTCGTGCGGCCGGTCGTCGTGCACCACCTGGATGCGCGGGGCCCACCCGGCCAGCGCGATCCAGCGCGGATCGCGGACCAGCTCGGCGAGCACCACGTCGGGCCGGAACCGCCGGACGCGGCGCCAGGCGCGCAGGGTGGGCAGCCAGGTGGCGGCCGTGCGGAATCGCGGGTCGAGCACCAACTCGTAGTCGCGCGCGGCGTCGGACTCCGGGTGCTGATCGGAGGTGACCAGCAGGACCTCGGCGCCGTGCCGCTGCAACGCCTCGGCCTGCACCCGCACCGCCGGCCGCGTCCACGGCGAAAGCCACAGCACCCGAGGGGAATTCACAGCACGGCTCCGATCGCGTCCAGGTAGGCATCGGCCATGGCCTGCACCGTGTAGTGCTTGCGCATGCGCTGCTGGCCGCGGCGTCCCACCGCCGGCAGCGCGTCCGGGTCGGCCATGATCCGGGCCAGACATTCGCGCCACCCGGACGCGGTCACCGGCTCGACGAGGAATCCGGCCCGCCCGAAATCCAGCATTTCCGGGACGGCGCAGATCGCCGACGCGGCAACGGGCACGCCGCGCGCCATCGCCTCCACGATCACCAGCGGGAACGCTTCGGAGCGGCTGGGCACACACAGCAGGTCGGCGTCGGCCAGTGCCGGGCCGGGACCGGCCGCCCAGCCAAGCCAGCGCACCCGATCGCGCAGCGCCGCCGGCGTGCCCGCCTCCAGCCGCTGCCGGTCCGGACCGTCACCGAAAATCGAGAGCCGCCAAGGCATTTCGGCTAGCCCGTGCAAGGCCTCGATCAGCAGATGCGGGTTCTTGTGCTCGACGATGCGCGACAGCATGACCAGGTGCAGCGGCGCACCGTCGGCGCGCCGCCGCGGGGCTGGGTCGCCGGTGACGACCACCCCGTTGGGCGCGATGAAGTGGCGCCCGCACAGCCGATGCTGGTCGAGCAGCATGTCCCAATGCCGTTGCGCCAGCACGATGAAACCGTCCGCCCTGCGCATCGCGGCGGTCAGCGGCCGCGAGTAGATGGGCCGGTCCGGCTCCGGCGGAACATGCGGGGCGACCATCCAGCGCCGGCCGCGGCCGGCGGCCCGCCACAGCGTGGCGAACCCCACCTCGGTGTTGGTGTCGCCGGAGATCAGCACCGCCGGGCCGTCGGCGACGTCGATGATCGGCGCCCACCACGGCTGGCGGATCACCCGCACCGTGTCCGGGATTTCGGCGATCAGCGGGCCGAACCGCTGCATGCAGACGATGGTGACCGGGTAGCCGCGCCGGTCCAATTCGGTTGCCAGAAGCGCTTTTTGCCGCTCGGCTCCGCCGTAGACTAGGCGGTTGGTGGTGATCACGACCGACGGCAGCTCGGTGCGCCGGCGGTTCGGCCGCCGCAGTCGCCCCCACGCGGCGGCCCCGGCCAGGTACGCATCCGCGCGGTGCACGCCGCGCCGATGCTCGAGCAGGAGGGCGGCGTTGGCGCGCGCCAGGTCACGATTGCGCCGGTGCGCCGCGTCGGTGAGGCGTTGCGGCCCGGTCGCCGTGTGCTCGACGCCGCGTTCGTCGACCGTCAGGACACGCCAGCCCGCCGCGTGGGCCCGGGCCTGCCAGTCGGCCGCCTCGCCGTAACCGAAGAACTCTTCGTCGAAGGCGCCGAGGGCGTTCCAGGCGGCGCGGTTGATCGCCAGGCACGGCGGGCGTCGCGTCACGAGGTTCTCCGGCGTGCGACGGGGCGCGCTCGCCTCGGGAGCAATCGGCGAAACGGCCGCCACCCCGGGCCGGCGCAGCAGCTCCCGGGTCCGAGTCAGCGGCCCCAGCAGCCGGGTGCCGGCGGGTAGCAGCAACAGGTCGGCGCCAGGCGGTGCGTGCTCGGCCAGCACGTTGAAGGCGACGGCAGGGGAGACGTCCAGCGGGCCCGAAACCCATTGCACCCCAAGGTATTTCGTCGCAACCTCGGCGCCGTAGGCGTACACGGGCAGGTCGGGCAGGTGCTCGGCGACGCTGGCCAGGCACGTATCGGTGCGGTCGCGGTCGCCGTCGGTGACGATCAACAGCGCCAGCGGCCGCTCGGCCGGCAGCGCGATGGCACCGCCGGCCGAGCGCTTCAGGTATGCCCGGTCTGCCTTCGACGTCATGCCGCCGGCTGCTTCTCACGCAACGAAGCCCGCAACGAGGCCAGGCTCGACCAGGTGATGGGGCCGAACACTGCGCTGGTGGTCAGGTAGGCCACGGCCGCCGCGGTCAGCACCAGGATCACATGGTGGCCCGAAAGCAGCAGCGCCACAACGACACTCGCACCGGTGGGAACCAGCAGCCGCAGCACGAACGCGACCGGGGTGCGGTAGCCGCAGTGGCGGCGCAGCCACCAGGTGGAGACGGCCATGTTGAACAACTCCGTGCACACCAGCGCCACGCCCGGGCCGACGGCGCCGTACCGCCCCGCCAGGGCGAGGTTGAGCCCGACGTTGAGCGCCAGGGTCGCGACCGTCAACCACAGCAGCACCCGTTGGTGATGCGAGGCCACCAGGCCCTGGCCCAGCGTGCCGCCGACGAACCGCAGGGCCGCCGCGACGAACAGCAACGCCAGCGTGGGCGTGCCGCGCTCGATGAACGCGCTCTTGCCGAACAATCCGATCAGCGGCCCGGCGAGCAGCGCGCCGACCACGGCGACCGGGACCGCCACGAAGGACATCAATTCCACGCTGCGGCGCAGGAAGCCGGCGAATGCGGCGACGTCCCGCGCGAACAGCTCGGTGGCCGTCGACAACGTCGACTTGTGGAAGATCAGCGAGACCACGATCGTGTTGAACGCGATTGTCAGGGCCAGGCCGTAGACGCCCACCTCGGAGTGGGTGCTCAGCAGGGACAGGATCACGCCGTCGGCACGGCAGTACAGCAGCCCGACGATCAGAAAACCGATCAGCGGCAAGCTTTCCCGCAATAAATCGGCGGCCTCTCGCGGGGCGAACAGCGGCCGCACCGAGATGTGCCGCATCGCGGCCGCGCCCTGGATCAGCAGCTGCACGGCGGGCGGGATCAGCTGGGCGACGGCGAACCAGATCACGTTGGCGTGCGCCGCGACCAGGCAGGCGACCATGGCCAGGGTGCCCACCCGGGCGGTGACGTCGGAGATTGCCACCGCCGAGAACCGGACGGTGGCAAGGAAAACCGGCTCGAATCGCGTCGTCATGGTCTGCAGCAGCAGTCCACCCGACAGCACGACCAGCATCACCCGCACCTCGGTGTCGTGATAGATCAGCAACCCCGACCCTGCCGCCAGCGCCGCGAGCGGAACGCAGTACAGCAGGGCCAGGCCGCTGTTGATGCGCACCAGGCGCTCCAAATCGCCGCGGCCGGAGGTCACCCGTCGCACGATCACGGTGGCGATGCCCAGATCGGCGAAGCTGGTCCACATGGCGACGAACGCCACCGCGATGGTGAGCTGGCCGTAGCGTCCGGGACCCAGATAGCGTGCGGTCATCGCCACCGAAACCACCGAGGCCAGCATCCCCAGTGCGCGGCAGATCAACTGGACCGAGAACGCGTGGGCCATCCGGGCCAGCGGCACCGAGGGCACGACCGCGGCGGCTGCCGTCGGCTCACTCATGGGTGGCGAGTTTAATAGGCGCCGTGGCTCGTCAAGACGGCTTTGACGGTCTTGGCGATGATCATGAGATCGCCCGCCATGGACCAGTTGTCGACGTAGGACAGGTCCAGCCGCACCGATTCTTCCCAGGACAGGTCGGAGCGGCCGCTCACCTGCCACAGTCCGCTCACGCCCGGCTTCACCAGCAGCCGCCGCTTCACGTCGCCGTCGTAGCTTTCGACCTCCCGCCGCAGCGGGGGCCGCGGCCCGACCACGCTCATGTCCCCTTTGATCACGTTGATGAACTGGGGCAGCTCGTCGATGCTGAACCTGCGCAGGATCCTGCCGACCGGGGTGACCCGCGGGTCCTGGCGCATCTTGAACAGCACCCCGGCGCCCTCGTTCACCGACAGCAGCTGCTCGAGCTGGGTGTCGGCGCCGTCGGTCATGGTCCGAAACTTCAGCATGGTGAACGGCTTTCCGTCGAGGCCGATCCGCTCGGACGGGTAGAAGACGGGGCCCTTGCTGGTCAGCTTGATGGCGAGGGCGGCCGCGAGCATGACCGGCGCCGCCGCGATCAGCGCGGCCAGCGAGAACACCATGTCGAAGGCCTGCTTCTGGAAGCGTTGCGTCCCTTCGTATTGCGGCTTTTCGACGTGCAGCAGGGGTAGCCCGGCGGTGAGGCGCAGGGTCAATCGCGCTTCGGCGACGTCCATCACCCCGGGCGACACCACGAGGTCGACGTCCATGGTCTCCAGCTGCCACATCAGCTCCCGGATTCCGTGCACACCGAAATGCTCGGTGCGGGTGACCGCGACGGTGTCCGCGCCGGTGCTGCAGATCGCGGCCACCGCGTCGGTTTCGTCACCGAGAATCGGGACCTCGTGCCCGGCGACGGTCAGCATCTCGCCGCGGGGCGGGCCGTATCCGGGGATGCAGACGCCGACCACGGTGCAGCCGTTGCGCGGGTCGCGGACCAGTTCGTGCGCCAGGTGGGCGACGGCCTGGCGGTCGCCGATGGCGAAAACCGTTGTCTGGCAATGCCCGTGGGCACGCTGGCGGGAGATGTGCTGGCGCCACAGGCTGCGGCTGGCCAGCAGGCCCAGGGTGCCGACGGGTAGGGCGATCGCCAGGTAGCCGCGGGCCAGATCCACCTTGGCCAACAGGGTGACCATCGCGATGATGCCGAACGTCCAGAACGACGCGCTGCCGATCCGGCGGTATTCGTCGATTCCCGAACCGATGATTCGCGTCGAGCGGGTCTGGAACACCGCCAGGGCCGACAGCCAGAGCAGCGCGAACAGCATGGAGAACAGCGTCATGACCGGGTCGGAGTAGCCGGAGGTGTTCGCGACCTCCCCGAATCGGACGTACTGTGCGAGCAGCACCGAGACGAATACGATCACCGAGTCGGTGACCCGCAGGCCCTGCGAATAGTGGTCCTGCCACCGCCGTACGGCGGTGCCGGCGGCCGACGTCGGCGCGCCGGCAACCGCCGGCCGGCCACCGGTTCCGTCGCGCGCCACGGCGGTGAGGGCCGCCGGCCGGTGCTTCGGCGACCACCGAGCGGGCATGGCGTCCACCGTGTTACGGATCATCACCGACTGAGGCATGGTGCCACCTGTTCCATTGGTGCCAATCTGGATCTGGTCTGGGCTGAGGGCCAGCTCGCGTCCTGCTCGGAGATGACCGTGACCGGTATCGGCCAGGTGACTCCGAATTCCGGGTCGTCCCAGCGCAATCCCTGCTCTTCTGCCGCCGCGTGCCGCCCACTGGTATGGTAGGTGACCTCGGTGTCGTCGACCAGCGTCTGGAAGCCGTGGGCGACGTAGGGCGGCAGGAACAACGTCCGGTGGTCGTCGGCGGTCAGCTCGATCATCACGTGGTCGCCGTAGGTCAGCGAGTCGGGGCGGACGTCCACCGCGGCGGCGACGATGGCGCCGCGGGTGCAGCGCAGCAGCGTGGCCTCGGCGTGCGGCGGCACCGTGCGGTGCAGCCCCCGCACCGTGCCGCGGGTGTAGTTGAAGACGATATTCGTCTGCGCCACATCGAGATTGAGCCCGTGAGCGGCGAAGTCGCGGGCGCAGAACGACCGCCAGGTAAAGCCGCGATGGTCGCGACGGAGTTCGAGGTCGATGATCGTCACCCCGGCGACCTTGGTGGGTGTGTACTTCACGTACCGCTCCTTCTTCCCGGCGGGGCTCAGGCGTATCCGGCGGACGGTGGGCGGGTCATCACCGTCGGGATGACGCCGTAGCGCGGGCCGAGCGTCTTGCCCGATGCGGCGGCCAGCCGCGGCAGCGAGCCCATGACGCTGGGCGGCACGTTCGCGCCGGCGAGGTTGATCGTCGGCAGCGCGGAGACGGCGCTGTGGGCGGCCGGGATCACGCTCGTCCAGCTCGCCGGCACCGCCAACGGTCCCAAGGCGGCCGCTTTACCCAGCGTGCCGAGCACGCCGGAGCCCAGCGATCCGAGCGCCCCGGCCCCGGAGCTGGCCGCACTCGCGACCCCCGACGCCGCGGCCGCCACACCGTCGCCGGCGGCCTTGGCCAGGCCCTGGGCGGTTTGGGCGATGCCGAGGATGGACGACATTCCGTACAGGGGCGTGGCCGCGGCCGAGAAGGCGCTGGGAATGGCGCCGGGTATGCCCGAAGCCAGGCCCGTCATGATCGACGACGTGGTCGAGTTGGCCGCCCCGGCCGCGGCGCCCCCGGCGGCCCCGCTGCCGGTGTCCGTGACCGTGTCCAGCCCGGCGGTCATCGGTGAGGAAAGCCCCTGCAGGGTGGTGGGGATCTTGGACACCGTGTGGTTGAGTTCGGCCTGGGTGGTGACCTGCCCGACCACCGCGGCCTGGCGGGCGACGCCGGCCTCGTCGGTGGTGTCGGGCGGCGGGGTGAACGGCGTGACCGAGCAGGCGGCCGCCGAGCCGGCGGCGTATTCGTACATCGCGGCGGCGTCCTGCGCCCACATCTCTGCGTATTCGGCTTCGGTGGCGGCGATCGCCGCGGCGTTCTGGCCGAAGAAGTTGGTCGCGATCAACGTCGCGAGCTGGACCCGGTTGGCGGCGACCGCCGGCGGCGGGACCGTCATCGCGAAGGCGGCCTCGAAGACCTCGACGGCGAGCCGGGCCTGACCGGCCGTCTCGGCGGCCCGACCGGCGGCGCCGGCCATCCAGGCCATGTACGGCGCGAACGCGGAGGCCATCGCCAGCGACGACGGCCCCAGCCAGCGTCCGGTGGTCAGCCCGGCGATCACCGAGCGGTAGCAACTGGCCGCGGCGTGCAGTTCGGCGGCCAACGCGTCCTAGGCCACGGCGGCGGCCGTCAGGGACAGCGGGCCGGGCCCGGCATACATTCTCGCGGAGTTGACCTCCGGGGGAAGCGCTCCGAAGTCGATCACGTCAGCTCCCGGCCCTGCGCAGGACCGCGGCGGCGGAGGCGGCGCCGGCGCCGCCCCACACCGTCGATGCAGCGGAAAAGTCCTGGTCAGCCGAGGTCTGTGGCCCCTGCGGGACCGGTGACCAGCGGTTCGCCGTGACGAACGACATGTGTTTCCCCTTACGCGGAAAAGACGACCGAGACGTTGTTTAGCCCGTCTGCAAACTGACCATCGCACAATAGCGTACAAAACATACTAATGGTTTGACAACACGGGTGTGATCTAGACCGCAGGTATTTACGAGCGCGTCAACCAGGACAGCCGTATGACTGCTAACCTCTGTGGTGGGCTAAATGTCTCGAGCGACGCGAATCCGTGTTCGCTCCGATCCCCTAAAAGAACCGAGGTACTTGTGCCCTGCTCGAGCAACGGCGTCGTCAACGTGACGGCCGGCGCCACGGCCCGCGGCGCCGGGCCCGGCAGGAACGCGTGCCTCATCACCGCCCCCACGGGGGAGCCGAGCTTTCGAACACGATGACCACCCATTCGACCGACGGACGAGCGGATGCGACCCGGCAACAGATCCTGCGGGCCGCATCGCACCAGTTCGCCCGGCGGCCCTACCACGACGTCGGCCTCGACGACATCCTCGCCGAGGCCGAGCTGACCAAGGGTGCGATGTACTTCCACTTCAAGTCGAAGCACGCGCTGGCGGTCGCGATCATCGAGAGCCAGACCGCCAGCGGCGCCGTCGCCGTGCAGGACCTGCTGACCCGCGGGCTCTCCGGCCTGGAGACGCTGATCGACTTCTCCTATCTGATCGCCGTCAAGGACATCAAGACGGACCTGGTCCGGTCCGGGCTCAACCTGATGGAGTCGGTCGGGCTGTCCGACGGGTTGCAGGAGAAGCTGTTCGACCGGTGGATCAAGGCCCTGGCCCGGGTGGCCGAGCAGGCCAAGGGCGAGGGCGGCATCAACGAGCACTGCGATCCGCGGGACATCGGCCGGTTGATGGTGTCGCTGCACATGGGGCTGCGCAAGACCAGCAACCTGGACGACCCGGAACGATTCCTGCGTGATCTGGAGAAGTGCTGGTCGCTGCTGCTCACCGGGATCCTGCAGCCGGACCGCACCGAGTACTTCCAACAGTTCCTACGCAGGCGTGCTGCCCTCGCGATCAACACCAGTTCAACCGATGATGACGAGTCCTAGCGACCGGGCCGACGCGCGGTCCGCGCATCCGACGAGCCTGCGGGGGTGCGGGGGCGATGGCCCGCCAAGTTCGGTCTGAGGCCACCCGGCAGAAGATCCTGGACTCGGCGATCGAAGTCTTCGGCGAGGTCGGTTACGCCGCGGCCGGGTGGAGCACCATCATCGAGCGGACCGGCATGACCAAGGGCGCCCTGTATCACCACTTCGATTCCAAAGAATCGTTGGCGTCCAACATCATCGAGGAGGGCTCCGACCGGCTGCTCAGTGCGTTCCGCAACGTGTGCGGGTCATCGTCGCCGGGGCTGGAAAACCTGGTGCACGGCACCTTCACCATCGTCGAGGTTTTGCGGTCGGACAAAATGGTGCGCGCCGCAGCGCAATTGGCCACCGCGCTAAGCGGATTCAACGGTGCGGCCTCGCGCTTCTACGCGAATTTGGTGCTGGAAACGGCGCAGGAGGCGCGGCGGGCGATCAAGGAAGGCGACCTGCGCGACGACATCGACCCCGACGTGCTGAGCGCGTCACTGATGGGCACCATATTCGGGGCCCGGTTGATAGCGAGCACCATTTCCGGTCACGGCCGAATCGGTGACATCATCGGCGACCCCACCGCGCGGTTGCACCAGATCTGGAGCCTGCTGCTGCCCGGCATCGTCTCGCAGGCATCGCTGCCGTATTTCGAGCAATTCCTGCGCCGCGAGGGAATGCGCCACGCCACGGCCAACCCCGGCGCGGAACCGGAAGGCGAATAGCCTTCGGCGAGAGCCGTTGCCCGGGTGCCGCTTCGGTCGTCACGATCGCATTTCCGTTATTGGGGTTGAAGCGCTTTCAACAATGCATACTGTTCCGGTGAAGTTGCGGAAATCCCTCGGCCGGGTAATCGCACTGGCCGGTGTCGTCGGATTCTTGGTGAACAGCGTCCCGGAATCCTGGGCCGCGCCCGCCGATCCGAGCGCCCCCTCGGACTCGACGGCGAGCACGACCACCACCACGACGACGCTGTCGATGCCCGACCTCGGGTCGTCGTCCACCCTGGAATTCTGGGGGCTGACCAGCACCCAGCAGTTGTCGCTGCCGGTGCTGCACGGGCTGACCCCGACCGCGCTGAACGCGACGGTGGAACTGCCGATCAACCTGCGGTCCGGGTTGCTCACCGTCACCCAGGGGGAGCGCACCATCGCCAGGCTGAACCTGCCCACCACCGACCAGGCGCCGCTGGTCGTCCCGCTGAACGGGGCCGAGGTGATCGGCAATTGGCTGAACGTGACGTTGCGGGCCTACCTGGTGCCGTTGGACGGCTACTGCCTGTACCCGGAGAGCCCGCTGCGGCTGGTCAACGGGACCGTCAACTACACCGGCACCGAGCTGCCGCCCACCACGGTGTCCCACTTCCTGCCGCCGGTGCTGCGCAAGCTGACCATCTATCTGCCGCAATCGCCGTCGACTGCGGAGTCCGACACGGCGATTCAGCTGGCCACCGCCGCCGCCGCGCACTACGGCAAGCAGGCTCCCGATATCGTGGTGGTCCCGTTGCAGGAAGGGCAGGCGGCTCCGCCGGCGCCGCCGCAATCGCTGGAACGCCAGGTCGTCATCAAAGAGGGCCCGGACAACGGGCTTTCGTTGCAGGGCTCCACCGGGGTGCCGTGGTTGCTGGTCTCGGGGCCGCTGAACCGCACCGACGAATCGGACACCGCCCTGCTGTTCAGCGACCTGTCGGATATGGCCCTGGCGTCCAAGGTCGCGGTGGAATCACCCAAGCCCAAACCCCAATTGCCTTCGGACAGCGCCACTTTGCGCGAACTGGGCCAGTCGGTCGTCAACGCGACGTCGCTGCAGCCCCGGGTCTCGATCGGGCTGGACCAGACCCGCTTCGGCAGATCCGTGCATTCGGTGCGGGTGCATCTGCAGGGTTCGTACACGCCGACGCCGAGCAACATCGCCGGCCAGATCGCCGTCACGGTCGGCCGGGAGACTATCGACCACTGGCCGACCGACGGCCACGGCACCATCGACCGCTGGGTCGACGTGCCCGATCGGCTGCTGCAGCGCTACACCAGCCTGGATCTGGTTCTCGACGTCGCGAGCAACGTCGGGCATTGCGGAGACTTCTACACCGCCGGCCCCGGCAACCAACTGCTCACGCTGAACATCAACGGCGACAGCGTCATCCAGAGCAGCCCGGCCGCGCCGCCGGTGCCGGACGGGTTCCAGTCGATGCCCCAATCGCTGTTGCCCCGCCTGCTGGTCGGCATCGCCGAGCACTCGTTCGTCGACACGGTGCGCGCGCTCGATCTCCTGGTGGGCCTGCAGCGGATCAGCGCGATACCGATCGACACCACCGTCACCACCGTCAAACAAGCGATCGACTCGTCGAATCCGGCGCTGCTGATCTCGGCCGACGGGTGGAACCAGTCCGACGTGACGCTGCCGGTGGCCGCCGGGCCCAGCGGCCCGATCACCGTCAACGCCGTCAACTCCGGCGACAAGCCCACCAAGCTCACCTTGGACCCGGTGCTGCGATTCGCTTCTCTGCAAACGGTTTTCCACCACGGCAGGTCGCTGCTGATCGCGACGTCCAACGGCGCGGCCGGACAGCTCGACGAGCTGATCCGGTGGCTCAAGAGCGACACCGACAAGCACTGGCAGCGGCTCAACGGCGTCGCGGTGGTGTCGGTGCCCGGACAGGATCCGGTCACCGTCGACCATCCGCCGCTGGCCGCCGGTGCGTCCGCCGCGGGCGCCGGGCATCACTCCGACCTGGACTGGCTGTGGTGGTTCGGCGCGGGCTGGCTGGCGGTGGCCGTCGTCGGCGCCGGGGTGATCCTGTGGCGGGTGCGACGCGAATCATGGCGGCGCCGCTAGGGTTTCGGCCCCGAGGGCACGCGTGAGAGCCATCGCGACGCGCGCGACCGTCAAGAACGCGGCGGCCGCATTGCTGTGCGCCGCCGGGGTCGACGCGCTGGCCCGGCGGCGACACCGCGACGCACTCGCCATCCTGATGTTCCACGGGGTGGAAGACCGACCGCCGTCGCCGCCCTGCTGGCACGTGTCGGGCGCCGCGCTGTTTCGCCGCCAATTGCGCTACGTGCGCGCGCATTTCAACGTGCTCGCCCTCGAGGACGCCCTGGACCGGCTGGCCGGCGGGACGCTGCCGCCGCGGGCCCTGGCGATCACCTTCGACGACGGCACCCGCAACCTGGCGACCCACGCGATGCCGGTGCTGCGCGAGCTGGAACTGCCCGCGGCGGTGTTCTTGGCGACCGGCCCGATCGGCACCGACCGAACGCTGTGGCCCGACCGGCTCTGGCTGGCCATCGCCCACAGCCTGGCACGCGAAATCGACTTGACACCATGGGGATTGGGAGCACGCCCGCTGAAAAGCAATATCGAGCGCGGCGCGGCCTATACGGTGGTGGTCGAGAAACTGAAAAACCTCCCCGACCCGCAGCGCATCGCGGCGCTGGACGAGATCCTCTGCGCGCTCGGCCATCACGACGACGGCGACGGCGGGCCGTTCCGGATGCTCAGCTGGGAGCAAGCCCGCCAACTGGCCGCCGACCCGCTGGTGACGCTGTATCCGCACACGGTGACCCACCCGATCCTGGCCCGTTGCGACGACGTCAAACTGCACCGGGAGATCACCGAGTCATGCGCCGCCATCGAGCGTGAGACAGGCTCGCCGCCAACGGTTTTCGCCTACCCCAACGGCCGGTTGCAGGATTTCGACGAGCGGGCCAAGGACGTGTTGCGGGCCCGCGGGGTGCGCTGGGCGCTGTCCACCGCACCGGGATTCGCCGACCGGAGCTGCGACCCGCTGGCGTTACCGCGGTTGGCGGTGGGCGGCGACGCGTCGTTGAACTACTTCAAGCTGCTGGTCTCCGGCGGACTGCCGCGCCGTTAGCGCGCCTCTTCCCAAAGCTGTTCGGTGAGGTCCTGGAACGCGGCCAGGGCGAACTGGTCGTCGGCGCGCATCACCGCCGACTTGCTCATCATCGCGCGAACCACCGACCCGTCCCGGTGCGCCAGTTCGACCACCATGTTCGCCAGCGCATGCACCGTCGCCAACAGCGACTCCGACGCCGGGGCGTGATGGAAGATCTGCTCGAAGCGCAGCGCCAGTGCCTCCTGGGGCTGGTAGCCCAGCATGTCGGCAAATGCGGTGTTGGCGAACAAGATACTGCCGTCACCCGCGATGGCCAGCACGGGAACCGGGATCCGCTCCAGCACGACCAGTGCGGGCAGCTCCCTGAGGGTGGTCATCGGCGATTGGCTGTGTTGCCGGTTCTGGCGTCGTTCCACGAGCCGATTATGGTCTATGGCACAGGTTGGGTTGGAGGCTTTCGTCCAACGCCGCTCAATCGACTTTCTCCGACTCCGCCTGGTAGCGGGGAAACACACCGGTCGGAGGCGGCAGCACCGTACCCGGAGCCAGCCGCGCGCCCAGCGCGTCGAACGCCCGCCGATCTTGGCCCTGCCCCAGCAGATCCAGCAACTTGCCGGCCGATTCGGGCACGACGGGCTGCACCAGCAGCGCGGCGATGCGGACCACCTCGCAGGTGACGTACAAGACGGTGCGGAACCGGGTCTGATCCGCCTCGGACTCGCTCTTGCGCAACACCCACGGCTGTTGCGCCGAGAAGTACTTGTTGGCCTCACCGAGCATCAGCCAGATCGCTTCCAGGCCCAGGTGCATCGCCTGCGAGTCGAAACTGGCGCGCACCCGCGGCAACAAACCGTCGGCCGTCTGCAGCAGTTCACGGTCGTCGCCGGTGAAGTCACCGGGTTCGGGCACCACCGAGTGCAGGTTCTTGGCGATCATCGACAACGAGCGCTGCGCCAGGTTGCCCAGCTCGTTGGCCAGATCGGTGTTGATCCGGGTGATGATCGCGTCCTCGGTGTAGCTGCCGTCCTGGCCGAACGGCACCTCGCGCAGCAGGAAGTAGCGCAGTTGGTCGACGCCGAAGGTGTCCACCAGCGTGATCGGGTCGACGATGTTGCCCACCGACTTGCTCATCTTCTCGCCGCGGTTGAGCAAAAACCCGTGCGCGAAAACCCTTCGGGGCAGCTCGATTCCGGCCGACATGAGAAACGCCGGCCAGTACACGGTGTGGAACCGGATGATGTCCTTGCCGATCATGTGCAGGTCGGCCGGCCAGTAGCGGCGGAACATCTCCGATTCGGTGTCCGGGTATCCCACCCCGGTCAGGTAGTTGGTGAGCGCGTCGACCCAGACGTACATGACGTGGTCGGGATGATCGGGCACCTTGACGCCCCAGTCGAACGAGGTGCGCGAGATGGACAGGTCGCGCAGGCCGCCGGAGACAAAGCTGACCACCTCGTTGCGCCGCACCTCGGGGGCGATGAAATCCGGGTTCGCCTCGTAGTGGGCCAGCAGCTTGTCGGTGTAGGCCGACAGCCGGAAGAAATACGTTTGCTCCTCGGTCCAGGTCAGCGGGGCGCCGGTTTCGGCGGCCACCCGCGTCCCGTCGTCGAGCACCTTGGTCTCCGATTCGACGAAGAACCGCTCGTCGCGCACCGAATACCAACCGGAATAGCTGTCCAGGTAGATGTCGCCGGCCGCCTGCATCCGCCGCCAGATCGCCTTGGACGCTTCGTGATGATCGGGGTCGGTGGTGCGGATGAAGCGGTCGAAGGAGATGTTCAACCGCTCTTGCAGCCGCTGGAACACATCGGAGTTGCGCCGGGCCAGCTCGGCCGTGCCGATGCCCTCGGCCGCCGCGGTCTCGACCATCTTGAGGCCGTGCTCGTCGGTGCCGGTCAGGAATCGCACGTCGAAGCCGTCGAGCCGCTTGAACCGGGCGATGGCATCGGTGGCGATGTACTCGTAGGCATGCCCGACGTGCGGGTCGCCGTTGGGGTACGTGATCGCGGTGGTGACGTAGAAGGGCCTCATCGAGAGTCCACCTTATTGTGTGCGCGTGAGCTCCAACCGACGAGAACGACAAGCCCCGCCCGCCCCGGAGCCGCTGGCGCCCCTGATCGACGCCCACACCCACCTCGACGCCTGCGCCGCCGGACCGGAGACGGGAGCCGCCGACGTGCGGGCCATCGTGGACCGCGCGGCGGCGGTGGGGGTGCAGGCGGTGGTCACCGTCGCCGACGACCTGGACTCGGCGCGCTGGGTCACCCGCGCGGCGGAGTGGGATCCGCGGGTGTACGCGGCCACGGCGCTGCATCCCACCCGCGCCGACGCGCTGGACGACGCGGCGCGCGCCGAGATCGAGCGGCTGGTGGCCCACCCCCGGGTGGTGGCGGTCGGGGAGACCGGCATGGACCTGTACTGGCCGGGGCGGCTGGACGGCTGCGCCGAGCCCGCCGTGCAGCGCGAGGCCTTCGCCTGGCATATCGATCTGGCCAAACGGTGCGGGAAACCGCTGATGATCCACAACCGGGAGGCCGACGCCGAGGTGCTCGACGTGCTGGCCGCCGAGGGTGCCCCGGACGTGGTGATCTTCCACTGCTTCTCGTCGGATGCGGCCATGGCCCGCCGCTGCGTGGACGCCGGCTGGCTGCTGAGCCTGTCCGGCACCGTGAGCTTCCGCAACGCCCGCGCCCTGCGCGAAGCCGTGCCGTTGATACCGCCCGGGCAGCTGCTGGTGGAAACGGATGCGCCGTTTTTGACCCCGCACCCGCACCGGGGGAGGACCAATGAGCCCTACTGCCTTCCCTATACTGTTCGGGCGATCGCCGAACTGGTGGATCGCCGCCCCGAAGAGCTGGCCGCGGTGACGACGGACAATGCTCGACGGGTGTACGGACTGGCCTGACGATCAGGGCCGGCGAACGGGTGATTCTTTTAACATCGCCGCGTCGGAGTTGCCCAATATTGGCCGGTTCGTTACCGTCTTGTGATCGAACGGGTGGGCCTGCGGGCCCTTCATTTGTGAATTGCCGCTGAGTGAGTGGTTGCTGAGGTTGGGTAGCGCGCGTTGAGTGTATTGACAAAACTTCATCAGAACCCTTCGCCGATGTTGCGGCTCGTGGTCGGGGGGCTGCTGGTAGTCCTGGCATTCGCGGGCGGATACGCGGTTTCGGTGTGCAAGACGGTGACGTTGACCGTCGACGGTGTCGCCATGCGGGTGACCACCATGAAGTCCAAGGTGATCGACGTCGTCGAGGAGAACGGCTTCGTCGTCGACGACCGTGACGACCTGTACCCCGCCGCCGATGTCGCGGTGCACGACGCCGGCAAGATCGTGCTGCGGCGCAGCCGCCCGCTGCAGATCTCCCTGGACGGCCACGACAGCAAGCAGGTGTGGACCACGGCCTCCACGGTCGACGAGGCGCTGGCCCAGCTGGCCATGACCGACACCGCCCCGGCCGCGGCCAACCGCGGCAGCCGGGTGCCGCTGGCCGGCATGGCCCTGCCCGTCGTCAGCGCCAAGACGGTGCGCATCAACGACGGCGGCGCCGTGCGCACCGTGCATCTGGCGGCACCCAACGTCGCGGGCCTGCTCAGCGCCGCCGGCGCGCCGCTGGCCGAAAGCGACCAGGTGGCGCCCCCGGCGTCGGCGCCGATCGTCGACGGCATGGAGATCCAGGTGACCCGCAACCGGATTCAGCAGGTCACCGAGCGCATGCCGTTGCCGCCCAACGCCCGCCGGATCGAAGACCCGGACATGAACATGAGCCGCCAGGTGGTCGAGGATCCCGGCAGCCCGGGCACGCAGGACGTCACCTTCTCGGTGGCCACCGTCAACGGCGTGGAGACCGGCCGGCTGCCGATCGCCAACACGGTGATCACCCCGGCCCGCGAATCGGTGGTCCGGGTCGGCACCAAGCCCGGCACCGAGGTCCCGCCGATCAGCGACGGCTCCATCTGGGACGCCATCGCGGGCTGCGAAGCCGGCGGAAACTGGGCGATCAACACCGGTAACGGGTATTACGGCGGTGTGCAGTTCGACCAGGGCACGTGGGAGCGCAACGGCGGGTTGCGGTTCGCCCCGCGCGCCGACCTGGCCACCCGCGAAGAGCAGATCACCGTCGCCGAGGTGACCCGAGAGCGCCAGGGTTGGGGTGCGTGGCCAGTGTGCAGCGGAAGAGCTGGTGCGCGCTGACCATCCGGCTCCTCGGGCGCACCGAGATCAGGCGGCTGGCCAAAGAACTTGAATTTCGGCCACGGAAATCCCTCGGCCAGAACTTCGTGCACGACGCCAACACGGTGCGCCGGGTGGTGTCGACGTCCGGGGTGAGTCGCTCCGACCACGTCCTGGAGGTCGGTCCCGGGCTTGGCTCGCTCACGCTGGCGTTGCTGGACCGCGGCGCCCACGTCACCGCCGTGGAGATCGATCCGGTGCTGGCCGAGCGGTTGCCGCACACCGTCGCCGAACACTCGCACAGCGAAATCCAGCGCCTGACCGTGCTCAACCGCGACGTGCTGACGTTGCGCCGCGACGAGCTGGCCGAGCCGCCGACCGCGGTGGTGGCCAATCTGCCCTACAACGTCGCGGTCCCGGCGCTGCTGCACCTGCTCGCCGAATTCCCGTCCATCCGGACGGTGACCGTCATGGTGCAGGCCGAGGTGGCCGAACGGCTGGCCGCCGAGCCGGGCGGCAAGGAGTACGGCGTGCCCAGCGTCAAGGTCCGCTTCTTCGGCCGGGTCCGCCGGTGCGGCATGGTGTCGCCGACGGTGTTCTGGCCGATTCCCCGGGTGTATTCGGGGCTGGTGCGCATCGACCGCTACCCGACCTCGCCGTGGCCCACCGACCCGGCCTTCCGCCGGCAGGTGTTCGAGCTGGTGGACATCGCCTTCGGCCAGCGGCGCAAGACCTGCCGCAACGCGTTCGTCGACTGGGCCGGCTCGGGCAACGAGTCGGCGGATCGGCTGCTGGCCGCCAGCATCGACCCGGCGCGCCGCGGCGAGACGCTGTCCATCGACGACTTCGTCCGGCTGCTGCAGCGGTCCGCCGATCGGGGCGGAACCGACCGCGAGGGAACCAGCCCGCCGACCGCCGGACAGGGCGCCCCGGCCCGCTGACCGCGGGACGCCCCGGGTCGCGATGCGTGTGCAAGGCGGCCGGCAGCGATAGTCTGCTGCGGTGGGTAACGATGTCTGACGGCAACACCGCCGCGGCTTGGGTGCCCACCGGGTCGGTCACCGTCCGGGTGCCCGGAAAAGTCAACCTCTACCTGGCCGTCGGCGATCGCCGCGAGGACGGCTACCACGAGCTGACCACGATTTTTCAGGCCGTCTCGCTGCTCGACGAGGTGACCGTGCGCAACGCCGACGTGCTCTCGCTCGACATCGTCGGCGAGGGCGCCGACAAGCTGCCCACCGACGAACGCAACCTGGCCTGGCAGGCCGCCGAGCTGATGGCCGAACACGTCGGCCGGGCGCCGGACGTGTCGATCATGATCGACAAGTCCATCCCGGTGGCCGGCGGGATGGCCGGCGGCAGCGCCGACGCGGCGGCAGTGCTGGTCGCGATGAACTCGCTGTGGGAGCTCAACGTGCCCCGCCGCGATCTGCGCATGCTCGCCGCGCGGCTGGGCAGCGACGTGCCGTTTGCGTTGCACGGCGGCACCGCGCTGGGCACCGGCCGCGGAGAGGAGCTGGCGACGGTGTTGTCCCGCAACACCTTTCACTGGGTGCTGGCGTTCGCCGACGGCGAGCTGCTGACCCGCAAGGTGTTCGCCGAGCTGGACCGGCTGCGGCGGGCGGGCGATCCGCCGCGGCTGCCCGGGCCGGGCCCGGTGCTGGCCGCGCTGGCCGCCGGCGACGCCGACCAGTTGGCGCCGCTGTTGGGCAATGAAATGCAGGCCGCCGCGGTGAGCCTGAACCCTGGCCTGCGCCGCACCCTGCGCGCCGGCGTGCAGGCCGGCGCGCTGGCGGGCATCGTGTCGGGCTCCGGCCCGACGTGTGCCTTCCTGTGCCCGTCGGCGGCCGCGGCGGTGGACGTCGGCACCGAGGTGTCCGGGGTGGGGGTGTGCCGCACGGTGCGGGTCGCCAGCGGACCGGTGGCCGGTGCCCGCGTGGTCCCGGCACCGACCGAGGTGTGACACCCGAGCAGCGCGGCTGTGAAAAGAGCCCCAATTTCGCCATTAGTTTGGCGCTTCCCTAAGAGGAGTTTAAGATAATCCGCGGTGACGGGAAGCGTTGAGCAGAAACACTTAATCTCATCGTCCGCTGGGCGTTCCGGCGGACGATTGATGAATCGGGCCCGACAAGGTTTTTCGGGCCCGATTCGCGCTTGTCGGACGACCGGGCGCCGCGTCTTTGCCGCGGCCGGCGACGCATCACCGATCCGAGACCGAACCGCCGCCGAACTGTGCTTACCCGCCTGCGTCGCGGGGTGGCCCGGCGGGCGGAACATGAGATTTCGGGTGCTGGGGCCAGGGCTGGAACCGAGGAGGTTTTCGTGAGCAGGTTTACCGAGAAGATGTACCGCAATGCCCGGACCGCGAAGACGGGCATGGTCACCGGTGAACCCCACAACCCGGTCCGTCATACCTGGGGCGAGGTGCACGAGCGCGCCCGCCGCATCGCCGGCGGCCTGGCCGCCGCGGGCATCGGGCCGGGCGACGCGGTCGGCGTGCTGGCCGGTTTCCCGGTGGAGATCGCCCCGACCGCGCAGGGCCTGTGGATGCGCGGCGCCAGCCTGACCATGCTGCACCAGCCCACCCCGCGCACCGACCTGGCGGTGTGGGCCGAGGACACCATGAACGTCATCGGCATGATCGAGGCGAAGGCCGTCGTCGTCTCGGAGCCCTTCCTGGTCGCCATCCCGGTCCTGCAGGAGAAGGACATCAAGGTCCTCACCGTCGCCGACCTGCTGGCGTCCGACCCGATCGACCCGGTCGAGGTCGGCGAGGACGACCTGGCGCTGATGCAGCTGACGTCCGGCTCCACCGGGTCCCCCAAAGCCGTGCAGATCACCCACCGCAACATCTACTCCAACGCCGAGGCCATGTTCATCGGTGCCCAGTACGACGTCGACAAGGACGTCATGGTCAGCTGGCTGCCCTGCTTCCACGACATGGGCATGGTCGGCTTCCTGACCATCCCGATGTACTTCGGCGCCGAGCTGGTCAAGGTCACCCCGATGGACTTCCTGCGGGACACCCTGCTGTGGGCCAAGCTGATCGACAAGTACAAGGGCACCATGACCGCGGCGCCCAACTTCGCCTACGCGCTGCTGGCCAAGCGGCTGCGCCGGCAGGCCAAGCCCGGCGACTTCGACCTGTCGACGCTGCGCTTCGCGCTGTCCGGCGCCGAGCCCGTCGAACCCGCCGACGTCGAGGACCTGCTGGACGCGGGCAAGCCGTTCGGGCTCAAGCCGTCGGCGATCCTGCCGGCCTACGGCATGGCCGAAACCACGCTGGCCGTGTCCTTCTCGGAGTGCAACGCCGGCCTGGTGGTCGACGAGGTGGACGCCGACCTGCTGGCCGCCCTGCGCCGCGCCGTGCCGGCCACCAAGGGCAACACCCGCCGGCTGGCCACGCTCGGCCCGCTGCTGCAGGACCTGGAGGCGCGCATCGTCGACGAGAACGGCGACGTGATGCCGCCGCGCGGGGTCGGCGTCATCGAGCTGCGCGGCGAGTCGGTGACGCCCGGCTACCTCACCATGGGCGGCTTCATCCCGGCCCAGGACGAGAACGGCTGGTATGACACCGGCGACCTCGGCTACCTGACCGAGGAGGGGCACGTGGTGGTGTGCGGCCGGGTCAAGGACGTCATCATCATGGCCGGCCGCAACATCTATCCCACCGACATCGAGCGGGCTGCCTGCCGTGTGGAGGGGGTGCGGCCCGGTTGCGCGGTGGCGGTGCGCCTGGACGCCGGCCACTCCCGCGAGACGTTCGCGGTGGCGGTGGAGTCCAACGCCTTCCAGGACCCGGCCGAGGTGCGTCGCATCGAGCACCAGGTCGCCCGCGAGGTGGTGGCCGAGGTCGACATGCGGCCGCGCAACGTGGTGGTGCTGGGCCCGGGGACCATCCCCAAGACGCCGTCGGGCAAGTTGCGGCGCTCCAACTCCGTCACCCTGGTGACTTAGTCAGCCGAGCAGACACAAAAGCACCCAAAACATCGGCGTGTCGGGTGCTTTCGCGTCTGCTCTCGGTTCCTGCGCTACCAGGCGTGCACCCGGTTCTGGGCGGGCTCGAGCCCCAGTTCGATCAGCAACTCGGTGGCGTCGGCGGCCTGCTCGCAGATGGTCGGGACGTCGGCGCGTTCGGTGCCGGTGAAGTTCTCCAGCACGAAGGCCGCCGGGTCCTTGCGCCCCGGCGGGCGGCCGATCCCGATGCGGACGCGTTGAAAGTCCTTGCTGCCCAAGGCGCTTGCCACTGAGCGCAGGCCGTTGTGGCCACCCTCGCCGCCGCCGATCTTGAGCCGGATGCGGCCGAAGTCCAAGTCGAGATCGTCGTGGATGACGATGATGTCGCCCGGCGGCACCGAGTAGAACTTCGCCAGCGGGCCGACCTGGCGGCCGGATTCGTTCATGTAGCAGCGCGGCTTGGCCACCACCACGGAGCGCCCGGCCAGCCGGCCGCTGACGATCTCGGCGCCGGACCGCTTGTGCGCCTTGAACTTCGAACCCATCCGCGCCGCCAGCAGGTCGGCGACCATGAACCCGACGTTGTGCCGGGTGCGGGCGTAGTTGTCTCCGGGATTGCCCAGGCCGACCACCAGCAACGGCTCGGCCACGATGCGACCCGCCTACTCGGACTCGGCTTCGGCGGCCTCTTCTTCGCCGGCCTCTTCCGCCTCGGCCGCCGCGGGCTCCTCGGTGACCTCGCCAGCGCCCTCCTCGGCGAGTTCCTCGGCCGTCGGGGCGTTGACCACGTTGACCACCAGCAACTCCGGGTCGGAGATCAGGTTGACGCCCTTGGGCAGGGCGATCTGCCCGGCGGTGAACTGGGTGCCGGGTTCGGCGTCTTCGACCGACACGGTGAACTGCTCGGGAATCGAGAGGGCCTCGGCCTCGATCTCGATGGTGCTGGCCTCCTGGGTGACCAGCGAGCCGGGCGCGGCGTCACCCTCGATGACGACGGTGACCTCCACGACCACCTTCTCGCCGCGGCGCACCACCAGCAGGTCGGCGTGCTGAATGGTGCGGCGGATCGGGTGGATGTCGAGCGCTTTGGTCAGCGCCAGCTGTTCCTTGCCGTCGATGTCGAGGGTGAGCACCGCGTTGGTGCCGGCGTGCCGCAGCACGGCCGCGAAGTCGTGGCCGGGGAGCTCCAGGTGCTGGGGATCGGTGCCGTGGCCGTAGAGGACGGCGGGGATCTTGCCGGCGCGGCGGGCCCGCCGGGACGCGCCCTTGCCGGTCTCGGTTCGCACCGCGGCCGTCAGTTGGTTGAGTGCTTGCTTGGCCATCGTGTCGCTCCTGTGTGCTGTTGCGCTGTGTTCGGGGCACGGCCAGGACGCGACAGTCGTCGGTCTCCGTCGATAACGGTGCTGGCCAGCCAGCCACCCTCGCCGTGACGCCCGGCCAGGTTAGCGCATGCGCACCTCAGAGCGGAAATTCGGTCTTGGTGAGCTGCTCGGAGAGCGCCCACAGCGCCGCCGCCATGCCGGCATCTTTGGCCCGCCGGCTGCGCCCGACCGGTTGGGTGCGGCCCAGGTAACCGAACCGGGGGCCGACGAAGGTGTCCCCGGGCAGATCCTGGGACGCCGCGTACAGGGTTTGCCGGGCACCGAAATCGGCGTCGGTGGCGACCACCCGTGTCGCCGCCGACATCAACGCGTCGCCCAGCTTGCGGCCCGAGGCGCCCTGCAGGTTGGTGTGCGAGTAGCCGGGGTGGGCGGCCAGCGCGCGCAGCGGGGAACCGGCGGCCGTCAGGCGGCGCTGCAGCTCGCTGGTGAACAGCAGGTTGGCCAGCTTGGACTGGCTGTAGGCCAGCCACGGCGAGTACCGGCGCGACCGCCAGTTCAGGTCCTCGAGGTTGATCCGTCCCGGCCAGTGCGCCATCGACGACACCGTCACGACGCGGTCGGTGAGCCGGGGCAGCAGCAGGTTGGTCAACGCGAAATGGCCCAGGTGGTTGGTGCCGATCTGGCTCTCGAAGCCGTCGACGGTCAGCGCGTACGGGACGGCCATGATGCCGGCGTTGTTGATCAGCACGTCGGCCCCGCTCACCCCGTCGGCGAACCGGCGCACCGACGACAGATCCTGCAGGTCGAGCTCGCGGACCTCCACCTGGCCGGCCATCGTCCGCGCGGCCGCCTCGCCCTTGCGGGTGTCGCGCACGGCCATGATGACGGTGGCCCCCCGTCGCGCCAGCTCGCGGGCGGTCACCGCACCCAACCCGCTGTTGGCGCCGGTGATGACGACGGTTCGCTGCGCGAACGACGGTAGGTCTGCGGCGGTCCAGCCTGTCATGGCTGCTAACACTAATCGCCGCGGCCGCCGGGCGCCGGGCGGCTACTTCGCCGCCACCACGAAGCCGTGGATGATCGCCTCGATGTCGGTCGACTCCGCGGCGGCCTGATCGGCCAGGCTGGTGATCGTGAGCTGCACCAGATAGCGCTGATGCGCCGGCGGCGATCCGGTGGCGATGACGATCCGGTTCCAGCTGTGCAGCCGCATGCCGTCCAGGTCGTAGCTGCCCTGGATCATCGACGAGGGAAAGCCGTTGTACGGGGCGCCGGACGCGTCCAGCTGCTTGAAGTTCTCGAACAGCTGCGCATCGTCGTTGCCGTGCTTGATGACTTGGGCCGGGTCGAAATCGCCGCTCAGCTTGAAGACCACCAGCCGCGCCGTGGGGAACTTGCCGCCCTTGGAGATCATCACCGTCTGCGGGCTGATGTTCGGGCTGCTGAACGGCGCCCAGCCCGGCGGGGTCGGGATCGACACCGTCAGATCCGGCAGCGACGCCGGGGCCACCTGCTGCCCGGTGACACCGATGCTCTGCAGATACTGCGACAGCGGGACCGGCTTCGCCGTGGCGCTGGTGGTGGTGGTCGTCGTCGGCGTCTTCGACAGGATCGATTGGTAGTCGGGCGGTTTCGGTGCGCAGCCGGCGGTGGCCACGGCCAGTGCAACCGCTGCGGCGACTGCCGCGCAGCCGCGGAGTCGGTTCACAGAATCTCGCGGACCGCGTCGATCGGGCGGGCCAGCCGAGTGCCCTTCGGCGTGACGACGAAGGGCCGTTCGATCAGGATCGGGTGTTCGATCATGGCGTCGAGCAACTGCTCGTCGGACGCCTCGGCCAGGTTGAGCTCGTCGTACTGCGACTCGCGCTTGCGCACCGCGGTGCGCACGTCGATGCCGGCGTCGCGGATCATCTTCACCAGTTCGGCGCGCGACGGCGGGGTCTTCAGGTATTCGACGATGTTCGGCTCGAAACCGTTGTCGCGCAACAACTCCAACGTCTTGCGGGAGGTGCTGCAGCGGGGGTTGTGGTAGATGGTCGCGCCCTGAGCCATCTAGGCGTCCCCGTCGAAAAGCCCTGTGACCGAACCGTTTTCGAAGACCGCCCGGATGGTGCTGGCCAGCAGCGGCGCGATGGACAGCACCGTCAGCTGCGGGAACCGCTTTTCCTCGCCGATCGGCAGGGTGTTGGTCACGATCACCTCCCGGGCGCCGCAGGAGGCCAGGCGCTCGGCGGCCGGATCGGAGAGCACACCGTGGGTCGCGGCGATGATCACGTCGCCGGCGCCCTCGTCGCGCAGCAGCTTGACCGCGCCGGCGATGGTGCCGCCGGTGTCGATCATGTCGTCGATCAGCACGCAGGTCCGGCCGGCCACCTCGCCCACCACGCGGTTGGACACCACCTGGTTGGGCACCCGCGGATCGCGGGTCTTGTGGATGAAGGCCAGCGGCACGCCGCCCAGCGCGTCGGCCCATTTCTCGGCGATGCGCACCCGGCCGGAGTCGGGGGAGACGACGACCATGTTGCCGTCGGGGTAGTTGTCGCGGATGTAGCCGGTGAGCAGGTTCTGCCCGCGCATGTGGTCGACCGGCCCGTCGAAGAAGCCCTGGATCTGGTCGGTGTGCAGGTCGACGGTCACGATCCGGTCGGCGCCGGCGGTCTTGAGCAGGTCGGCGACCAGGCGCGCCGAGATCGGTTCGCGGCCGCGGTGCTTCTTGTCTTGGCGGGCGTACGGGTAGAACGGCATCACCGCGGTGATCCGCTTGGCGCTGCCCCGCTTGAGGGCGTCGATCATGATCAGCTGTTCCATCAGCCAGCTGTTCACCGGCGCCGGGGCGGACTGCAGCACGAACGCGTCGCAGCCGCGCACCGATTCGTGGAACCGCACGAAGATCTCGCCGTTGGCGAACTCGCGCGCGGTCTGGGCGGTGACGTGGACGTCGAGTTCCTTGGCCACCTGCTCGGCCAGCTCCGGGTGCGCACGACCGGAGAAGAGCATCAGATTTTTGCGGTTATCGGTCCAGTCGTGGCTCAACGCACTGCCCTCGCCATGTCGGGGTCGAGATGAGGATCAAAAGAAGGCCCCATCGTACGAAGCGAATAGTACGGAAATGTCGCCGGGTTGCCAGCTACCCAACCCGCGGTGTCTATTCGGCCTCCCCGGCGGGACCGCCCCTGGCGGCCTTTTCGGCGGCCTCCGCCGCTCGCGCGGCCGCGCTGCCGGGGCGTTTGCGGCGCACCCAGCCCTCGATGTTGCGCTGCGGACCGGCGGACACCGCCAGCGCGCCGGGCGGCACATCCTCGCGCACCACGGTGCCGGCCCCGGTGTAGGCGCCGTCGCCGACCGTGACCGGGGCCACGAACATGGTGTCGGACCCGGTTCGCACGTGCGAGCCCACCGTGGTGCGCCGCTTGGACTCGCCGTCGTAGTTGACGAACACGCTGGAGGCGCCGATGTTGCTGTGCTCGCCGATGTCGGCGTCGCCCACGTAGGTCAGGTGCGGCACCTTGGTGCCGGTGCCGATGGTGGCGTTCTTGGTCTCGACGAACGCCCCCAGCTTGCCGTCGTCGCCCAGCACGGTGCCGGGCCGCAGATAGGCGAACGGGCCGACGGTGGCGCCGGCGCCGACGGACGACCCGGTGCCGTGGGTGCGCACCACCGACGCGCCGTCGCCGACGCTGACGTCGGTCAGGGTGGTGTCCGGCCCGACGACACAGTGGCCGCCGATCTGGGTACGGCCCAGCAGCTGGGTGCCCGGGTGGATGACGGTGTCGCGACCGATGGTGACGTCGACGTCGATCCAGGTGGTGGCCGGGTCGACGACGGTCACGCCCGCCAGCTGATGGGCGGCCACGACGCGGCGGTTGAGCTCGGCGCCCAGCTGGGCGAGCTGCACGCGGTTGTTGACGCCGGCCACCAGCGCGCTGTCGTCGACGTGGCGGGCGCGGATGGGCAGGCCGTCGCCGCGCAGGATCGCGATGACGTCGGTCAGGTACAGCTCCTGCTGGGCGTTGTCGGCGCTCAACCGGTTCAGCGCCGAGCGCAACGCCGCCGTGTCGAAGGCGTACACCCCGGCGTTGACCTCGCGGATTTCGCGTTGCGATTCGGTGGCGTCGGCGTGCTCGACGATCGCCGTCACCTCGTTGTCCTGGGTGCGCAGGATGCGGCCGTAGCCGCTGGGGTCGCTCAGCGTCGTGGTCAGCACGGTGACCGCGGCCCGGGTCGCGGTGTGGCCGGCGATCAGGTCGGCCACGGTGTCGGCGTCCAGCAGCGGGGTGTCGCCGGAGGTGACGACCAGGACGCCGGCGTAGTCGTCGGGCAGCGCCGACAGGCCACACCGGACGGCGTCGCCGGTGCCGCGGGGCCGTTCCTGCAGCGCCACGTCGATGGGACGGCCCAGGTCGTCGGCCCAATCGGCGATCAGCGGGGCGATGCGCTCGTGGTCGTGGCCCAGCACCACGGCCAGGTGTTGCGGCGCCACCTTGGCGATGGCGTGCAGCAGATGGGACAGCATGCTGCGGCCGCCGAGCGGGTGCAGCACCTTCGGGGTGTCGGACCGCATCCGGGTGCCGGGCCCGGCCGCCAGCACCAGGACCGCGGTATCACCAGGAGACGACATCGACCCTCCTCAAACCCCGGCGCGACGGTGCCCGTCGGTGCGACGACACGCCGTCAAGCGTGGCACTTGCGGCACGCTCGAGGCAAAAGGGCTCGTGCCTGTTGGTGCTCCGTCGCCAGGACTCGAACCTGAACTCTCAGAACCAAAATCTGATGTGCTGCCGATTACACCACGACGGATCGCCGGGCCCCTAGGGCCGCGCCAACCCAAGACTTTAGACGCTGCGGGCCGATCGCGGCGCCGCGGGAAAGACGGGCGGCGCGGCGCGGGCGACGCTATACGCTGATTGACGTGGCCGTGCTGGACTCGCAAACCCACAAGGACCCGGACAAGGAGGTGCGGGCGCCGCGCGCGCGGATGACCGGCAGCGAGCGGCGGCAGCAGCTCATCGGCATCGCGCGCTCGCTGTTCGCCGAACGCGGCTACGAGGGCACCTCGATCGAGGAGATCGCGCTGCGCGCCAACGTGTCCAAGCCGGTGGTCTACGAGCATTTCGGCGGCAAGGAGGGCCTGTACGCCGTCGTCGTCGACCGGGAGATGTCGGCGTTGCTGGACGGCATCACCTCGTCGCTGACCAACAACCGGTCCCGGGTGCGCGTCGAGCGGGTCGCGCTGGCGTTGCTCACCTACGTCGAGGAGCGCACCGACGGCTTCCGGATCATGATCCGCGACTCGCCGGCCGCGATCAGCTCGGGCACCTACTCCAGCCTGCTCAACGACGCCGTCAGCCAGGTCAGCTCCATCCTGGCCGGCGACTTCGCCCGGCGCGGCCTGGACCCCGACCTGGCGCCGCTGTACGCCCAGGCGCTGGTGGGTTCGGTGTCGATGACGGCGCAGTGGTGGCTCGACACCCGCGAGCCCAAGAAGGAAGTGGTGGCCGCCCACCTGGTCAACCTGATGTGGAACGGGTTGACGCATCTGGAAGCCGACCCCCGGCTGCAAGACGAGTGAGCGTTCCGCGGGTGTAACGCCACGGCGGTCTCCGGCCGGATTCGGCCGCCGTGGCGTTACGAGCGGCGAGCCGGGGCTACCCGCGGTCGCGGGCCAGCAGGTCGGCCACGGTTTCGCGGCGGACCAGTTCCCGGGCCCGGCCCTCGCTGACCGCCACCAGCGGCGGGCGCCCGACCATGTTGTAGTTCGACGCCATGCTGTGGTGGTAGGCGCCGGTGCAGGCCACGGCCAGCAGGTCACCCGGGCGCAGATCGGCGGGCAGCTCGACGTCGCGGGCGATCTCGTCGCCGGACTCGCAGTGCCGGCCCGCCACCGTGACCCGCTGCTTGAGGCCCAGCGGATGCCGGTTGGCCAGCGCGACGGCATACCGCGCGCCGTACAGCGACACCCGCGGGTTGTCGCTCATGCCGCCGTCGACGGCGACGAAGGTCCGCCCGCCGCATTGCGTCTTCACCGAGCACACCCGGTACAGGGTCACCCCGGCCCGACCGCTGATCGCCCGGCCCGGCTCCACCACGATCTGCGGGCGGGGGAACCGCTCGGCGGCGCACGCCTCGTCCAGGGCGTCCTCGATCACGTCGGCCAGCTGGTCGAGGTTCAGCTCCGGGTCGCCGGACGCATACGGAATGGCATGTCCCCCACCAAGGTTCAGCTCGGTCAGGATGACGCCGTGCCGGGCCCGGACATCGGCCATCGCGGCGATCATCCGGCGGATCGCCTCGCCGTACAGGGCGGGGTCGGACACCTGCGAGCCGAGGTGGCAGTGCAGGCCGACCAGGTCGAGGATGGGGTGGGCCAGCACCCGGCGCACCGCGTCGGCCGCGTGGTCGCCGGCCAGGGTGAAGCCGAACTTCTGGTCGCTGACGCCGGTGGTGACGGCGCGGTGCCCGTGGATGTCGATGTCGGGGGTGACCCGGATGAGCACCGGCTGGCGGCGACGGGCCAGGCCGGCCAGATACGCGATTTCGATGGTCGAATCCAGCACGATGCGGCCCACCCCGACGCGCACCGCCTCGCGCAGCTCCTCGGGCGATTTCGCGTTGCCGTGCATGACGATGCGGGCCGGGTCGACCCCGCCGGCCAGCGCGGTGGCCAGTTCACCGGCCGAGCAGACGTCGACGCCGAGGCGCTCCTCGCGGGCCCACCGGGCCACCGCGGTGCTCAGCAGCGACTTGCCGGCGTAGACCACCTCGACGCCGCGCAGCGCCTTGCGGTACCGGCGGGCGCGGCACCGGAAGTCGGCTTCGTCGACGACGTAGACCGGGGTGCCGAACTCGTCGGCGACGTCGCCCAGCGGCACGCCGCCGACGCACAGCCGGCCCTCCTCGTCGGGATGGGCGGTGACGGGCCAGATCGCGGGATCGAACCGCGGGGGAGCCGCGTGACCCAGCGACGGCAGGATGTCCAGCAATGTCATGCATCCAACCTGCGCGCGTGGGGCGCCGGCCGGTGCGTTTCTTACGCTCCCTTGACGGCGACGAGCTCAATATTGACGTGGTTCGCCCGCGTCCGGCGGTCCCGCCCGGCGCCGGCGAGCGCCGCGTCGGCGGGAGCAGGGAGCCGGGCGCGCCGCCCTAGAATGGAATTCATCATGACCGCACCGGGGGCTGCTCGCCCAGAAACCCCGATCGCGGGGCTCGTTGAATTGGCGCTCACCGCGCCGACCTTCCAGCAGTTGATCGACACCGCGGCCGCATCGCCGGCCGACCTGAGCCTGGTGGGTCCAGCCAGCGCGCGACTGTTCGTCGCCAGTGCGCTGGCGCGGTTGGGCCCTTTGCTGGTAGTCACCGCGACCGGGCGCGAAGCCGACGACCTGACCGCTGAACTGCGCGGCGTCGTCGGCGATGCCGTGGCCGTCTTCCCGTCCTGGGAGACGCTGCCGCACGAGCGGCTCTCGCCCGGCGTCGACACCGTCGGCGCCCGGTTGACGGTGCTGCGCCGGCTGGCCCACCCCGACGACGCGAGGCTGGGGCCGCCCCTGCAGGTGGTGGTGACCGCGGTCCGCTCGCTGCTGCAGCCGATGACCCCGCAGCTGGGTCTGGTGGAGCCGGTGACGCTGAGCGTGGGCCAGGAGATCGAATTCGAGCACGTGATCGCGCGGCTGGTCGAGCTGGCCTACAGCAGGGTCGACATGGTGGGCCGGCGCGGCGAATTCGCCGTGCGCGGCGGCATTCTCGACGTCTTCCCGCCGACCGCCGAGCACCCGGTGCGGGTCGAGTTCTGGGGTGACGAGGTCAGCGAGATGCGGATGTTCTCGGTCGCCGACCAGCGTTCCATTCCCGAGATCGCGGTCGACACCGTGATCGCGGTGCCCTGCCGCGAGCTGCTGCTCACCGAGGACGTGCGGGCCCGCGCCGCGGAGCTGGCCGCCCAGCACCCGGCGAGCGAGCCGGCCATCACCGGCAGCGTCAGCGACATGCTGGCCAAGATCGCCGACGGCATCGCGGTCGACGGCATGGAGGCGCTGCTGCCGGTGCTGCGGCCCGGCAAGCAGGTGCTGCTGACCGATCAGCTGGCCGAGCGCACCCCGGTGCTGCTGTGCGACCCGGAGAAGATCCGCACCCGGGCGGCCGACCTGATCAAGACCGGCCGCGAGTTCCTGGAGGCCTCCTGGTCGGTCGCGGCACTGGGGACCTTGGAGAATCAAGCGCCGATCGACGTCGAGCAACTGGGCGGATCAGGCTTCGCCGAGCTGGACGAGGTGCGGGCGGCGGCGGTCCGTTGCGGGCACCCGTGGTGGACGCTGAGCCAGCTGTCCGACGAGTCGGCGGTGGAGCTGGACGTGCGGGCGGCGCCGTCGGCGCGCGGCCATCAACACGACATCGACGGCATCTTCGCGATGCTGCGCGCGCACGTCAGCACCGGCGGCCACGCCGCCGTCGTCGCGCCCGGCACCGGGACCGCACACCGGGTGGTGGAACGGCTGGCCGAATGCGACACCCCGGCCGCCATGCTGGAATCCGGCGCGGCGCCCCGCGCCGGGGTGGTCGGGGTGCTCAAGGGACCGCTGCACGACGGCATCGTCATCCCCGGCGCGAACCTGGTGGTGATCACCGAGACGGATCTGACCGGCAGCCGGGTCGCCGCCGTGGAGGGCAAGCGGCTGGCAGCCAAGCGGCGCAACACCGTCGACCCGCTGGCGCTGACGGCCGGTGACCTGGTGGTGCACGACCAGCACGGCATCGGCCGGTTCGTGGAGATGACCGAGCGCACGGTCGGCGGGGCGCGGCGCGAGTACCTGGTGCTGGAGTACGCGTCGTCCAAGAGGGGCGGCGGATCCGACAAGCTGTATGTCCCGATGGATTCGTTGGACCAGCTGTCGCGCTATGTCGGCGGCCAGGCGCCGGCGCTGTCCAAGCTCGGCGGCAGCGACTGGGCCAACACCAAGACCAAGGCGCGCCGCGCGGTGCGCGAGATCGCCGGCGAACTGGTCTCCCTGTACGCCAAGCGGCAGGCCAGCCCCGGGCACGCGTTCTCCCCGGACACCCCGTGGCAGGCCGAGATGGAGGACGCCTTCGGCTACACCGAGACCATCGACCAGCTGACCGCGATCACCGAGGTCAAATCGGACATGGAAAAGCCGATCCCGATGGACCGGGTGATCTGCGGCGACGTCGGCTACGGCAAGACCGAGATCGCGGTGCGGGCGGCGTTCAAGGCGGTGCAGGACGGCAAGCAGGTCGCCGTGCTGGTGCCCACCACGCTGCTGGCCGACCAGCATCTGCAGACCTTCACCGACCGGATGGCCGGCTTCCCGGTGACCGTGAAGGGCCTGTCCCGGTTCACCGACGCGGCCGAATCCCGCGCGGTGATCGAGGGGCTGGCCGACGGCTCGGTCGACATCGTGATCGGCACGCACCGGCTGCTGCAGACCGGTGTGCGCTGGAAGGACCTCGGCCTGGTGGTGGTCGACGAGGAGCAGCGGTTCGGCGTCGAACACAAGGAGCACATCAAGAGCCTGCGCACCCACGTCGACGTGCTGACCATGAGCGCCACGCCGATTCCCAGAACGCTGGAGATGAGCCTGGCCGGCATCCGCGAGATGTCGACGATCCTGACCCCGCCGGAGGAGCGCTACCCGGTGCTGACCTACGTCGGCCCGCACGACGACAAGCAGGTGGCGGCGGCGTTGCGGCGCGAGCTGCTGCGCGACGGGCAGGCCTTCTACGTGCACAACCGGGTCAGCTCGATCGACCGGGCGGCCGCGCGGGTGCGCGAGCTGGTGCCCGAGGCGCGGGTGGTGGTGGCGCACGGCCAGATGCCCGAGGAGCGGCTGGAACGCACCGTGCAGGGGTTCTGGAACCGCGAGTACGACATCCTGGTGTGCACCACGATCGTGGAGACCGGCCTGGACATCTCCAACGCCAACACGCTGATCGTCGAGCGCGCCGACACGTTCGGGCTCTCGCAGCTGCACCAGCTGCGCGGCCGGGTGGGGCGCAGCCGCGAACGGGGTTACGCCTACTTCCTGTATCCGCCGCACGCCCCGCTGACCGAGACGGCGTATGACCGGCTGGCCACCATCGCCCAGAACAACGAGCTCGGCGCGGGCATGGCGGTCGCGCTGAAGGACCTGGAGATCCGCGGCGCGGGCAACGTGCTGGGGGTGGAGCAGTCCGGGCACGTCGCCGGCGTCGGCTTCGACTTGTATGTGCGGCTGGTGGGCGAGGCCGTCGAGGCGTACCGGGCCGCGGCGGACGGCCAGACCGTCACCACCGCCGAGGAGCCCAAGGACGTGCGGATCGACCTGCCGGTGGACGCGCACCTGCCGCCGGACTACATCGCCAGCGATCGGCTGCGGCTGGAGGCGTATCGGCGGCTGGCCGCCGCGGGCTCGGACGACGAGATCGACGCGGTGGTCGAGGAACTCGTCGACCGCTACGGGGCGCTGCCCGAACCGGCCCTGCGGCTGGTGGCGGTCGCCCGGCTGCGGCTGCTGTGCCGCGCCGCCGGCATCACCGAGGTGTCGGCGCCGTCGGCGGCCACCGTGCGGCTCTCGCCGATCACGCTGCCCGATTCGGCCCAGGTGCGGCTGAAGCGGATGTATCCGGCCGCCAGCTACCGGGCCACCACGTCGACCGTGCAGGTTCCCATCCCGCGCGCCGGCGGGGTGGGCGCGCCGCGGCTGCGTGACGTCGAGTTGGTGCAGATGGTGGCCAACCTGGTGACGGCGCTGCAGGGTAAACCGCAGACGGATGTCGGCACCGGCGCGCCGGTGGCGGCGATGGCCAGTGAGGAGGGGCGCGGGTGATTGTGATCTTGTGCGACCCGCGCCGGCCGTCGCTGGTGCCGGTCGAGGCAGTCGAGCATCTCGCCGGCGAGGTGCAGTACACCGAGGAGATGCCGATCGCGGTGCCCTGGTCGCTGCCGGCGGCGCGCCCGGTGCACTCCGGCGACCCCGATGATCCGGCGCCGGTGCTGCTGTCGTCGGACCGCGACCACCCCGCCGTCACCGCCCGGCTGGCCGCCGGGGCCCGGCTTATCTCGGCGCCGGACGCCCCGCGCGGCGAACGGCTGGTCGACGCGGTGGCGATGATGGACAAGCTGCGCACCGCCGGACCGTGGGAAAGTGAGCAAACCCACGAGTCGCTGCGCCGGTTTCTGCTGGAGGAGACCTACGAGTTGCTGGACGCGGTGGCCGGCGGCAACGCCGAGGCGTTGCGCGACGAGCTCGGTGACGTGCTGCTGCAGGTCCTCTTCCACGCCCGCATCGCGGAGGACGCCCCGCAGTCGGCCTTCACCATCGACGACGTCGCCGCCGCGCTGATCCGCAAACTGGGCAACCGGGTGCCGGGAGTGCTTGCCGGGCAAACCATTTCGCTCGAAGAGCAGCTGGCGCAGTGGGAAGAGCGCAAGGCGGCCGAGAAGCCGCGGAAATCGGTGATGGACGACGTGCACACCGGGCAACCGGCGCTGGCGCTGGCGCAGAAGGTGATCGGGCGGGCCGAGAAGGCCGGTCTGCCCGCCGACCTGATCCCGCCGCAGGTCACCTCGATCGCAATATCTGCCGACGTGGACGCTGAAAGTGCTTTGCGCACAGCGGTTTTGGATTTCGTGGCAACCGTCCGCGGCGTCGAGCGGTCGATCGCGGCGGCGCGCCGCGGCACCAGCGTCCCCGACGAGTTCGACATCGCCCCGCTCGGTGAGATCTCTGAGCAGGAGTGGCGGCAGCACTGGCCGGCGGGCGACACCGATCCCGAGCCGGCCTCCGCCGAGCAGCTCACCGACGACGCCGGCGGCGACGAGAACTGAGCGGCCGGTCCCGTTGGCCATCGGCCCGTGGCGTGTTCACCGCCGCCGAGAGCGATCACCGCATTGTTTGCCGGATTTGGCACCCGCGCCTCGGTAATATCGGGGATGAGGTTGCGAATCCCGGTGGTCGGCCTCGGTCTGACCGCGCTAGCCAAGGTGACCGTCAGCTAATGGACGATTAGCTGAACGCGGCGACAAATCGGTGCCCGCGGGCCCGGCGCAACCGAGCGGTCCCGGAATGCATGGGACGATGGTGGGGCGGAAGTTGGTGCAGGCGAGTTTTAGGGGAGCTCAGGAAAGCATGGTGTCGCCGAGGCGTTGGATGCGCGCGGCCGCCGTGATCGGCGCGACCGCGATCGTGCTGGCCTCCAGCTGCACCTGGCAGCTCAGCCTGTTCATCCCCGACGGCGTCCCGCCGCCGGCCGGCGACCCGGTGCCCCCGGTGGACACCCACGCCAGCGGTCGCCCCGCGGATCAGTTGCGCGACTGGGCCGCGCAGCGCGCGGCAGGATTGGAGATCCCGGTCATCGCGCTCGAGGCCTACGCATACGCGGCGCGGGTCGCCGAGGTCGAGAACCCGAAGTGCCACATCGCCTGGACCACGCTGGCCGGCATCGGGCAGGTGGAGAGCCACCACGGCACCTACCGCGGCGCGCGGCTGGCGCCCAACGGCGATGTGAGCCCCCCGATTCGGGGTGTCCGCCTGGACGGCAGCGGCGGCACGCTGCGCATCGTCGACAACGACGAGGACGTGACGGACGAGGACGGCGTGACGCGCGCGATGGGGCCGATGCAGTTCATCCCGGAGACCTGGCGGCTCTACGCTGTCGACGCTCACAACGACGGCCGGGTCAGCCCGGACAACATCGACGACGCCGCGCTCGCCGCGGCGGGTTATCTGTGTTGGCGCGGAAAGGATCTCGCCACACCGCGGGGGTGGATCACCGCGCTGCGCGCCTACAACAACTCCGGTGTCTACGCCCGGGCGGTGCGCGATTGGGCGACCGCTTACGCCAAAGGTCACCCGCTGTAGCAGGATGTATCGCTGACGACGAGTGCACGCACCGGCTACGGATACAAGGAGAACTCAGTGCCGATTATCGAGCAGGTCGGGGCCCGCGAGATCCTCGACTCCCGCGGTAACCCGACAGTCGAGGTCGAGATCGCCCTGACCGACGGAACGTTCGCCCGCGCGGCGGTGCCGTCCGGGGCGTCGACCGGTGAGCACGAGGCCGTCGAACTGCGCGACGGCGGGGAGCGGTACGGCGGCAAGGGCGTGCAGAAGGCGGTGCAGGCCGTGCTGGACGAGATCGGTCCGGCGGTGATCGGGCTGAACGCCGACGACCAGCGCCTGGTGGACCAGGCGCTGGTCGACCTGGACGGCACCCCGGACAAGTCGAGGCTGGGCGGCAACGCGATCCTGGGCGTGTCGCTGGCCGTGGCCAAGGCGGCCGCCGATTCCGCGGAGTTGCCGCTGTTCCGCTACCTGGGCGGGCCCAACGCGCACATCCTGCCGGTGCCGATGATGAACATCCTCAACGGCGGCGCGCACGCCGACACCGCCGTCGACATCCAGGAGTTCATGGTCGCCCCGATCGGCGCGCCGAGTTTCGCCGAGGCGCTGCGCTGGGGTGCGGAGGTGTATCACTCGCTGAAGTCGGTGCTCAAGAAGGAGGGCCTGAGCACCGGCCTGGGCGACGAGGGCGGCTTCGCCCCCGACGTGGCGGGCACCACCGCGGCGCTGGACCTGATCGGCCGGGCCATCGAATCGGCCGGCTTCAAACTCGGCACCGACGTGGCGCTGGCCCTCGACGCGGCGGCCACCGAGTTCTACAGCGACGGCACCGGCTACAAGTTCGAGGGCAGCACCCGCACCGCCGAGCAGATGGCCGAGTTCTACGTCGGGCTGCTCGGCGCGTATCCGTTGGTGTCCATCGAAGACCCGCTGTCCGAAGATGATTGGGACGGCTGGGCGGCGCTGACCGCGTCGATCGGCGACCGGGTGCAGCTCGTCGGCGACGACGTCTTCGTCACCAATCCCGAACGCCTGGAAGAGGGTATCGAGAAGGGCGTCGCAAATGCGTTGCTGGTCAAGGTGAATCAGATCGGCACGCTGACCGAGACGCTGGACGCCGTCGCGCTGGCCCACCACAGCGGCTACCGCACGATGATGAGCCACCGCAGCGGTGAAACCGAGGACACCACGATCGCCGACCTGGCGGTGGCCGTCGGCAGCGGGCAGATCAAGACCGGAGCGCCGGCCCGCAGCGAGCGGGTGGCCAAGTACAACCAGCTGCTGCGGATCGAGGAGGCGCTCGGCGACGCCGCGCGTTACGCCGGCGACCTGGCCTTCCCGCGGTTCGCGTTGGAGACCAGATAGCTTGCCCGCCAAGCCCGATCCGAAGCGCCGCTCCCCGGCATCGCGGCCGGGGAAGGCCGGCGATTCGGTTCGGCGCCGTCGCGCGGCCAAGCCGTCGCAGACCGTCACCGCCCGCAAGACCGCCCGGGCGCAGCACGAGCCGGTGGTCGAACCCATCGTGCGGCAGGCCGCCGAGTCGGTGGAGCAGCGCTCCGAGCAGCGGCTGGGTTTCACCGCCCGGCGCGCGGCGGTGCTGGCCGCGGTGATCTGCGTGCTGACGTTGACCATCGCCGGGCCGGTGCGCACCTATTTCGCCCAGCGCACCGAGATGAATCAGCTGGCCGCCAGCGAGGCGGCGCTGCGCCGCCAGATCGCCGACTTGGAGCAGCGCAAGGCCAAACTCGCCGACCCGGCCTATATCGCGGCCCAGGCCCGCGAGCGGCTCGGCTTCGTCAAGCCCGGGGACATCCCGTTCCAGGTTCAGCTTCCGCCGACCGCCGCCGAACCCACCCAGCCGGGATCGCCGTCGGCGAAGCCGGTCAACAACGACCCGTGGTACACCTCGCTGTGGCACACCATCGCCGATGCTCCGCACCTGCCGCCGGCCAATCCTGCTGTCCCGCAAGCTCCCCCGGCCGAACCGGGTCCGCCCGGTCCGGTTCCGCCGCCCGCACCGAATCCCGCGGGTCCCGGTGGTTGATCGCGCCGACCTGGATGCGGTGGCGCGTCAACTCGGGCGTGAACCGCGCGGGGTGCTCGCCATCGCCTACCGGTGTCCCAACGGCGAACCCGGTGTGGTGAAGACCGCGCCGAAACTCCCTGACGGAACACCGTTTCCAACGCTGTACTACCTGACGCATCCCGCGCTGACGGCGGCCGCGAGCAGGTTGGAGACGACGGGGTTGATGCGGGAGATGACCGAGCGGCTGAGTCAGGACGCGGAATTGGCGGCCGCGTACCGGCGTGCCCACGAGTCGTATCTGGCCGAACGGGACGCGATCGAACCCCTGGGCACCACGTTTTCGGCCGGCGGCATGCCGGACCGGGTCAAGTGCCTGCACGTGCTGATCGCTCATTCGCTGGCCAAGGGGCCGGGCGTGAATCCCTTTGGGGACCAGGCGTTGTCGATCCTGGCCGCCGATCCCGCGCTGGCCGGAGTTTTACAGGAGGGCCGATGGTGACCGGCAGGCTCGCGGGAATCGACTGCGGCACCAACTCGATCCGGTTGCTGATCGCCGACGTGCGCGACGGCCGGCTGCGCGACGTGCACCGTGAGACCCGGATCGTGCGGTTGGGTCAGGGTGTGGACGCGACCGGGGAGTTCGCGCCGGAGGCCATCGCGCGCACCCGCGCGGCGCTGAGCGACTACGCGGATCTGCTGAAACAACATGGTGTGCAGCGGGTGCGGATGGTGGCCACGTCGGCCGCCCGGGACGTCGGCAACCGGGCCGACTTCTTTTCCATGACGGCCGACGTGCTGGGCGCGGTGCTGCCCGGTGCGGTGGCCGAAGTGATCACCGGCGCCGACGAGGCCGAGCTGTCGTTCCGCGGGGCGGTCGGCGAATTGGACAGTGCGGCCGGTCCTTTCGTGGTCGTTGATCTGGGCGGCGGGTCGACGGAGATCGTGGTCGGCGGCAGTGACGGGGTGACGGCGAGCCACTCGGCCGACATCGGCTGCGTGCGGCTGACCGAGCGATGCCTGCATTCCGACCCGCCGACGCCCGAGGAGGTGGCGCTGGCCCGTCAGGTGGTGCGCGAACGGCTCGAGGTCGCGCTGGGGGTGGTGCCCGTGGAAGGGGCGCGAACCTGGGTCGGGGTGGCCGGGACGATGACCACGCTGTCGGCGCTGGCTCACGATTTGCCGGCGTATGATTCTGCGGCCATTCATCTTTCGCGGGTGAGTGGGCGGGATCTGCTGGCGGTGTGCGAACGGCTGATCGGCATGACGCGGGCCCAGCGCGCGGCGCTGCCGCCGATGCATGCGGGGCGGGCCGACGTGATCGCCGGAGGCGCGGTCGTGGTGGAGGAACTGGCGCGGGAGTTCCGTGCCCGCGCGGGCATCGACGAGCTGACGGTCAGCGAGCACGACATCCTGGACGGCATCGTGCTGTCCATCGCGGGGTAGGCCACTTGGGTCACGGACGTCTCCGCTGGAGGTCCCCCACGGACGTCCCCGCTGGAGGTCCCTCACGGACGTCCCCGCTGGAGGTCCCTCACGGACGTCCCCGCTCGATGTCCCTCACGGATGTCCCCGCTGGAGGCGAGGTGTTAAGTGCCCGCCTCTGAGCGACAACCGGGGATGTCACACCCGTGTGGGACGGTTCGGCAATGAATCGACTACTACTCAAGGGAATAGAGCTGCGCTACGTGCTGGCGATGCAGCTGGCCGTGCACGGACCGGCCGACATCGGCGAGCTGATCAAAGCGCTTGACTGGCATGGCTTTTGCGTGCAGGGCCGGCCGTCGAAGGCGGTGTCGGATGCGCTGCGTTGGGAGATCGTGCATGGGCGGGTACGCCGGCTCGGCCGGGGCCGATACGGCCCGGGCGGCATGCCGCGCTCCACCGAACACCGAATCCATCAGCGTGTCTTGGCCCTGCGTGAGGCGGCCCGTTGTCGCTGTGAGGCGGGCACTTAACCGAGTGCCCGGCGCGGGGACGCGAGTGGCCGGTGGGGCTGGCGAGGCGGTAGTGCCGGCCGCAGCCCCGCACCGCAATCGCCTCGCTCACGCCTCGAATCGATACCCCATGCCCGATTCGGTCAGCAGGTGTTTGGGGTGCGACGGGTCGTTTTCCAGCTTGCGGCGCAGCTGCGCGAGATACACACGCAGGTAATGGGTTTCGGTGGCATACGCCGGCCCCCAGACCTCCTTGAGCAGCTCCTCGCGGCCGACCAGCTTGCCCCGATTGCGGACCAGCACCTCGAGCATCCCCCACTCGGTGGGGGTGAGGTGCACCTCGCTGCCGTTCTTGGTGACCTTCTTGGCGGCCAGGTCGACGGTGAACGACTCCGTTTCGACGACCGGCTGTTCCATCTCGGAGGCCGCGGTGTTGCGGCGCACCGCCGCCCGCAGCCGAGCCAGGAACTCGTCCATCCCAAAGGGTTTGGTGACGTAATCGTCGGCCCCGGCGTCCAGCGCTTCGACCTTGTCCGACGAATCGGTGCGGGCGGACAACACGATCACCGGCGCGGTGAGCCAACCGCGCAGCCCCGCCAGCACGTCGATCCCGGAGATGTCCGGCAGCCCGAGGTCGAGGATCACCACGTCGGGTTTGTGCTCGGCGGCGGCCCGCAACGCGCCCGCGCCGGTCGACGCGGTGACCACCTCGTACCCGCGCACCGACAGGTTGATGCGCAGCGCGCGCAGGATCTGCGGCTCGTCGTCGATCACCAAAACGCGAGTCATCTGCGCCGCTCCTCAGCATCGCTGCGCTCTGCATCGTCGCCGGCGCGCGTCATGCGGCGCCTTCGGATTGCGGCGCAGCCATATCCACCATCACCGTGAGCCCGCCGCCGGGAGTGTCGGTGGCCGTGATCGTCCCCCCCATCGCCTCGACGAAGCCGCGCGCCACCGACATGCCCAACCCCACCCCGGTGGTGTTGTCGTGATCGCCGAGCCGCTGAAACGCTTCGAAGATCTGTTCCTCGGCGCCATGCGGTATCCCGGGCCCTTCGTCGATGACGTTGATCAGCACCCGATCGCCGACCTGCCCGGCGTTGACCCGCACCACACAGTTGGGCGCGTAGCGCAGCGCGTTGTCGATCAGGTTGGCCAGCACCCGCTCCAGCAGCCCGGCGTCGGCCATCACCATGGCATCGCCCACATCGACCTTGACCCTATCGATCGCGGAGCGGAAGAAGCCGGTGGCGCCCTTGCCGATGCTGACCAGCGCGCGTTGCACGGCCTCCTCCAGATACACCCGGCGCAGATCGGGGTGAATCGCCCCGGCGGCCAGCCGCGACGAATCGAGCAGGTTGCCCACCAGCGCGGTCAGCTGGTCGATCGACTCCTCGATGGTGGCCAGCAACTCCGCGGTGTCGGTGGGGGAGAAGGCGACATCCTCGGCACGCAGGCTGGAGACCGCGACCTTGGCCGCCGCCAGCGGGGTGCGCAGGTCGTGGCTGACCGCTGACAACAGCGAGCGGCGCAGCTCGTCGGCCCGCACGATCGCCTCGGTGCGGCTGGCCTCCTCGGCGAGTTCGCGCTGCCGGATCAGCCCCGCCGCCTGCCGGGCCACGGCGCTGAGCACCCGGCGGTCCCGCGCGGACAGCTTGCGGCCCGCCAGCAACATCTGAAATTCGCTGGAATCGGGGCCGCCCACCTCGATCGCGGTGTCCGCGGCGTCGACGCTGACACAGGGATCCCGGCCCACGCAGGCAACCACCTGGGTCTTGGTGCCGCCGGCCCGCGCGTCCTCCGACTCGCGCAGCATGCTGACCGACCGCTGGGCGTAGGTCTCGCGCACCCGCTCCAGCAGCGTCTCCAGATCGGCGCCGCGCAGCACCGAACCCGCGAACAGCGTCAGCAGCTCGGCCTCCTGGGAAGCGCGCCGAGCCTCCCGGGTGCGCTTGGCCGCGAAGTCGACCAGCACCGCGACCGCCACCGCGATCAGCAGCAGCACCAATTCGGTGATGGCACTGTTGGGTTCGGCGATGGTGAAGCTGTGCCGCGGGGCGATCAGGTAATAGTTCAGCAGCAGCCCGGACAGCACCGCCGAAAGTGCCGCCGGCGCAATGCCTCCCAGCAGGCCCACCAGCAGCACCCCGACGAAGAACAGCGCGCTCTCGCCGCCGGTGTCCAGGTAGGGGTCCAGCCACGTGACGGTGACCGCGCAGATGACCGACGGCACGATCAGCGCCGCCAGCCAGGACGCCACCCGCCGCTCCCGCGGCGCCAGCGAGGACGCCCGGAAGCCGCGTTTGGATTCCTCGTGGGTGACCAGGTGCACGTCGATCTTGCCGGACAATTCGACGATCCGGGGGCCGATCCCCTCCTCGAACAGCCGCGCCCAGCGGGACCGCCGCGAGGTGCCGATCACCAGCTGGGTGGCGTTCATCTCGCGGGCGAACTCGAGCAGGGCCGCGGGCACCTCGTCGCCGACGATGGTGTGCAGCGACGCGTCCAGGCTGCTGGCCAGCTCCCGGATCTTGGCCATCCGCGATTCCGACAGGCCGGCCAGCCCGTCGCCCCGGATGACGTGCACCACCATCAGTTCGGCGCTGGACTTCGACGCGATGCGCGACGCCCGTCGCACCAACGTCTCCGATTCCGGACCGCCGGTGACCGCCACCACGACCCGCTCGCGGGCCTCCCACGTGTCGGTGATCTTGTTCTCGGCGCGGTATTTGGCCAGCGCCGTGTCGACCTGGTCGGCCAGCCACAGCAGCGCCAGTTCCCTTAGCGCGGTGAGGTTTCCGCGCCGGAAGTAGTTGGACAGCGCCGCATCGATCCGATCCGGCGCATAGACATTCCCATGAGACAGCCTGCGCCGCAACGCTTCCGGTGTGATGTCGATGAGCTCGACCTGCGAGGCCTGGCGGACGACCGAATCCGGCACGGTCTCTTTCTGCTCGATGCCGGTGATCTGGGCGACGACGTCGTTGAGGCTTTCCAGGTGCTGCACGTTGACGGTGGAGATCACCGTGATCCCGGCGTCCAGAAGCTCCTCGACGTCCTGCCACCGCTTGGGGTTCTTGCTGCCCGGGGTGTTGGTGTGTGCGAGTTCGTCGACCAACACCACCTGGGGGTGACGGGCCAGCACGGCCGGCACGTCGAGTTCGGGGAAGCGGCCGCCCCGGTATTCGATGTAGCGCGGCGGAATGATCTCGATGCCCTCAAGCAGCTCAGCGGTTTTCGCGCGCCCGTGGGTCTCCACCACCCCGGCCACCAGATCCGTGCCGCGCTCCAGCCGCCGATGTGCCTCACCCAGCATCGAATACGTCTTGCCCACCCCCGGGGCCGCACCCAGATAGATGCGTAGTTCCCCGCGCTTGGGATGGTGGTCGCGGACGTCGGTCACGTCAACCATCATCCCCCCTCGCCGCTAGCTGGTGACCGGATAGCGGTGGTCGAGTTGCAGGTTTAGCTGCAGCACGTTGACGCACGGTTCACCGAAAAAGCCCAACGCGCGCCCGCTGCTGTTCTGCGCCACCAGCTCCCGGATCTGCTCCGGGCGGACGTGGCGCACCTTGGCCACCCGCGCCACCTGGATGTCGGCGTAGGCGGGCGAGATGTTCGGGTCCAGGCCGCTGCCGCCGGCGGTGACCGCGTCGGCGGGCACGGCCGGGGCCGCCGGTGCCGCTCCGCGGATGGGCACGATCTGGCCGAGCGAATAGTCCTCCCCGGTCTTGGCGCATTCGACGCGCACCCCCTCGTAGAGGCTCACGAACGGTGTCGGGGTCGATTCGCACGGTTCGTTGACGCTGACCACCCGGGCCGGGTGGGTGACGTTGCCGCGCTCGTCGCGCGGCCCGATCACCGACAGCACCGCCCCCACACCGCCGCCGGTGCAGAACGGCCGCGACCCGTCGACGCCCTCCAGTTCGGCGACGGCGGCGCTGCGCGAGCACACCGTGGTCAGCAGGCCGGGTTTGCCGGGTGCGTCGACGATGCTCTCCGGCCCCAGGTTGCTGCCGCCGCTGGAGGTCGGGTCGTAGCCGGTGCCGGCCGCCGAGGGGCGACTCTGAAAGTACTGCGGCAACGGGTTGCCGTCCTTGTCGGTGAACAGCTGGCCGATCAGTCTGCTGCCCACCGGCTTGCCGTTGGCGGTCAGGATCGACCCCTCGGCGTGGTCGCGTAATCCGGGGAACTGCGCCACCACCCAGACGAGCAGCGGATAGGCCAGGCCGGTGATCACGGTCAGCACCAGCAGCGCCCGCAACGCCGCCCAGTGCAGGCGAATGAAGTTCGACAGTGTCATGTCAGGACATCCCGGGGACGAATTGGACGATCAGGTCGATCGCCTTGATTCCGATGAACGGGGCGACGATGCCGCCCAGGCCGTAGATATACAGGTTGCGGCTCAACAGCTTCGACGCGCTGCTTGGCGTGTACCGCACACCGCGCAGCGACAGCGGGATCAGCAGCACGATGATGATCGCGTTGAAGATCACCGCTGACAGGATCGCCGACTGCGGGCTGTGCAGCCGCATCACGTTGATCAGATCCAGGCCGGGGAACAGCGCGACGAACATCGCCGGGATGATCGCGAAGTACTTGGCGATGTCGTTGGCGATCGAGAAGGTGGTCAGCGCCCCGCGGGTGATCAGCAATTGCTTGCCGATCTCGACGATCTCGATGAGCTTGGTGGGGTCGGAGTCGAGATCGACCATGTTGCCGGCCTCTTTGGCCGCCGACGTGCCGGTGTTCATCGCCACCCCCACGTCGGCTTGGGCCAGGGCGGGCGCGTCGTTGGTGCCGTCGCCGGTCATCGCCACCAGCTTGCCGCCGGCCTGCTCCCGCTTGATCAATTGAAGCTTGTCCTCGGGGGTGGCCTCGGCGAGGAAGTCGTCGACGCCGGCCTCGTCGGCAATTGCCTTGGCGGTCAACGGATTATCGCCGGTGATCATCACCGTCCGGATGCCCATCCGCCGCATCTCGTCGAACCGTTCCCGCATGCCCTGCTTCACCACGTCCTTGAGGTGGATGACACCGAGCACCCGTGCCCGGCCGTCGACGCTCTCGCCGACGACCAGTGGTGTGCCGCCGCCGGCGGAGATGCCGTCCACGATCTCGCCGAGCTGGTGCGGGACGCTGCCGCGTTGGCTGCGTACCCATTCGGCGACCGAACTGGCCGCCCCCTTGCGCAGGGAGTGCCCGTCCAGGTCGACCCCCGACATTCGGGTGGTGGCCGAGAACGCCACCCACTGCGCCTGGGACAGCTCGCCGGGGGTGCGCGCCCGCAACCCGAAGTGCTGCTTGGCGAACACCACAACCGAACGGCCCTCGGGTGTTTCGTCGGCCAGGCTGGACAGCTGCGCGGCGTCGGCCAACTCCTCGGGAGACACGCCGGCCAGCGGGATGAAGGCGGCGGCCTGCCGGTTGCCCAGCGTGATGGTGCCGGTTTTGTCCAGCAGCAGGGTGTTGACATCACCGGCGGCTTCCACCGCCCGCCCGGACATGGCGAGCACGTTGCGCTGCACCAGCCGGTCCATGCCGGCGATGCCGATGGCCGACAGCAGCGCCCCGATGGTGGTCGGGATCAGGCACACCAGCAGCGACACCATCACGATGCCGGTGACGCCACTTGTGTTGAGCGCCTGGGTATCCGGGACGCCCGGGTTGTTCACCTTCGAGTAGATGGCCAGCGGCTGCAACGTGGCGACGGCGAACACGAAGATGATCGTCAGCGCGGCCAGCAGGATGTTCAGCGCGATCTCGTTGGGTGTCTTCTGCCGGTTGGCGCCCTCGACGAGGGCGATCATCCGGTCGATGAAGCTTTCGCCCGGCTTCTGGGTGATCTGCACGACGATGCGGTCGCTGAGCACGGTGGTGCCGCCGGTGACCGCCGATCGGTCCCCGCCGGACTCGCGGATCACCGGTGCGGATTCGCCGGTGATGGCCGATTCGTCCACCGACGCAATGCCTTCCACCACATCACCGTCGCCGGGGATCACCTGCCCGGCCTCCACCACGACGATGTCGCCCTGTTGCAGCGCGGTGGCGGCGACGGCCTCCTCGATCCCGGCCGAGCCGGGCGCCCAGTCGCGCAGGCGCCGCGCCATGGTCTGGGTTTTGGCCCGGCGCAGGGTTTCTGCCTGGGCCTTGCCCCGGCCCTCGGCCACCGCCTCGGCGAGGTTGGCGAACAGTACGGTGAGCCACAGCCAGATCACGGTCAGCCAGGCGAACCAGGTCGGGCCGACGATCGCCAACACCGTGCTCCACGCCGCGCCGATTTCGACGATGAACATCACCGGGTTGCGCCACAGCGTGCGCGGGTCGAGTTTGCGCAGCGCGTCCGGGGTGGAGCGCCACAGCATCTTCGGGTCGAGCAGGCCGCCCTGCACCCGCTTGGTGCCGGCCGACGGCGCCGGATGCGCCTGCTCGGCCGGGTCGATCGCGGTCACGGTCATCAGTGGATTCCTTCGGCGAGAGGCCCGAGCGCGAGCATGGGCAGGAACGTGAGGGCGACGACGATCAGCGTGACGCCGGCGACCATGCCGACGAACTGGGGCCGGTGGGTGGGCAGGGTGCCCGCCGAGTCCGGGGTGCTGCCCTGCCTGGCCAGCGAGCCGGCCAGCGCCAGCACCAGCACGATGGGCAGGAAGCGGCCGAACGCCATGGCCAGGCCCAGGGCCGTGTTGTACCACTCGGTGTTGGCGCTCAGTCCGGCGAAGGCCGACCCGTTGTTGTTGGCCGCCGAGGTGAACGCGTACAACACCTCCGACAAACCGTGCGGACCGCTGTTGGCCATGCCGGCGCGTTCACCGGGCAGCGCCATCGCGATCGCGGTGCCGGTCAGCACGATCAGCGGCGTGACCAGGAAATAGCTTGCGGCGAGCTTGATTTCGCGCGGGTTGATCTTCTTGCCCAGGTACTCCGGGGTGCGCCCGACCATCAGCCCGGCCACGAACACCGTGATCACCGCGAGCACCAGCATGCCGTACAGGCCCGAGCCGGTGCCGCCGGGCGCCACCTCACCGAGCTGCATGTTGAACATGGTGATCATGCCGCCGAGGCTGGTGAGCGAGTCGTGCGCGGAGTCCACCGCGCCGGTGGAGGTGAGCGTTGTCGCCGCGGCGAACACGCCCGAGTCGGGAACGCCGAACCGCTGTTCGACGCCCTCCATCGCCGCGCCGACCGCGCTGGGCACCGTGCCGTGATGCTGCAGCTGGAACCACAGCATGAAGCCGGTGCTCAGCAGGTACAGCGACGCCATCACCGACGCAATCGCGTAGCCCTGCTTGGGGTTACCCACCATCCGCCCGAAGGTGCGGGGCAACGAGAAGCCGATCACCAGGATCAGGAAGATCTCCAGCCAGTTGGTCCAGGCGGTCGGATTCTCGAACGGGTGCGCGGAATTGGCGTTGTAGAAGCCGCCGCCGTTGGTGCCGAGTTCCTTGATCACCTCCTGGCTGGCCACCGGGCCGCCGGGGATGGTCTGTGCGGTGCCGCCCAGCGTGGTGACGACCTGGTCGTGCAGATGGAAGTTCTGGATCGCCCCGCCGGCGACCAGCAGCACGGCGCCGACGATCGAGATGGGCAGCAGGATGCGCAGCGTCCCGCGCACCAGGTCGACCCAGAAGTTGCCCAGCTCGCCGGTGCGCCGGCGGGCGAACCCGCGCACCAGGGCGACGGCCACCGCCATGCCGACGGCCGCCGAGACGAAGTTCTGCACCGCCAAGCCGGCCATCTGCACCAGGTGGCCCTGGGTGGTTTCCCCCGAGTACGCCTGCCAATTGGTGTTGGTGACGAAGCTGACCGCGGTGTTCCACGCCAGCGAGGGCGTCATCTTGGTGGCCGGGTCATGCAGGTGCAGCGGTAGCTTGCCCTGCACCAGCTGCAGCACGAACAGGAAAATGATGCTGACCGAGGAGAACGCCAACACACCGCGGGCGTAGGCGCCCCAGGTCTGTTCCGAGCGCGCGTCGACGCCGATGAGCCGATAGATCGTCCGCTCGGCGGCGAGGTCCCTGTCGGTCGTGTAGACACGAAACATGTAGTCGCCCAAGGGAACATGGACCACGACCAACGCCGCGACGAGGACGGCGAGAAAGATCAGTCCCGCGGTTGTGCTGCTCACCTAGAACCTCTCCGGGAACAACAGCGCGCCCGCGAGAAAGAGCGCGATGAGAATGGAAAGCACCAAGCCGACCGTGTTTTGGTAGTTCATAGCCGTTCGACCAGCTTCTGGGCCACGCCGAGCGCCGCGAACACCGCCACGGTCAGCACCAGATACACCACCACGCCCATCCTGTCTCCGTTCCGCGCCGATCACCTGCATACGAAAAGGGCTCCGTCGAGCCGGCCCGAAGCGGGGCTCTCGAGGCGAAGTCAGCTTGAAATTAATCGGGCCCGCGCTGCCAGGGCCTTTGGTTGACGGTTTCCTAACGGGGCCGTAGTGCACCTTTACGGTTTGTTAACGCCCCTTGCGGTGGGGCCGTCAAAGACCCGCTACGCCAAGGGTTCCCGGTCCGTCGATCAGCGGGAGCCGGACCCGGAACACCGTCCTGCCCGCGGTGGATTCGACGCCCACCGAGCCGTGGTGGGCCTTGACGATCGAGCTGACGATGGCCAGCCCCAGCCCGTGGCCCGAGCCGTCGGACCTTGACTTGTCGGCCCGGACGAACCGCTCGAACAGGTTGGGCAGCAGGTCCGCGTCGATGCCGGGGCCGTCGTCGGTGACGGTCAGCTCGGCGAACGGCGCCTCGCGGCCGCCGCGGTGACAGCGGATCGCGGTCGTCACCGTGACCCCGGGTGGGGTGTGCACGCGGGCGTTGCCGAGCAGATTGCTGACCAACTGATGCAGCCGGGCCTGGTCGCCGCGCACCCATACCGGTTCGTCGGGCACGTCTTTGACCCAGTGGTGGGTGGGGGCGGCCACCATCGCGTCGTTCACCGCGTCGCTGACCACCTCGGTCAAGTCGACGTCCTCGGACTGCAGGTCCTGGCCCTCACCCAGCCGGGAAAGCAGCAGCAGCTCGTCGACCAGGAGCGCCATCCGCCGCGCCTCCGACTCGATGCGGGCCAGCGCGTATTCGGTGGTGGGCGGCAGCGTCGAGCTGTCCTGACGGCTCAGTTCGGCGTAGCCCTGAATGGCGGCCAGCGGTGTCCGGAGCTCATGGCTGGCGTCGGTGATGAATTGGCGCATCCGCAGATCGGAGTCGACCCGATGCGCCAGGGCGCTATCCACGTTGTCCAGCAACCGATTCAGCGCATGCCCGACGATCCCGACCTCGTTTTGCGGGTCGGTGTCCTGCGGTTGCACCCGGACCGTGATCCGGTGGTCGTCGTCGGTGAGCGGCATGGCGGCGACGTGGGCGGCGATCGCCGCCAGCCGGCGCAGCGGGCGCAGCGTGTAGCCGACCACCCACACCGTCAGCCCGGCGGTGAGCAGCAGCGCCGATGCGGTCAGCGCCACGGTGGTGAGCTGTTTGCGCGCGATGATCCGGTCGGCCAGGTTGTGTGACACCCCGACCACCAGCACGTCCGAGCCGTTCACGGTGCTGTTGACCCGGTATGGCCCCAGCCTGCCCAGGATTTCGGTGCGCGGCGGGCTGTCCTTCCACGACTGGGCGGCGAGGTCGCGGACGACGTCGGGCGGTGCGGGCCGGGGTTCGTCCTCGGAGAAGACCGCCGAGCCGATCACGGCGCCGTTGCGCAGCACCGCGATCAGGTTCCCCGGCGTCTGGCCGGTGAATTCCAGGATGGCCTGTTGGATCGGCGGGGTGCCCGCATGTGGCGAAACATGTTCGCCGTTGCGGTATTTGGTGTACTGGTGGCTGAACGCGTCCAACGATTCGGCGACGTCGGCGTCGCTCATGGCGTTGACGTAGCCACGCAGGCTCAACACCGAGACGAAGCCGACCGTCACCAGCACCACGCTGACCACCGCCAGCACGCCGAACAGCAGTTGGCGGCGCAGCGAGGAGGGAAACCACCGGGGAAATCCCCCGGATGCGGTGTCGCGGTCTCGGGTCATTCCGCCGGCCGCAGCATGTATCCGACACCGCGGACGGTGTGGATCATCGGCTCGCGGCCGGAGTCGATCTTCTTCCTCAGGTACGAGATGTACAGGTCCACGATGCTGGTGCGCCCGGCGAAGTCGTAGTTCCACACCCGGTCCAGGATTTCGGTGCGGCTGAGCGCGCGGCGGGGGTTGCGCATCAAAAAGCGCAGCAGCTCGAACTCGGTGGACGACAACGACACCGGTGTGTCGCCACGGGTGACCTCGCGGCTGGCGGTGTCCACCACCAGGTCGCCGACCTTGAGGGTTTCGGCGGTCGGGGCGGGCTGCTGGCTGGCGCGGCGCAACAGCCCGCGCAGCCGGGCGACCAGCTCCTCGAGGCTGAACGGTTTGGTCATGTAGTCGTCGGCGCCCGCGGTGAGACCGGTCACCCGGTCCATCACCGAGTCGCGCGCGGTGAGGAAAAGCGTTGGCGTGTAAGCGTCGGACTGACGCACCCGCTCCAGGATCCGCAGGCCGTCCACGTCGGGCAGCATGATGTCGAGCACCAGCACGTCGGGGGCCGCCCGGTCGAACTTGGCCATGGCCTCGCGTCCGTTGTGGGCGATGTCGACCACCCAGCCCTCGTAGTGCAACGCCATCTTCACCAGGTTGGTCAGCGCCGGCTCGTCGTCGACCAGCAAAACCCTGATCGGTGACCCGTCGGCGCGGTAGATCCTGGGCAACTGCCCCAGGATGGCCTGGCGTGGCCGCTGCGCGGCTGATTGTCCCGACATTACGGTCATGCTCCTACATTCTGGCGACGCACACATAGGACTGTCACCGAGTTCATAGAGTTCTCAAATGTGGGAGCCGGGGTGTCGCGGCCGGCGCGGCTATTTCCGCGCGGCGGCAACCGGATCTAAAAGCCTTGCCGCACAGGCGTATCGGTGTGCTCTATCGACGAAAAACGGGGCCGCGCACCAGGCGCGGCCCCGTTTTTCGAGACGGTTGTCAGGCCCAGCTGGACCCGACGGCGCTGTCGGTGCTGGCCATGTTGCTGCCCGCGGTCTGGACCTTCTGGCCGTGGGCGTTGGCCTGCTCGTAGATCACCTGGAAGTTGCGACCCAACTGGGTGATGAACTCCTGGCAGGCCACCGAACCGGCACCGCCCCAGAAGTCACCGGCAGCCAGCACATCACGAATGATGGCCTGGTGCTCGGCCTCCAGGGACGCGGCCTGGGCGCGGATGAGCGCACCGTGGGCGTCGACATCGCCGAACTGGTAGTTGATGCTCATAGCGATTGCTCCTTAAAAGTGTTGGACGGCAGCAGTTCTGGGCTAGCTGCTGAGGATCTGCTGCGAAGCCTGCTCTTGCTGCTCGTAGTTGTTGGCGTCGCGGATCAGCCCGTCACGCACCCCGTGCAGCATGTTGACGATGTTGCGGAAGGCCTGGTTGACCTGACCCATCGTGTCGTACGAGGTCGCCTGGGCCTGACCACTCCAGCCCGCACCGGCGATGTTCATCGACGACGCCCACATCTTGCGGGCCTCGTCCTCCACGGTCTGGGCGTGCACCTCGAAGCGGCCCGCCATCGCCCGCATTTCGTGCGGGTCGGTCATAAAACGTGTTGCCATCTCGGCTGTCTCCTATCTTGAAGCTTCAGTTCGCCGAAGTCTTAACAGTTGTAATTGATGCGGTGGTGGCCGCGTTGGAAATAGATTACGGCCTGCCGGTTAATTGCTCGCCTCAAACGGGTGACATCTACCCCCTTATTCGCCTTATCCGCGGTCTCATCGTTAGACGACGACCTGTTTGGGCATGACGATCGGCTTGAAGCCGTACCGGGGTCCGCTGCCGTAGGCGCCGGCGCCCTTGGCCGCGGCCGCCGCCCCCGGCATGCCGGGCATCGCGGTGACCGGCTCGGCTTCGGAGGCGACGGTCCAGCCCGAGCCCTCCAGCGGGGCGGCCGACGAGGCCAGCGATGTGGCCGGCGCGGCCGCCGACCAGCTGGCGGGCACCGACAGCCCGCCCACCGCGGACGCCTCGCCCACCGCCGCCGACGCACCGGCGCCCGTCACCGAGCCCACCATCATGCCCGGCGTGATGGCCGCTCCCGCCGCCGGCGCAACCGAGTCGGTGAGCGAGAACGGGATCGCCGGCACGGTCCCCAGGGTCTTGCCCAGCGACACCGCGTTCGGGATGGTGGCACACACCCACCAGGCTGCGGTGTTGATCGCGCCGTTGGTCGCGTTGAGGAACGACGGGGTGCCCAGCAGATCGTCGATGGACTGCAGCAGGCCGTCGGTGGGGGGCGACGTGATCAGCGACGAGAGGTCTAGACCCGCCGTCTGCGCCGTGCTGTTCGTCGCGTCGAAGGCGACGGCGCCGTTGTCAACGGCCGCGGCCGCTCCGGGGTTGGTGGTCGAGGTCAGCGGCGTCACCGGCTGCAGCACTCCGGCGGCCGCCGAGGCCGCCTGGTAGGTGGCCATCATGGTGGCGTCCTGCACCCACATCTCGGCGTACTGCGCTTCGGTCGCCGCGATGGCCGCCGAGTTGACACCCAGGAAGTTGGTCGCCACCAGCGTTGCCAGCAACGACCGGTTGGCGGCGATCACCGGCGGCGGCACCGTCGCGGCGAACGCCGCTTCGTAGGCGGCCGCCGACGCGGTGGCCTGCGCGCTGGCCTGCTCGAGCGCGGCCGCCGTGGTGGTCAGGTAGGACACGATGGGCTGCGCCGCGGCCGCCGCCGCGGCCGACCCGCCGCCCGTCCACTGTTCGGTGGTCAGCAGCGAGATGATCGACTCCCATTGGCTGGCGGTGCTGCTCACCTCGGCGGACAGGTTGGCGTACGCCGTCGCCGCCGCCATCAGCGGGCCCGAGCCCGCGCCGGCGTACATGAGCGCCGAGGTGATTTCCGGTGGAACCGCCGCAAAGTCAAGAACCATTTGTGTATCCCGCTCCTCGAATCGGTTGAAAACTGTTGCCTGGGTTGCCTAGACCGTCGCCGGCTTGGGCATGACGATCGGTTTGACGCCGTAGCGTGGCGCCCCGAAACCGGCGCTGTTGCGCGCCATGGTCCCCACCCCGGGCATGCCCGGCACCACCGTGCCGACGCCGGCCTGCGGAGCGGCGGCGGTCCAGCCCACCGTTTGCAGCGGCGCGCTGCTGGAACCGACCACCGGGGTGGTGCCGGCCCAACTCGGCGGCACGGACAGTTTGCTGACGGTGGTCGCCTGGCCCATCGCGGCGGCCGGCATCGCACCCATGCCCGCCACGCCACCGACACCGGCCCCGCCCACGCCGGTTTCCACCGGTGCGGTCGAGGTGGCCAGGTCGGCCCCGGCGGCGGCGTCGGCGCCGGAGGTGTCCAGCAGCCCACCACCGGCCAGGCCGAGCAGGTTCGAGGTGGCCGACGCCCAGTTGCCGATACCGATGTTGCCGATGTTGGCGCCGTTGCTCGACAGGCCGAACATGCCGCCCAGACCGCCGCTGGACTGGCCGTTGAAGCACAGCAGCCACGCCAAGATGTCGATCGGGTTGGAGCCGGTGGCCGCGCTGGCGGTGGGGTCCGCGGCGCTCAGCGCCTGCATCGCGGTCTGGCTGGCGTTGACTGCCTCGGTGTCGCCGTAGCTGTTGGAACTGATGCCCAGGGTCTGCGAATACTGTTCCAGCAGCGTCTGCGCCTCGGACGCGATCGCCTGGTACTGGGTGCCGTAGGCCGAGAAGATGGCCGCCTGCTGGGCCGACACCGGGTCGGCGGCGGCGGGGGCGATGGCGGTCGTCGCCGAGGCCGCGCCGGCGTTTTGCGCCGCGAGATTGCTGTTGATCCCACTGAGCAGCGCCTCGGCGGCTAACATCTCCTCAGTCGTTGTCGTCAGGAATGACATCCATTGCTCCTCGTGCTCAAGCTGGCCGACCCCCGGTGTGGATCGACCCGTGCGCTCGCCTCGCGGCCGCTGTGCGTGGGCAAGACGCTATCGATCCACGACCCCACGTTCCCGATCGAAAGGCCTGAGATGACAGCCGTTTACGGCTTCTTAACGACGAGGGCGGCAGTTTTAACACGGTCCTGTCGGACGACATCCGCCTGTCATCTGGAGTAAACGCCCGCCGGAAGTAATCGCGCGCGGCGCGCGGATCCTAATACACGCTCAGCGGAACCGCATGTTGTACGTCTGGCAAATTGCCGACCCGACGCGGTGCGGTGAAACCAGCCGCCACGCGCTAGATTCGCCGCCGGGCCCCCATAGCCCAATTGGCAGAGGCAGCGGACTTAAAATCCGCCCAGTGTCGGTTCGAGTCCGACTGGGGGCACCGAAACTCCCGGCCGGACGCGCCGGGTCCGTGACCGTCCGGGGCGCCGCGCCGCCCGGTGGCCGAAATGAGCACCTAATCGCTTGGCGCAGAGGCGAATTCGAAGTATCCGCCCGGGTGGCCAACGACGAGCGGGCTCGCAGCCGTCCGGCCGAGTAAGTTGGTCGCGAGCGGTGCGCGACCGAGCACCACGAAGGAGCCAGCGCGACGGTGTCCGAGGATGCACGGGCCGACGGTGTCTCGCGCCAATACGATCGCTGGCAATACCCGCCGCCGGTCACCGACCTCGACGCGTGGACGACAAACCACTGGGACTGGTTCGACCCGTTCTGGGCGCATCGGCTGCTGTGGCCCGACCGCGACTACCGACCCGACCTCGACATCCTCATCGCGGGGTGCGGCACCTTCCAGGCGGCCGTCTACGCCTACACCAACCGCGCCGCCAAAGTGGTTGCCATCGACGTCAGCCGGACGGCGCTGGACCATCAGCAATTCCTGAAGGACAAGCACCGGCTGCACAACCTGGAGCTGCATCGGCTCGCGATCGAAGAGGTCGCCGCGCTGGACCGCGACTTCGATCTCATCGTCTCCACCGGCGTGCTGCATCATCTGGCGGATCCGCTGACCGGGCTGACAGCGCTCGGTCGGTGCCTGCGGCCCGACGGGGCGCTCGGCGTCATGCTCTACGCCAGCTACGGCCGGATCGGCGTCGAGATGCTGGCATCGGTGTTTCGCGACCTCGGACTCTCCCAGGACGAGGCCTCGGTGGAACTGGTCAAAGACGCGGTGGCGGCGCTCCCGGCAGACCACCCCGTGCACACCTATCTGAAGGGGGCCCGCGACCTGTCGACCGATGGCGGGCTGGTCGACACCTTCCTGCACGCCCGGCAACGCAGCTACACCGTCGAGCAATGCCTGGAGCTGGTCGCCGCGGCCGGGCTGGCGTTCCAGGGCTGGCTTCGCAATTCGCCGTACTACCCGCACGACGCGCTCTTCGGGGGCGCCGCAACCCAATTCCAGTCGGCCCTGAACCGGTTGCCCGACACCACGTTGTGGTCGGTGATGGAGCGCCTGCAACCGGCCAACGCCACCCACTTCTTCCTCGCCTGCCGGCCGGAGCGCCCACGGGAGCGTTACAGGATCGATTTCTCGTCGCCGACGTATCTCGGCTATGTCCCCGGGCTGCGGACGGCATGCCTGCTGTCCGGTGACCAGATCCACCTGCCGGGCGCCAAACTGACGCTGACCCCGGCCCAGCTGCCCTTTGTCCAACAGGTCGACGGCCGGCGCAGCATCGCCGAGATCATCGACGGGGTGGCGGGCGCCGGCCGGGATGACCGGGCGCGGGAGTTCGGTCGTCGACTGTTCGAGTCGTTGTGGCGCCTGGACTTCCTGGCGATGGGGCTGGCCCCGGGCCGTTAGTGGACCAAGAGTTTGGGCCAGCCGCCGGCGGCGGCGCCGACGGCCACTCATACACTGACCCAGCATGGGCATGCTGTTCGGCCTCGCGCCGTGGATTGTGTATTGGGTGTTGGTCGGTAACGTTCCGTTCGTGGCGGCCGTGCTGGTCGCGCTGGCGCTCGCCGCGGTCAGCCTGGGCCTGGGCGGGGTGCTGCGCAGGCGCTGGCAGCTCTTCGACTTCGCTTCTGTGGCAGTGCTTTTGGTTCTCGCCGTGCTGGCCTTCACGCTCAGCGAGTCGTTTCTGCAGCGGTGGATCCTGCCGCTGAGCAACGCCGGGATCTTCCTGGCGGCGCTGGCGGGGATGCTGATCGGGAAGCCCTTCGTGGCCGAGTTCGCCGCCGCCGAACAGGCTCCCGACGTCGCCAAGACCGAGTTGTTCGGCCGGATCGTGAAAATCCTCGGCTGGATCTGGGTGGCGACGTTCGCCGGGATGACGGTGTCGTCGGCGATCCCGTCGGTGCTGCAGGGATCCGCCGGGGCGGCGCCCGCCTACATGCTGGACACCAAGACCCCGCTGTCCTTCCTGTGCTACTGGATCATTCCCTTTGCGCTGCTGGGCCTGGCGGCGGTGGTCTCGCGGCTGCTGCCCGACCGGATGCTGATCGGCATCGACGACCTGGAGCGGGAAACCTCGTTCGTCGCCTACGACGAGGCCACCATCGACGAGCTCTACTTCCTGGCCCAGGAACACGCCAATCGCGAGGTCGGCCCCGGCAAGGAGGCCTACGCCGTCAAGGTCGGCGGCATGGGAACTCCGTTGACCGGGGACGAATCTCGAAAGTCGTGGCCGTCCACCTACAAGGTGCGCGACAAACGGCGCTGAGGGCTACGTTGTGGTGATGGACGCGCCCAGCCCCGACGCCATCCGCGCCGAGACGATCACCATCACCGGCCGCGGCGGCGACGAGATCGAGGCCTACCGGCCGGAGGCCGCGGCGATCACGAGAGCGATCGCCCACGCGCCGGCCGGACTGGCCGCCAAGGACCAGTAGGGCCGACGATGCCCGCCGAACCGGACTACCCGCAGATGGCGGCCGCGCGGGGCCGGATCGAACCGGCGCCGCGGCGGGTCCGCGGTTATCTGGGCGACGTGCTGGTCTTCGACACCACCGCCGCCCGCTACGTGTGGGAGGTCCCCTACTACCCGCAGTACTACATTCCACTGGCCGACGTGCGCACCGAGTTGCTGCGCGACGAAAACCACGCTCAGCGAGTGCAATTCGGCCCGTCGCGGCTGTACTCCGTGGTGGCCGGCGACCGCACCTGTGAGTCGGCGGCCCGGGTGTTCGACGCCGACGGCGACGGCCCGCTGGCCGGCACCGTGCGGTTCGAATGGGATCCGTTGCGCTGGTTCGAAGAAGACGAACCGATCTACGGCCATCCACGCAACCCGTACGCGCGGGTGGATGCGCTGCGCTCACACCGACACGTGCATGTCGAACGTGACGGAATCACGTTGGCGGACACCAGATCTCCCGTCCTGCTGTTCGAAACCGGTTTGCCCACCAGGTACTACATCGATGCCACCGACGTCGACTTCGCGCATCTGGAGCCCAGCGCCACCCAGACGCTGTGCCCCTACAAGGGAACGACGTCGGGCTACTGGTCGGTGCGGGTCGGCGACGTCGTGCACGAAGACCTGGCCTGGACCTACCACTACCCGCTGCCCGCGGTCGCCCAGATCGCCGGGCTGATCGCGTTCTACAACGAAAAACTGGACATCGTCGTCGACGGGACCCCGCTGCCGCGCCCGCACACCCAATTCAGCTGAGCCGGCCCCGATGTGATATTCGCCTCTCGTACCGCCGATACTGAGAATTCCTCAGCAAAGCAGCCCGCGAACATGCGCGGGCGCGGTTAGCGGCGCGGATGAAATCCCCCGCATGCGCGTTTGCCACGGTTTCGCTGCGGGTAAGCGACTGCGATACAGCGTGATTGGAAGTCTGAGCAGAACCTGAGTGCACCGAGTGACGTAGCTAACGTCGAGCATTTCCGAGCTGCAGTGAGGCGAATTTTGGCCAGTAGACTACCGAAAACCAGTCTCGTCAGTGCCTTTCGGTGCTGAAAGCCGGTGAATCCGGTGGCCAATTCGTCGTGACCGTATCGGCGGCTACGCCACCTGGCCACCCGGGCCGACAAACACAGCAAAGGCGGTACCAGCGTGAGTGATGCAAACGGGCCTACGGCCCGATTCGGGATCGACAACACCGCGGTGGTCAAAGTCCCTGTTCACCACGGCCCGATCAGCGACATCGACGTCAGCCCCGACGGGCGCCGGCTGCTGGTGACCAACTACGGCCGCGACACCGTGTCGGTGATCGACACCCACACCTGCCGCGTCGCGAGCACCATCGCCGGTCTGAGCGAACCGTTCGCGGTGGCCATGAGCGCCGCCGACCCGAACTACGCCTATGTCAGCACCGCCACCGCCGCCTACGACGCGATCGAAGTCATCGACGTCGTCACCAACTGGCGCATCGCCACGCATCGGCTGGCGCACAGCCTGAGCGATCTGGCGGTCAGCCCGGACGGGCGGTACCTCTACGCCAGCCGCAACGCCGTGCGCGGCGCCGATGTGGCGGTGCTGGACACCACCACGGGCGAGCTCGAGGTGATCGAGCTGGCCGCCGCGGCCGGGACGACCACCGCCTGCGTGCGGGTCAGCGCCGACGGTCGCCGGCTGTTCGTCGGCGTCAACGGGCCCAACGGCGGCGGCCTGGCCATCATCGAAACCCGCACCCGCACCGACGGCCGCCGGGTCGGCGGCCGCTCCCGCCTCGTCGGCACCGTCGAGCTCGGGCTGCCCGTCCGCGATGTGGCGCTCGGCAACGACGGCAACACGGCGTATGTGGCCAGCTGCGGCCCGGTGGTGGGCTCGGTGCTCGACGTCGTCGACACCCGGGCCGCCACCATCGTCAGCACGCACAAGATCAACGAGATCACCGGGCCGCTGACCCGGATGACGCTGAGCCGCGACGGCGAGCGCGCCTACCTGATCAGCGACGACCGCGTCACGGTGCTGGGCACCCGCACCCAGGACGTCCTCGGTGAGGTCAGGGTGACCAAGCACCCGTCGGCCCTGGTGGAAAGCCCCGACGGTAACTACCTGTACGTCGCCGACCACGCCGGGGTGCTCAGCGTGGCCCGGCTCCCCTCGGGGACCGCACCGGCCGCGCCGTGCAGCGGCGCCGACGAGGACGACGACGCGACCACCGGTTGGCTGCCCGAGCTGGCGCCGTGGGAGCCGGTGCTGGCCTAGCTGCACCCACCGCCCGAGCCGGCCGCCAAAGTCGGGCCCGCCGAACGGGATCGGGGCCGTGCGGCCCGCTCGGGGTCTGCCACAATCGCCGGATCCGGGCTTAGGGTGGGAAAGCGGCCGGCGGCGCGGCGCCGTCGGCCCCGATGCGGAGGCGGTGCGCAGTGGACGGCACGATGCAGGACTTTCCGTTGACGATCACCGCGATCATGCGTCACGGCTGCGGCGTGCACGGGGCGCGCACCGTGACCACCGCGACCGGAGACGGTTACCGGCGCACCAGCTACCGCGAACTGGGCGACCAGGCCGCCCAGCTGGCGAACGCGTTGCGCGGGCTCGGGGTGACCGGGGACCAGCGGGTGGCCACCTTCATGTGGAACAACGCCGAGCATCTCGCCGCCTACCTCGCCGTGCCCTCGATGGGCGCGGTGCTGCACACCCTGAACATCCGGCTGTTCCCCGAGCAGATCGCCTACGTCGCCAACGAGGCCGAGGACCAGGTGGTGCTGGTCGACGCGTCGCTGGTCAAACTGCTCGCGCCGGTGCTGCCCGGCCTGCACACCGTGCACACGGTGATCGTGGTCGGCGACGGCGACACCGAGCCGCTGCGGTCATCCGGCAAGACGGTGCTGCGCTACGCCGACGTCATCGGCGCCGAGCCGGCCGAATTCGACTGGCCGCGCATCGACGAGAACTCCGCGGCCGCCATGTGCTACACCAGCGGCACCACCGGGAACCCGAAAGGCGTTGTGTACAGCCATCGTTCGAGTTTCCTGCATACGATGGCCGCGTGCACCGCCAACGGCATCGGGATCGGGGCCAGCGACAGCCTGCTGCCGATCGTGCCGATGTTTCACGCCAACGCCTGGGGCCTGCCCTACGCGGCGCTGATGGCCGGCGCGGACCTGGTGCTGCCCGATTGCCACCTCGACCCCCGCTCGCTGGTGCGGATGGTCGAAGACCTGCGGCCCACCGTGACCGGTGCGGTGCCGACCATCTGGAACGCGGTGCTGCACCACCTGGAAGACGAGCCCGACCACGACATGTCGTCGCTGCGGCTGGTGGTCTGCGGCGGCTCGGCCGTACCGGTGTCGCTGATGCGCACCTTCGAGGAGAAACACGGCGTGCAGATCCGGCAACTGTGGGGCATGACCGAGACGTCGCCCCTGGCCACCATGGCCTGGCCGCCGCCGGGAACGCCGGAGGACCAGCACTGGGCGTACCGGGGCACACAGGGCCAACCGGTCTGCGGGGTCCAGATGCGCATCGTCGACGACGACGGCCGCGTCCTGCCCAACGACGGCACCGCGGTGGGGGAGGTGGAGGTGCGCGGCCCGTGGATCGCCGGCTCCTACTACCTGGGACGCGACGACTCGAAGTTCGACTCCGGCTGGCTGCGCACCGGCGACGTGGGCCGCATCGACGAGCGGGGCTTCGTCACGCTGACCGACCGGGCCAAGGACGTCATCAAATCCGGTGGCGAATGGATCTCCTCGGTGGAGCTGGAAAACTGCCTGATCGGCCACCCCGACGTGGTCGAGGCCGCGGTGGTGGGAGTGCCCGACGAGCGGTGGGAGGAACGCCCGCTGGCCGTGGTGGTGGTCAAGGACGGCGCCTCGGTCGACGCCGACCAGCTGCGAAAGTTCCTGGCCGACAAGGTGGTCCGCTGGTGGCTGCCGGAGCGGTGGACGTTCGTCGACGAGATACCGCGCACCAGCGTCGGCAAGTACGACAAGAAGGCCGTCCGCTCCCGCTACGCCGACGGCGGCTACCGGGTGATCGAAGCGCGCGACTGAAAGGCTTGGCACAGTGGCAGATTCACTCGTCGTCGCCCAATCCGTCGTCGCCCCCGTCGCCGCGCCGGACGCGTTCGGACGCACGCTGCCGATGCCGCTGCCGACGCTGTTCAACCGGTGGTACGGCCCCTTCCCGCCGATCAGGGAGGTGCGCGGACAGACCGGGGACTGGGACGCGGCGGGCCGGCAGCGCATCGTGCACCTGGCCGGCGGTGCCAGCATGCGCGAGGAACTGACCAGCGTCGACCCGCCGCGGTCGTTCGGCTACCGGCTCAGCGGCATCACCGGCCCGATGGCGCTGCTGGTGAATCATGTGCTCGGCGAATGGGTTTTCACCCCGGCGGCCGGCGGAACCGAGATCACCTGGCGCTGGGACATTCATCCCAGGTCACCGCTGACCGCCTGGGCGCTTCCACTGCTGGGCAGGATGTGGAAGGGCTACGCGCGACGCGCGCTGGACAACCTGGTGGCCTTGCTCACCCGCTGAGTCCCCTGGCCGTTACGGTAAGAGCCCATGTGTCGACTCTTCGGCCTGCACGCCGGGACACGCGCGTGCACCGCGACCTTCTGGCTGCTCGACGCGCCGGACAGCCTGGCCGAACAGAGCCGGAGAAACCCCGACGGCACCGGACTGGGAGTGTTCGACGAGCACGCCCGCCCGCAGCTGCACAAGGAGCCGATAGCCGCCTGGCGGGACGCCGCGTTCGCGCGCGAAGCGCATCAGCTGACCGGCACCACCGTCATCGCCCACGTCCGCTACGCGACCACCGGGTCGCTCGACGTCCGCAACACCCACCCGTTTCTGCAGGACGGCCGGATCTTCGCGCACAACGGGGTGCTGGAGGGGCTCGACGTCATCGACGCGCGGCTGCGTGAGGTCGGCGTCGACGGGTTGGTGTTGGGCGACACCGACTCCGAGCGGGTGTTCGCGTTGATCACCGCCGCGATCCGGGCCCGCGACGGCGACATCACCGCGGGCCTGGTCGACGCCGTCCGATGGCTGGCCGAGCAGGTCCCGATCTATGCGGTCAACCTGCTGCTGAGCACCGCCACCGAGATGTGGGCGCTGCGCTACCCGCACACCCATCAGCTCTACGTGTTGGATCGCTCCGCCGACGCGGCCCGGCAACCCGAATTCGACTTGCACACCATACGAATTCACGCGCGCTCCCAGCAGCTGCGCACCCGGCCGTCGGTGGTGTTCGCCACCGAACGCATGGACGCCGACCCGCGTTGGCGGCTGCTCGAGCCGGGGGAGCTGGTTCACGTCGACGCCGGGCTGCGAGTCACCCGCCGCCTGGTGCTGCCCGACCCGCCCCGGCGGCTGCTGCGCCGCGACGAGTTGAGCACCCCGGTGCGGGACTCCCAGCACGCACTGCCCGACACCCGGCGGGCCGGCTGAGGCCGTTTGGCAGAGTGGTTCGACGTGACAACCAAACGCGCCCTGGTGCTCGCCGGCGGCGGGATCGCCGGAATCGCCTGGGAGACAGGTGTTCTGCGGGCCATTGCGGACGAGTCGCCGGCCGCGGCGCGGCTGCTGACCGAATCCGACGTGCTGGTCGGCACGTCGGCGGGCTCGGCGGTCGCCGCCCAGCTGTGCAGCGGCCACACCCTCGACGCGCTGTTCGATCGGCAGGTCGCCGCCTCCTCGCCCGAAATCGATTCCGGGGTCGACGTCGAGGCCATCACCGAGCTGTTCCTGACCGCCCTGGCCGAACCGTACGACGACTCGGAGGACAAGACCCGCCAACAATTGCGGCGCATCGGGGCGGTGGCGCTGGCCACCGACACCGTGCCGGCCCCGGTGCGCCGCCGCGTGATCGCGGCGCGGTTGCCGTCGCACCGGTGGCCGCGACGGGCGTTGCGGCTCACCGCAATCGACGTCGACAGCGGCGAGCTGACCGTGTTCGACCCGGCGTCGGGCGTCGACCTCGTCGACGCGGTGGCGGCCAGCTGCGCGGTGCCCGGGGCGTGGCCTCCGGTGGCCATCGGCGGCCGCCGCTACATGGACGGCGGGGTGGCCAGCTCGGTGAATTTGGGGGTGGCCGCCGACTGCGACGTCGCGGTGGTGCTGGTGCCCTCGGGCGTCGACGCGCCGTCGCCGTTCGGCGCCGGCCCGGCCGCGGAGATCGCGGCGTTCCCCGGCCGGGCGTTGGCCGTCTTCGCCGACGACCGCTCGCTGGCGGCGTTCGGGCCCAACCCGTTGGACCCCGGCTGCCGGGTGCCCTCGGCGCGGGCCGGCCGCGAACAGGGCCGCCGCGAAGCCGCGGCCGTCGCCGAATTCCTGGGTGTGTGACGAATCCCGTTGCCGGGCAATCAGTTCAGCGCTCGACCGCGGGGCGGTCGTCGTCGCCGTCCTCGAGGGCGTCGAGGGCTTGGTCGGCCAACGCCCGCCCCGCGTCGATCACCTCCACCGCCCGGTGGAATTCCAGGCCCCGGCAGATCGAGCGGGGGACCTCGATGAGCAGGTCGGGCGGGTAGACGGCCAGCGTGTGCCGCGCCAGCGCCGCCTGGGCGATGTCGATGGTGCGGTTCATCACCTCGAAGCTGCCCAGTTTGGGCACATCCGTTGCCGCGCCGGGCAATTCGACGGCCTCGTCGTCGTCATCGGCGAGCACCGGCTGGTCGGGTTCCTCGGGATTGTCCGGCCAGGCGTCGGCGTCGCCGCTCGGCCCGCCCAGCCGGCTCAGCACCGCCCGCGCGGTGGGCCGATCGAGCAGCGAGCGGGCGGCGGCCGTGTCGAACAGCGCCGAGGTGCTGCGCATCATGCGGGTCAACCACTCGGCGGTGGCGGCCGGTTCGGCCTCGCGACGGGTGATCGCCTCGCTGCCGGACAGGTTCACCGCGATGGTCAGATCGGCGTTGACGGCCGAGAGCGGGGCCATCGGCAGCGGGTCGAGGATGCCGCCGTCGGCCAGCAGCCGGCCGTCGAGGGTGTGCGGGGCGATCACCCCGGGGATCGCGATGGACGCGCGGATCGCCTCGTCCAGCGGCCCGCGCTGAAACCACACCGACTTGCCGGCCAGCAGGTCGGTGGCCACCGCGGTGTAGGGGATGCGCAGGTCCTCGATGGCCACCGGCCCCAGGATGTCGCGCACCGCGTCCAGGATCTTGCCCGCCCGCATCACCCCGGCCGCGCTGATGGACGGGTCCAGCAGCCGCAGGATGGTGCGCTGGGTCAGCGACTTGGCCCACTCGGCGAACTCGTCCAGCCGTCCGGCCGCTTGCAGGCCGCCGACCAGCGCGCCCATCGACGAGCCGGCGACGCCGACGATGTCGTAGCCGCGGGCTTGCAGCGCCTCGATCACCCCGATGTGGGCGTAGCCGCGGGCGCCACCGCTGCCGAGCGCGAGTGCCACCCGAGTCGGTGCTGATCGACGTTCCTCAGGCACCCCTCCATTTTGCGCGGCGGCCGGCTAGCGGGCGCTCGCGGCGGTCGGCGGGCGCGGCCGGGCAGTTTTTTCAACCGTGATCGCAATTGTCCTTGTCCAACCGGGGTGCCGTCACCCGCATTCGTCGTTGGCGGCCGCCCGGGCGGCGACGATCACGGCCGCCTGCCGGGCCGGCGCCAACGCCGACCACGGCGTGTTCCAGCTGCCCGCGGTGCCCGACGGCGATGCCTGCACCATCGACAAGTACGGCTCGAACAGCGACGCACCCGTCTTGGGCTGGGCCTCCATCCACTCCTTGGCGGCGTGACAGGCCTGGTAGTACTCCTCTTCGGTGGAGTCCGCCGGGATGTCGATCCGGGTCGTCACGCCGCCCGGGGACAGCCCGACGGCGCCGGCGGCGCCGCGGCGGGCCGGCGGGGATACCCGATTGCCGCGCCGGTGCGGGCGCCGGCGCGCCGCGCGGGCGCCGTGCGAGCACCCGGGGGCCGCCATCACAACCCCCAGCACGATGCCCACCAGAACGACCGCGCCCGTCGCCGGGACCGATCACCGCGCCAGCGCACGGTCCCAATCTATGCAACACTGGCTGCCGTGATGGAGCGCTTCGGATTTTGCGAGTGTTGTCGGCCGTAACACGCCGCCGCCCGATCCGTTTTCGCTCCCTGGAGTCCTTTCCTCATGCCTGTCCCCGCCGCCACCCTGGCTGCCCTGCGCCCGCCTTTCCCGTCGTCGCCGTCGCCGGGTCCGACCCGGTTGCGGGTGCCCGACCTGCTCTATGCCACCGATCAGGCCGCCGACGACGTGCTCAGCGGGCGCTGCGACCACCTGCTGCCCCCGGGCGGCATCCCGGCGTCGCGGCGCTGGTTCACCCGCATCCACGGCGACGAGGAGCTCGACGTCTGGCTGATCAGCTGGGTGCCCGGCCACCCGACCGAACTGCACGACCACGGCGGGTCGCTGGGCGCGTTGACCGTCGTCTCCGGATCGCTGAACGAATACCGTTGGGACGGTAGGGCTTTGCGACGCCGCCGGCTCGACGCCGGCGATCAGGCCGGCTTCCCGCTGGGCTGGGTGCACGACGTGGTGTGGGCGCCCCGGCCGGTCAGCGGGCCGGTCAGCCGTCGGGCCGTCGCCGCCGCCCAGGCGGCGCCGACGCTGAGCGTGCACGCCTACTCGCCGCCGCTGACCGCGATGTCCTACTACGACATCACCGAGCGCAAGACGTTGCGTCGGCAACGCACCGAACTGACCGACCAGCCGGAAGGATCGTGATGAGCCGCATCGACGTCGTGTTGAGGTCCGCCCGGCGCCGGTTCCGCCGGCTGCCCGCCGTCGAAGTGCCCGACGCGGTGCGCCGCGGCGCGGTGCTGGTCGACATCCGGCCGCAGGCCCAGCGGTTCCGCGAGGGCGAGGTGCCCGGCGCGCTGGTGATCGAGCGCAACGTGCTGGAATGGCGCTGCGACCCGACCAGCGAGGCCCGGCTGCCCGAGGCCGTCGGCGACGACGTCGAATGGGTGATCATCTGTTCGGAGGGCTACACGTCCAGCCTGGCCGCGGCCGCGCTGCTGGACATCGGCCTGCACCGCGCCACCGACGTGATCGGCGGCTACCACGCGCTGGCCGGGGCCGGGGTGCTGAGCCGGCTGGCTGGCGGTCCGGTCGGCGCCCCGCTGGCCAACACCGGCGCCGGCGAGCGCCGCTGGATCTAGCCGTTGGCGTGCAGCAGCGGCCGCAGCCGGTCCGTCTTGTCGGGTGTCCACCCCGGCGGTGACAGCACCGCCGCCCAGGCGTCGGCGACGTCGGCGACGTAGTGGTGGCCGTGCCCGTCGGGCACGTTCTGGGCGACCGCCATGTCCGCCGAGACCTGCAGGAACGTCACCACCGGGATCCAGGTGGTCTCCGGCAGCACGTCGTAGCCGCGGCGCTCCTTGAGCCAGTCCGGCCGGGCGAACAACAGGTCGGTGGTCCACCAGGCGATCGGATCCGAGGCGTGCTGCAGGTAGACCACCCGCGGGTGATCCCACGGATCCTTGGGCCGCGCCAGGTTCGCCGCGCGCGCCACGAAGCGGACATTGCGGCCGTCGTTGTAGATCGGCAACCACTCCGGTGACCCGGCGTCGCGCGTCGACGTCAGATCGGTCCAGATGGTGTTGTTGAACGTCGGGCCGCTGAACAGGGCGCCGTCGGTGCGGGCCAGCACGTTGTTCAGGCTCATGAACGGCGCCTCGCCGCCGAACGAGCCCAGGCTCTCGCCGAACACCACCAGCTTGGGGCGCTGAGCCTCGGGCAGCTGGCGGACCAGCCGGTCGACCGCCTCGAACAGCGCCTGACCGGCGTGCCGGGCGTTCTCCTTGTCCACCAGGAACGACAGCCAGCTGGGCAGGAACGAATACTGCATGCTGACGATCGCGGTGTTGCCGTTGTACATGTACTCCAGCGCGGTGGCCTCGGCCTCGTTGATCCAGCCGGTGCCGGTGGTGGTGGCCACCGCGACGACGGCGCGCCGCAGCCCGCCGGTGCGCTGCAACTCCCGGGCGGCCAGCTCGGCGGTGGCGGTGATGCCGTCGGCGGAGTTCAGCCCCGCGTAGGCGCGGATCGGCTCGGTGGCCGGGGCGCCGTTGAACGCGGTCAGCTGTTCCACCCGCGGCCCGCCCTCGATGAAGACGCGGCCCTGGTGGCCCAGCGACTCCCAGGACACCAGCGACTCCGGGCCGCCGGAGCGCAGCGGGGTTTTCGGCGGTGCGGTGTCCGGGCTCATCTCGTTGTTGGCGGAGGCGAAGGTGTTGTTCATGGTGCGCATGGCGAACTTCAGCACCACACCGTTGAGCAGGGTGATGGTGAGCACCACCAGCAGGGCCACCACGATGGTCGCCGACAGCCGAAACGGCGCGATCCGGTCGAGCCGGCCGACCAGGAAGCTAACCAGCCAGCGGGTGAATTGGCCGATCTCGACGCAGGTGAACAGCACCACCAGGGACAGCACCCCCGCCACCGGGTAGTCGTACCACTTCAGGTGCGCCACACCCATCAGGTCGCGCACCTTGTCCTGCCACACGTGGAACCAGATCGCCATCAACACCATGCCGACCGCGCCGACCGGGATCAGGATCTTCCAGGCCCAGCGCGGCGGCGGGGGACTGGACGGTTTGGCCCACAGGTACCGGTAGAGCCAGACGGCGAAGACGCCCAGCCCATAGCCGATGGCGCCGGAGATGCCGCTGACCAATCCCTGGAATATCGCCCCGCGCGGCAGCAGCGACGGGGTCAGCGAGAACCAGATGAACACCAGCCCGACCGTCGTGCCGGTGAACGTGTAATGGCGTACCCACCAAGGTTTTTCGGGCTGCGGTGTGCCCGGGGCGGGCGCTTTCGGTGCGGGGTGCTCCGCGACGGCGGTCTGCGCGCCGGTTCGGGTCCCGTCCGGCGCCGTTTGCTGCTGCGCCGGCTCGTCGCCGGTGTCGGTGTCGGTCGCGGAACCCGGTTCGCTCATCGAGGCGTCCTAGCGGTGGGTGAAGTTCGGCGCGCGCTTCTCGACGAAGGCCGCCATCCCCTCGGACTGGTCGGCGGTGGCGAAAGTCGAATGGAACAACCGGCGTTCGTAGAGCAGCCCCTCGGCCAGGGTGGTTTCGAAAGCGCGGTTGACGGCCTCCTTGGCCATCCGGGCTGCCGACCGCGACATCTGCGAAATCGTGGTGGCGACCTTCTTGGCCTCGGTCAGCAGGTCATCGGCGGGCACCACGCGCGAAACCAGGCCGCTGCGTTCGGCTTCCGCGGCGTCGATGGTGCGGCCGGTCAGGATCAGGTCCATCGCCTTGGCCTTGCCGATGGCGCGGGTCAGCCGCTGCGAACCGCCCATGCCGGGCAGCACCCCGAGTTTGATCTCGGGCTGGCCGAATTTCGCCGTGTCGGCGGCGATCAGCACATCGCACATCATGGCCAGTTCGCAGCCGCCGCCCAGTGCGTGCCCGGCCACCGCGGCGATCGTCGGGGTGCGCACCGCGGCGAGCTTGCCCCAGGTGGCGAAGAAGTCGGCGCCGTAGGCGTCGGCGAAGGTCAGCTCGGCCATCTCCTTGATGTCCGCGCCCGCGGCGAACGCCTTGGCCGATCCGGTGATGATGATCGCGCCGATGCCGGGGTCGGCGTCGAAATCCGTTGCCGCGGTGGTGACCTCGTTCATCACCTGGGTGTTGAGCGCGTTGAGCGCCTTGGGCCGGTTCAGGGTGATGATGCCGACGCGCTCCTCGCGCTCGACGAGGATGGTTTCGAAGGTGCGGTCGGTGCTGTCGGTCATCCAAATCGCCTTTCTAGAAACTCAAGTCGTCGTCCACCGGGGCGAAATACGCCTCGACGTCGGCCGCGGTGACGTCGGCCAGCCGGGCGGGCGACCACTGCGGATTGCGGTCCTTGTCGATCAGCTGCGCCCGGATGCCCTCCACCAGATCGTGTGAGCGCAGCGACGCCGACGACACCCGATAGTCCTGCACCAGAACGTCTTTCAGTGTCGGTAGGTCGGCCGCTCGGCGCACTGCCGCCAGGGTCACCGACAGCGCGATCGGTGAGCGGGTGGCGATCAGGTCCGCGGCGTCGTGCGCCGGGCTCGCGCCATGCGCGCGCAGCGCGGCGACGATGTCCTCGACGGTCTGCCCCGCATAGCACTCGTCGATCCAATCACGTTGGGCCGCAAGCTCACCGGGTGGCGGCTCGACGGCGTATTTGGCCAGCGCGCTCTCGACGCCGTCGGCAACCACCGCGCGGCGGAACGCCTCGACGTCGGCGTGCGGCACGTAGTGGTCGGCGAATCCCATGGCGATGGCGTCGGCGCCGGAGAACGGCGCCCCGGTCAGCGCGGCGTGCAGGCCGAGCCCGCCGGGCGCGCGGGACAGCAGGTAAACGCCGCCGACGTCGGGGATGAACCCGATGCCGACCTCGGGCATGGCGACCTTGGAGGTGTCGGTGACCACCCGGGTGTTGGCGTGCGCGCTGACGCCGACGCCGCCGCCCATCACGATGCCGTCCATCACCGCGACGTAGGGCTTGGCGAACTCCGAGATCTGGGCGTTGAGCTGATATTCGTCGCGCCAGAAGCGTCGCGCCTCGACGCCGTCCTTGCGGGCGCTGTGATAGATGGACACCACGTCGCCGCCGGCGCACAGCCCGCGTTCCCCGGCGCCGGACAGCAGCACCGCGCGCACCTTGTCGTCGCGCGCCCAGTCGGTGAGGACGGCGCTCAGCGCGTCGATCATCGGCTGATTCAGCGAGTTGATCGCCTTGGGGCGGTTGAGCGTGATCAGGCCGACGTTTCCGTCGACTTCGGTGAGAACCTCGTCGGATCCGTCGGTCACGCCTTCGCCTCCCATCGCCGGTTCAGCCTCGAGGAAGAAATCTAGATCGTCACGACCGGCGCGGTATCCGCGGGTAAGGGTTATCTTTAACGCGACGACAACGGTGCAGGCTCTCCAACTCGAGAAACGCCCAGGTCCGCTGGGAACCGGGGGGAGCCGCTGATCGTTGAGATGGTGTTCGCACAGCTCGATGCCAATCAGAGAGGATCCGACGGTGCGGGAGACAAGCAATCCGGTATTTCGTTCGCTGCCTAAGCAGAGCGGCGGATACGCGCAATTCGGCACTGGCGCGGCCCCCATGCAGGGCTATCAAGCCGACCCCTACGCGGCTCCCTACGCGACTCCGTACCAGGAGACCAGGGCGTCGCGACCGCTGACCATCGACGACGTCGTCACCAAGACCGGCATCACGCTGGCCGTGCTGGCGGCATCCGCGGTCGTCTCCTACTTCCTGGTGCTGTCGAATGTGGCCCTTGCGATGCCGCTGACCCTGGTCGGCGCGCTGGGCGGGCTGGGCCTGGTGCTGGTCGCGACGTTCGGGCGCAAGCAGGACAGCCCGGCGATCGTGCTCAGCTACGCGGTTCTCGAGGGCCTGTTCCTCGGCGCCCTTTCCTTCGTGTTCGCCAACTTCTCGGTCTCCAGCGCCAATGCGGGCGTGCTGATCGGTGAGGCCGTCATGGGCACCTTCGGGGTGTTCTTCGGGATGTTGGTGGTCTACAAGACCGGCGCCATTCGGGTCACCCCCAAGTTCACCCGGATGGTGGTCGCCGCGTTGTTCGGCGTGCTGGCGCTGATGCTGGGCAACTTCGTGCTGGCCATGTTCGGTGTCGGCGGCGGCGCCGGCCTGGGCCTGCGCAGCGGCGGCCCGCTGGCGATCATCTTCTCGCTGGTCTGCATCGGCATCGCGGCGTTCAGCTTCCTGATCGACTTCGACGCCGCCGACCAGATGGTGCGCGCCGGTGCCCCGGAGAAGGCGGCGTGGGGGATCGCGCTCGGCCTGACCGTGACGCTGGTCTGGCTGTACATCGAGATCCTGCGCCTGCTCAGTTATCTACAGAACGACTAGCTCTCTCGGCATCCGAGAAAACCGGCGCGCCCGTTGGCGCGCCGGTTTTTTCATGCGGTGCGGGTCGAGTGTGTCGAGTGTGTGGTGGTGGCGTTCGGTGTTGCACCGCGGCGCGTGTCGTCGGCGTGTCGTCTACCAGGATTCACACTCGACGACGCCGGGAAGCACACCCCGGAAAGCGGGAGACACCGCGACGCCTCAGCTGAGGCGCTCGATCACCATCGCCATGCCCTGGCCGCCGCCGACGCACATGGTCTCCAGGCCGAACGTCTTGTCGTGGGTCTGCAGGTTGTTGAGCAGCGTGGTGGTGATCCGGGCGCCGGTCATGCCGAACGGATGACCCAGCGCGATCGCGCCGCCGGACACGTTCAGCTTGTCCTCGTCGATGCCCAGCTCGCGGGCCGAGCCCAGCACCTGGACCGCGAACGCCTCGTTGATCTCGAACAGGTCGATGTCGCTGACCGACATTTTGGCGCGGGCCAGCGCCTTCTTGGTGGCCTCGATCGGGCCCAGGCCCATGATCTCCGGCGACAGGCCGCTGACCCCGGTGGACACGATGCGCGCCAGCGGCGTCAGGCCGAGCTCCTTGGCCTTGGTGTCGCTGGTGATCACCACCGCCGCGGCGCCGTCGTTCAGCGGGCAGGCGTTGCCCGCGGTCACCGTGCCGTTGGGCCGGAACACCGGCTTGAGCTCGCGGATCTTCTCGTACGTGGTGCCGGGGCGTGGGCCGTCGTCGGTGCTGACCGTGGTGCCGTCCGGCAGCGTGACCGGGGTGATCTCCCGCTCGAAGAACCCGCTCTTGATCGCTTCCTCGGCGCGGTTCTGGCTGCGCACCCCCCAGTGGTCCTGGTCCTCGCGGCTGATGCCGGTCAGCAGGGCGACGTTCTCGGCGGTCTGCCCCATCGCGATGTAGATGTCGGGCAGCTTGCCGTCGGCGCGCGGGTCGTGCCACTCCTCGGCGCCCTCGGCCGCGGCGGCCGACCGCTCCTGCGCCTCGCTGAACAGCGGGTTCTTGGTGTCCGGCCACGAGTCGGCGCTGCCCTTGGGGAACCGGGATACCGTCTCCACCCCCGCGGAGATGAACGCGTCACCCTCGCCGGCCTTGATCGCGTGGAACGCCATCCGCGAGGTCTGCAGCGACGAGGAGCAGTACCGGTTGACGGTGGTGCCCGGCAGGAAGTCGAAGCCCAGCTCGACGGCGACCACCCGGGCCAGGTTGAATCCGGACTCACCGCCGGGCTGGCCGCAGCCCAGGATCAGGTCGTCGATCTGGTGCGGGTTCAACGCCGGCACCTTGTCCAGCGCGGCGCGCACGATCTGCACGGCCAGGTCGTCGGGGCGCATGCTGACCAGCGATCCCTTCATCGCGCGGCCGATCGGCGAGCGAGCAGTTGAGACGATGACGGCTTCAGGCATGGTTGTTCCCTTCAGATCCCTGCGGGTCCCTCGAATTGGGCTGGCTCGCGTCACCACCGGGTAGGTCCACCCCGACGGGCGAGAACAAATCTAGTCGCTGCCGACCTCGGGGCACGACGACGGGGCGGCACCGGGTGCCGGACGGCGCCACAGCCGCGACATCACGCTGCTGCGGGTGTGCCGCTGCCCGAGCACCGGCTGTGCCGAGGGCACCGGCTGGTTCAGCGGCGGTCGCTCCACCTGCTCGCCCAGCGCCTCGCACAGCGCGAGCAGCAGCGCGTCGGCCGCCAGCGCGTAGGCCGGGGCCGAGGGGTGGTAGCCGTCGGCGGAGAACATCGCCTCCGGGGTGGCCCGGAACTGCGGCGCCATCAGCTGGGCCAGCGGCACCGGCACCCCGCCGGCGGCGCGGACGGTTGCCGTCTGGGCGCGGGCGAGTTGCAGGCACCGCTCGTGCGCCAACGATCGCAGCGGTTGCGGAATGGCGCTGATGAACCCCAGATCCGGGCAGGTGCCCACGATCACCACCGCGCCGCGGTTCCGCAGTTTGCGCACGCACAACCCCAGCCGGTGCGCCGACTGGCTGACACCGTTGAGCGCCGTCACGTCGTTGGCGCCGACCATGATCACCGCCACGTCCGGCGGCGGACCGGCCACGAACATCGCATCCACTTGGCCGCACACGCCTTTCGACGTGGCGCCCACAATGGCCTTGGTGCTCAACCGGATTCGCTTGCCGGTCTGCTCGGCCAGGCCCCGCGCGATGCGCACCCCCGGCACTTCGTCGGCGCACATGCAGCCGTATCCGGCGGCGGTGGAATCGCCGAAGATCATCAGGTGCAGGTCGACGGCCATGCCGCGGTGCCAGCGCTGCACCGGCCCGCCGCCGCGGGTGTACACGCCGTCGGCGCGCGGCGGGATGTCCCACGACTTGGGGATGACGGTGCGCGCGTGGGTGGCCTGGCCGACCAGCAGACTGCGTGCCCCCAGGTAGGCGGTTCCTGTCGAGGCCAGCGCGCCCGCTGTGGCCAGGGCGATCGCCGAACGACGTGGCACCCGAATGGTCACGGCATCAAGTTTAGAGGCGCTTTGGAGTTTGCGGAGGCGGCTGAAAAACGAACTGATCACGGTGCGAAGCAAAACTGGTATCAAATCAGAGATTTCATACGTTGTGCTAAGCAACGGCTGTCAAGCTGAGAGCGAGGGGATGGCTGAGCGCCTTGGCACACGGCTGAACCAGACGCTCAACAGCCTCGTCACATGCTGTATCGCACTACAACGGCGTAGGAAGTGTTGAGCATGACCGCACCGAGCGAGGTATCGGGATCGCAGAGTCCCGTCCGTGTCCACGACGTCCTCAAGGCGCGCCGCGCGCGCATCCGCAAGTTCGCGATCAGCGACGGCGCACCGGTCGAGGTTCTCGAATCCGGACCCAGCGTTGCTGCGCGACTGGCCAACCTGACCTCACGGCTGACCATCCGGCCGATTCTGGCCGTCGGCAGCCACGCCCCCAACCTGCCCTGGCCGTGGGGTCTGATCGACCTCACCGCCCGGGTGCTGCTGCCGGTGTCGGCCACCGTGCGCGAGACGGTGGCGCTGCCGCACGCGTCGGCGCAGCTGGTCCGCGCGCCCGGGGTGCTGCCCGCCGACGGCACCCGCCGCGTCGTGGTCTACCTGCACGGCGGGGCGTTTCTGACCTGCGGGGCGAACTCGCACGGCCGGCTCGTCGAAGCCCTTTCCACCTTCGCCGACGCGCCCGTGCTGGTGGTGAATTACCGTCTGCTGCCGAAGAATTCGGTCGGCATGGCGCTGCAGGACTGCCATGACGCGTACCAGTGGCTGCGGCTGCGCGGCTACCAGCCCGACCAGATCGTGCTGGCCGGCGACTCCGCGGGCGGCTACCTGGCGCTGACGCTGGCGCAACGCCTGCAGCGCGAGGGTGAGGAACCCGCCGCGCTGGTGATGATCTCGCCGCTGCTGCAGCTGGCCAAGGAGCCCAAGCAGGCCCACCCCAACATCGACACCGACGCGATGTTCGGCGCCGGCGCGTTCGACGCCCTGGCCGAGCTGGTGGCCGGCGCGGCGGCGAAGAACATCGTCGACGGCAAGCCCGAGGAGATCTACGAGCCGCTCGAGCACATCGAGCCGGGGCTGCCGCGCACGCTGATTCACGTGTCGGGCTCCGAGGTGCTGCTGCACGACGCCCGGCTGGCGGCGAGCCGGCTGGCCGCGGCGGGCGTGCCGGCCGAGGTGCGGGTGTGGCCGGGACAGATCCACGACTTCCAGCTGGCCGCGCCGATGGTGCCCGAGGCCAGGCGGTCGCTGCGCCAGATCGGCGACTACATCCGCGAGGCCACCGGCTGAGTCCTTGTGCGCCGCGGGAAACCGCCTGAGACGATGTGACGCATGCGGATCGCGCAGCACATCAGTGACCTCATCGGCGGCACGCCGCTGGTGCGGCTGAACTCCGTCGTGCCCGACGGCGCGGGCATCGTGGCGGCCAAGGTCGAATACCTCAACCCCGGCGGCAGCTCCAAGGACCGGATCGCGGTCAGGATGATCGACGCCGCCGAGGCCAGCGGTGCGCTGAAGCCCGGCGGCACCATCGTCGAACCCACCTCGGGCAACACCGGTGTCGGGCTGGCGCTGGTGGCCCAGCAGCGCGGCTACAAGTGCGTGTTCGTCTGCCCGGACAAGGTCGGTGAGGACAAGCGCAACGTGTTGATGGCGTACGGCGCCGAGGTGGTGGTGTGCCCGACGGCGGTGCCGCCCGAGCATCCGGACAGCTACTACAGCGTCTCGGACCGGCTGGTCACCGAGATCGAGGGCGCCTGGAAGCCCGACCAGTACGCCAACCCGGAGGGCCCGGCCAGCCACTACGCCACCACCGGCCCGGAGATCTGGGCCGACACCGACGGCAAGGTCACCCATTTCGTCGCCGGCATCGGCACCGGCGGCACCATCACCGGCGCGGGCCGCTACCTCAAGGAGGTGTCCGGCGGCCGGGTCCGCGTCATCGGCGCCGACCCCGAGGGATCGGTGTATTCCGGCGGCACCGGCCGGCCCTATCTGGTCGAGGGTGTCGGCGAGGACTTCTGGCCGCAGGCCTACGACCGCACGGTGCCCGACGAGATCATCGCGGTGTCGGACTCCGACTCGTTCAACATGACCCGGCGGCTGGCCCGCGAGGAGGCGATGCTGGTCGGCGGGTCCTGCGGCATGGCCGTGGTGGCGGCGCTGCGGGTGGCCGAGCAGGCCGGGCCCGACGCGCTGGTGGTGGTGCTGCTGCCCGACGGCGGGCGCGGCTACATGGCGAAGATCTTCAACGACGCCTGGATGTCCTCCTACGGGTTCCTGCGTACCCGGCTGGACGGGTCGACCGACCAGTCCCGCGTCGGCGACGTGTTGCGCCGCAAGTCCGGTGAGCTGCCCGACCTGGTGCACACCCACCCGTCGGAAACCGTGCGCGACGCCATCGGCATCCTGCGCGAGTACGGGGTGTCCCAGATGCCGGTGGTCGGCGCCGAGCCGCCGGTGATGGCCGGCGAGGTCGCCGGCAGCGTCTCCGAACGTGAGCTGCTGTCAGCGGTTTTCGAGGGCCGGGCGAAGCTGGCCGACGCGGTCTCGCTGCACATGAGCCCGCCGCTGCCGATGATCGGCGCCGGCGAATCGGTCAGCGCGGCGGGCAAGGCGCTGCGCGATTGGGACGCCCTGATGGTGGTCGAGGAGGGCAAGCCGGTGGGTGTGATCACCCGCTACGACTTGCTCGGTTTCCTCTCCGAGGGACCCCGCGGATCGGGCGGGCGGCGCTAGGTCGCGCGTCTCGCTCGGACGTCGAACCCTCGGGTACTGTTTCGGCCTAGTTCGACTGATGTCCAGCTGACCCGGAGTGGAAGGTTGCCCATGACCGATCAACCGCCGCCCGGCGGCGCCTACCCGCCACCTCCCTCGTCGCCCGGGTCGCCCGGCGGTCAGCCGACTCCGCCCCCCGGTGGGCAGCAGCCACCGCCTCCACCCGGCGGGTCTTTCCCGCCGCCCCCGCCGCCCGGCGGGTCCTATCCGCCACCGCCGCCGCCGTCGGGGGGATACGCGCCGCCGCCCCCGGGACCGGCGATCCGCACCCTGCCCACGCAGGACTACACGCCGTGGCTCACCCGCGCGCTGGCGTTCGTCATCGACATCCTCCCGTACGTCGTGGTGCACGGCATCGGCACCGCGATCCTGGTGGCCACCCAGCAGACCGCCTGCATCACCGACGTCAGGCAGTACGCGGTGAACCAGTACTGCGCCACCCAGAACTCGACGCTTGGCCTGGTGGCGCAGTGGTTGGCGTCGATCGTCGGGTTGTTCTACCTGATCTGGAATTACGGCTACCGGCAGGGCACCACCGGGTCGAGCGTGGGCAAGTCGGTGATGAAGTTCAAAGTGGTCAGCGAGGTCACCGGCCAACCCGTCGGCTTCGGGATGTCGGTGGTGCGGGCGCTGGCGCACTTCGTCGACGCGATCATCTGCTTCATCGGATTCCTTTTCCCGCTATGGGATTCCAAGCGGCAGACGCTGGCCGACAAGATCATGACGACCGTGTGCCTGCCGCTCGACGGCTCCGAAAGCCCGCCGAGCTAGGGCCGGCGACCGCGGCCGTCCCCTAGGCTGATCGTCGATGAGCGACGACGGCAACGCACACCCCGAGTTCAGCGGACTGGCCACCAAGGCGATTCACGCCGGCTACCGGCCGGACCCGGCGACCGGAGCGGTCAACACGCCGATCTACGCCAGCAGCACCTTCGCCCAGGACGGGGTGGGCGCGCTGCGCGGCGGGTACGAGTACGCCCGCACCGGCAACCCGACCCGGGCCGCGCTGGAGGCCACGCTGGCCGCGGTGGAGGCCGGCAGCCACGGGCGGGCCTTCGCCTCCGGCATGGCCGCCACCGACTGCGCGCTGCGGGCGGTGCTGCGGCCCGGCGACCACGTGGTGATCCCGAATGACGCCTACGGCGGCACCTTTCGGTTGATCGACAAGGTGTTCACCCGCTGGAACGTCGAATACACGCCGGTGCCGTTGCATCAGCTCGACGCCGTGGCCGCCGCGATCACGCCGCGCACCCGGCTGATCTGGGTGGAAACCCCGACCAACCCGTTGCTGTCGATCGCCGACATCGCCGCGCTGGCCCAGCTGGGCCACCAGCACTCGGCAAAGGTGTTGGTGGACAACACCTTTGCCTCGCCGGCGCTGCAGCAGCCGTTGAGGCTGGGCGCCGACATCGTGCTGCATTCCACCACCAAGTACATCGGCGGGCACTCCGACGTGGTGGGCGGTGCGCTGGTCACCAACGACGCCGAGCTGGACGACGCGTTCGGGTTCTTGCAGAACGGGGCGGGCGCGGTGCCCGGCCCGTTCGACGCCTACCTGACCATGCGCGGGCTGAAGACCCTGGTGCTGCGGATGCAGCGGCACACCGAAAACGCCTCTGCCGTAGCGCAATTCCTCGCCGCGCACCCCGCGGTGAGCGCGGTGCTCTATCCCGGCCTGCCCGGCCATCCGGGCCACGACGTCGCCGCCCGGCAGATGTCGGGCTTCGGCGGCATGGTCTCGGTGCGGATGCGCGACGGCCGGCAGGCCGCCCGAAAGCTGTGCGCCAACACCCGGGTGTTCATCCTGGCCGAGTCGCTGGGCGGGGTCGAGTCGCTGATCGAGCACCCCAGCGCGATGACGCACGCGTCGACGGCGGGGTCGCAACTGGAGGTGCCCGACGATCTGGTCCGGCTGTCGGTCGGCATCGAGGACGTCGACGACCTGCTGGCCGACCTCGATCGGGCGCTCAGTTGATACGCCGAGCGCTCGGACTCAGGAGTGGTAGGGCTCCGCGCTGACCAGCGTGACCTCGACGGTGCTGCCGTTGGGCACGGTGTAGCTGCGGGTCTCGCCCACCTTGGCGTCGATCAGCGCCCCGCCCAGCGGTGAATTGGGCGAGTACACCTCGAGCTTGCCGTCGTTGACGCCCTCCTGGCGGGTGGCGATGAGGAACGTCTCGGTGTCGGACTTGTCGCCGTTGTAGTAGACCTTGACCACCGAGCCGGGCAGCGCGACACCGGACTGCTTGGGCGCCTCGCCGACCTTGGCGTTGTTGAGCAGATCCTGCAGCTGGCGAATCCGGGCCTCCTGTTGGCCCTGCTCTTCGCGCGCGGCGTGGTAGCCGCCGTTCTCGCGCAGGTCACCCTCCTCGCGGCGGTCGTTGATCTCCGCGGCGATGACCGGACGATTCGCGATCAACTGATCGAGCTCGGCCTTGAGCCGGTCGTGCGACTCCTGGGTAAGCCAGGTCACGGAAGTATCCGTCATCTCGTCGTGCTCCTCGTATGTTGTTCCGCGAGTTCGCGTAAGTCCTGTTAACTCCGTCGCCCAGAGCGTGCGGGTGCCTCCCCGTGTGCTGCCGCCCCGTTTTGCTCACGGCCGCTAATGCAGCAACACGGCCCCAACCGGAACCGTGCATTCATCCATGTTACCACCGCGCAAACAGTCGATGACTCCAAATTCGCAGTTCGGCGTCGATCCGGGCCGGTCAGGACGGCCGCAGATAGCCGGGCACGTCGGTGCCGCAGCCGTAGACGTCGGCCACCACCGGCGGCTGGAAGGACTTCACCGTCGTCGTCACCTCGACGGTGGCCGCGCCGGCCGGCGGGACCAGCAGCTCGCGCCGGCCGGTCTCGCCGCCGTCGTGGGAGCGGACCCGCACGATGCAGTCCACCGGGCGGGACGGATCCGATCGCGTCACGCTGATCGTGATCGACGCGGTCTGGTCGTCGAGCACCCGGTACCCGACCATCGTCGCCTTGACGTCGCTGGTGCCGAACCGGTGATAGCCGACGACGGCCACCGCCAGCCCGGCCGCCACCACCAGCACGCCCAGCGCGGCGATCACCCACCGCCGCGGAATGCGCGACAGCGCCGAACGGCCGTAGCGCTCGCTCGGGCGGGTTTCGGTCATGGTGGTTTTGCCTGGTCATCGGGCGCCGGCAGCGGCCGGCAGCGGGCACGGATGCGGAACTGGAATTATAGGGTCAGATCGGGCGACCACCGGAAGCGACAAGGGAGCACGTGAGCGAATTGCGGTTGATGGCGGTGCACGCCCATCCCGACGACGAGTCCAGCAAGGGCGCGGCGACCCTGGCCCGCTACGCCGACGAGGGCCATCGGGTACTGGTGGTGACGTTGACCGGCGGCGAGCGCGGCGACATCCTCAACCCGGCGATGGACCTGCCCGAGGTGCACGGCCACATCGCCGAAATCCGGCGCGACGAAATGGCCAAGGCAGCCGAGATACTCGGCGTCGAGCACACCTGGCTGGGGTTCGTCGACTCCGGATTGCCCAAGGGCGACCCGCCGCCGCCGCTGCCCGAGGGATGCTTCGCGCTGGTGCCGCTGGAGGAGGCGATCGAGGCGCTGGTCCGCGTGGTCCGCGAGTTCCGGCCGCACGTGATGACCACCTACGACGAAACCGGCGGCTACCCGCATCCCGATCACATTCGCTGCCACCAGGTTTCGGTCGGCGCCTACGAGGCGGCCGGCGACTACCGGCGCTTCCCGGACGCCGGCGAGCCGTGGACGGTGTCCAAGCTGTACTACAACCACGGCTTCCTGCGGGCGCGGATGCAGCTGCTGCACGACGAAGCGGTCAAACACGGTCACGAACCGCCGTTCAAGAAGTGGCTCGAGCATTGGGATCCCGCCCACGACCCGTTCGAGTCCCGCGTCACCACCCGCGTGGAATGCTCGGCCTATTTCAGCCAGCGCGACGACGCGCTGCGGGCGCACACCACCCAGATCGACCCGGACCACGACTTCTTCGCCGCCCCCATCGCATGGCAGCAACGGCTTTGGCCCACTGAGGAATTCGAGTTGGCCCGCTCCCGGGTCCCGGTCCGGCTGCCCGAAGACGACCTGTTCGCCGGAATCGAGCCCGACGCGTGAACCACCTCCTGGTGCTGGCGGGTGCGGTGGCCGACGGCGCACCGCACCACACCGGACCCGACTTCGGCAAGGCCAGCCCGGTCGGGCTGCTGATCGTCGTGCTGCTGTTGATCAGCACGCTGTTCCTGCTGCGGTCGATGAACCGGCAACTGCGCAAGGTGCCCGAATCGTTCGACCCCCAACACCCCGAGCCGGATCAGGCCGCCGACGAGGGCACCGACGCGGTCGACGCGGAGGGCGCACCGGACGCCGATCCCGGCCCGGACCAGGCCAACGGGTCACCGCGACCCCCGGGATCCGGCGATGAGCCCGGCTGACCCGTCGGCCACGAATACCCTTGAGCGGGCGACCAGCCCGTATCTGCGTCAGCACGCCGACAACCCGGTGCACTGGCAGCAGTGGACCCCGCAGGCACTGGCCGACGCCGCCGCCCGCGACGTGCCGATCCTGCTCTCGGTGGGGTACGCCGCCTGCCACTGGTGCCACGTCATGGCCCACGAGTCGTTCGAAGACCCCGACGTGGCCGCGGCGATGAACTCCGGATTCGTCTGCGTCAAGGTCGACCGCGAGGAACGCCCCGACATCGACGCGGTGTACATGAACGCCACCGTCGCCCTGACCGGGCACGGCGGTTGGCCGATGACGTGTTTCCTGACACCGGACGGCCGGCCCTTCTTCTGCGGCACCTACTATCCCAAAGACGCCTTCCTGCAACTGCTTTCGGCTGTCTCGGCCACCTGGCGGGAGCGCCGCGGCGAGGTCGAGGAGGCGTCGGACCGCATCGCCGGCGAGCTGCGCAAGATGACCTCCGGGCTGCCCGCGGGCGGTGCGGACCTCGCGGCGGCGCTGTGCGACGAGGCCGTCGCCGCGATCATCGCCGACCGGGACACGGTGCACGGCGGGTTCGGCGGCGCCCCCAAATTCCCGCCGTCGGCGCTGCTGGAGGCGCTGCTGCGCAGCTACGAGCGCACCGGGTCAGCAGCGGTGCTGCAGGCGGTGGCGCACACCGGTGCGGCGATGGCCCGCGGCGGGATCTACGACCAGCTGGGCGGCGGCTTCGCCCGCTACAGCGTCGACAACGCTTGGGTGGTACCGCATTTCGAGAAGATGCTGTACGACAACGCGCTGCTGCTGCGGGTCTACGCGCATTGGGCCCGCCGCACCGGTGACCCGCTGGCGGCGCGGGTCACGGCCGAGACCGCGCGGTTTCTGCTCGACGACCTCGCCGACGGCGACATGTTCACCTCGTCGCTGGACGCCGACGCCGACGGCCGAGAGGGCTCGACCTATGTGTGGACGCCGGCACAGCTGACCGAGGTGCTCGGGCCCGACGACGGGCGTTGGGCCGCAGCCGTTTTCGGGGTCACCGAGACCGGAACGTTCGAGCACGGCAGCTCGGTGCTGCGGCTGCCCGCGGACCCGCCGGACACCCCGCGGTTCGACCGGGTGCGCGCGGCGTTGCTGGCCGCCCGGCGCAGCCGAATCCAGCCAGGCCGCGACGACAAAGTCGTCACGTCCTGGAACGGCTTGGCCATCACCGCTTTCACCGAGGCCAGCGTCGCGCTGGACGACTCCGGGCTCGCCGACGCCGCCCGGCGCTGCGCACGGTCTCTGCTCGACCTGCACGTCGTCGACGGCAGGCTGCGACGGGCCAGCCTGGGCGGGGTGGTCGGCGACAGCGCCGCCATCCTCGAGGATTACGCGATGCTGGCCACCGGCCTGCTGGCGCTGTATCAGCTGAGCGCCGAGGACAGCTGGCTGACCGCCGCGACCGACCTGCTCGACACCGCCCTGGCGCATTTCGCCGATCTGCAGCGGCCCGGCCGCTGGTTCGACACCGCCGACGACGCCGAGCGGCTGATGCTGCGGCCGGCCGACCCGCTGGACGGGGCCACCCCGTCGGGCGCGTCGTCGGTCACCGAAGCCCTGCTGACCGCCGCGCACCTGGTCGGCGGCCAGCGCGCCGAGCGGTACCTGCACGCCGCCACCGACGCGCTGCGCGCGCAGGCAGTGCTGCTGGAACGCGCCCCGCGCACGGCCGGGCATTGGCTGGCCGTCGCCGAGGCCGCGGTGCGCGGGCCGCTGCAGATCGCGGTGGCCTGCGACCCCGCCCGCTCGGCGCTGCTGGCCGACGCGCGACGGCTGGCGCCCGGCGGGGCGATCGTGGTGGGCGGCCCGCGGGATTCGTCGGAGCTGCTGGCCGGCCGCGACCGGGTGGCCGGCGCCGACGCCGCCTACGTATGCCGCGGCCGGGTCTGCGACCTGCCGGTGACCCGCACACCCGAACTGGCCGCCGCCCTGGGTGCGCCCGCGCCCTGACCGCGAGATACCCTGCGTCGCATGCCGAATGACGCCAAGACCGACGCGATCAGGAACACGGTCCACCGCTACATCGAACTGGTCGCCAAGGGCGGCGCCGACGACTTGGTCGAGCTGTACGCCGACGACGCCACCGTCGAGGACCCGGTCGGCGGCGAGGTGCACATCGGCCGCCAGGCCATCCACGGCTTCTACTCCGCGCTCGACAACCTGCAGCGCGAATGCGAGCTGCTGACGCTGCGGGTGGCCGGCAACGAGGCGGCGTTCCACTTCCGGCTGACCGTGACCGCCGGCGAGCACCGGATGGTGATCGAGCCGATCGACGTGATGGTGTTCGACGGCAACGGGAAGGTCGCCGCGATGAAGGCCTACTGGTCCCCGGACGACGACGTCAGCCGGCCGTAACCCGGACGATCAGGGCGTGGCCAGCCACGCATGGTCGCCGGTGTAGAACACGGCGAACCACATGGCGATGTAGTGCAGGATCGCCGCGATCGCGGTGAGGGCGTGGAAGAACTCGTGGTAGCCGAACGTGCTAGGCCACGGATCCGGCCAGCGCAGCGCGTAGAAGATGCCGCCCACGCTGTAGAGCACCCCGCCCACCGCCAGCAGCACCATCGCGGCCACCCCGGCCTGGTGCAGGATCGTCGGCGCATACCAAATGGCCACCCAGCCCAGCAGCAGGTACAGCGGCACCCCCAGCCAGCGCGGCGCCGTCGGCCAGCAGACCTTGAGCGCGATGCCCGCCAGCGCGCCGCCCCACACGATGCACAGCACCACCACCCCGGTGTTCTGCGGCATCACCAGCCGGGCGAACGGGGTGTAGCTGCCGGCGATGAACACGAAGATCATCGAGTGGTCCAGCCGCTTCATCCGGGTGCGGGCGGCCTCGGTCTTCCACTTCACCCGGTGATAGGTGGCGCTGACCGCGAACAGCGCCACCGTGGCCGCGGCGTAGATCAGCGTCGAATGCCCGGCGCGCGGCGAGGCGGCCGCCCACGACACCGACACCAGCGTGGCGCCGGTGATGACGGCCAGCCACGCCGAGTAGAAGTGGATCCAGCCGCGCATCCGCGGCTTGCCCAGAACCTGGGCGGCGCCTTCGACGAGCTGCTCGACGGTGTTGCCCGGGACGATCGCCTCGTGATCGGGCTCCGGGTTGGGGGCGGTGCTGGTCTGGCTGCTCATGTCTCCTGGGGGTGGTCTGCCGGATAGGGATGCAAGGGATGCGGCCAGCGGCTGCTCACCAGTCAGAGTAGCCAGGAACGGCCGCGGCGCCGTCGCGAGCTGTGCGGCGACGGCCCGCACGACGCGGCCGAAATCGGCACCGGTGAAACGATCGCCGCTGGCAGTAGGGTGTGTGTTCGTGGAAATCATTCCGCCGCGACTCAAGGAGCCGCTGTACCGCATCTACGAGATGCGGTTGCGCCAGGAGCTCGGTGCCGCGAAGGCCGACCTGCCCCGCCACATCGCGGTGCTGTGCGACGGCAACCGGCGCTGGGCGCGCGACGCCGGGTACGACGACGTCAGCTACGGCTACCGGATGGGCGCGGTCAAGATCGCCGAGATGCTGCGCTGGTGTCAGGCAGCCGGCATCGAGATGACCACGGTGTACCTGCTTTCCACGGAGAACCTGCAGCGCGACCCCGACGAGCTGGCCGGGCTGATCGAAATCATCACCGACGTCGTCGAGGAGATCTGCGCGCCGGCCAACCGGTGGAGCGTGCGCACCGTCGGCGACCTCGAGCTGCTCGGCGAGGAGCCGGCCCGTCGGCTGCGCGGCGCCGTCGAGTCCACCCCGGTCGAGGCGTCTTTCCACGTCAACGTCGCCGTCGGCTACGGCGGCCGGAGGGAGATCGTCGACGCCGTGCGCTCGCTGCTGAGCAAGGAACTGGCCAATGGGGCGACGGCCGAAGAGCTGATCGACGCGGTCACCGTCGACGCGATCTCGGAAAACCTGTACACCTCGGGGCAACCCGATCCGGACCTGGTGATCCGCACCTCCGGCGAGCAACGGCTGTCGGGTTTTCTGCTGTGGCAAAGCGCCTACTCCGAGATGTGGTTCACCGAGGCGCACTGGCCGGCCTTCCGCCGGGTCGACTTCCTGCGGGCGCTGCGCGACTACAGCCAGCGGCACCGCCGCTACGGCAAATAACCTGCCGCCCAGAAGGCCTTAAGCACCACTCGACCTGCGTGCCACACTTGGTGCATGGCTGCGCTGTCGGCGGTGGTGTTCACGCTGAGCGCCTGGCTGGGCCTGTATCTGGCCGCCCGCGATCCGCGCAAACCCGTCCTGGTGCTGGCGGCCATCGGACTGTGCGGGTTCGCGCTCGTGGTGGGGCTGGACGCGGTCCGCACCGCCAGTCCCGCGCACGCCCCGCTGCTGAGCCGCGTCGAGATCTACCTGACGGCGGTGCCCGGCGTGGCCTGGTTCGCGGTGCTCGTGGAGCTGTCCCGGCCCCCCGACGGCTGGCGCAGCCGCACCCGCGAGGTGCTGCTGGTGGCCGGGGTGGCGGCGCTGACGCTGCTCGGCGCGGCGCTGGCCGGCAGCGTGGACGGGCCGCTGCGGCCCGGCCACTGGCTGATGATGGCGGCGATCTCGGTGTCGACCCTGGCCGCGATGGCCGTCGCGTTGCGCCGGCCGCGGCGGCCCCGGCCGGCCGTCGGGCTGGCCGTCACCGCCACCTTGTTCTTCGCGCTGGCCAACGCGATCCTGATCATTCCGCTGGGCCTGGTGCCCAGCTGGCTTGCGCTGGCCTCGACGAGCTGCGACGTGCTGGGGCTCGGCGTCGCCGTCGCGCTGTGGGACGCGTTCGACGAGGGGCACGCGCTGCGCGCCGACATGCTGCGCTCGTTCGCCGGTTCGGTGGCGGTGGCCGTGCTGTTCGGCGGCCAGGCGCTGATCGGGCTGGCGGTGACCCGCGCCGATCCCGGCGCGCGGACCGCGCTGACCGTGCTGCTGTTCACCAGCCTGGCGATCGCGATCACCGTGCAGGTGCTCGCGGATCCGCTGGCCGGGCTGCTCGACCGGCTGGCGTTCTCGAAATCGCCTGCGCTGCGGGCGGATCGGGCCGCGCTGCGGCACACCGGCGCGGCGCTGCCGCTGCGCCAGGAGCATCCGCTGGACGGCGTCGACGACGTCACCTTCGCCAGGCTCACCCGTCGGGCACTCGGGCACTACGGGGATCTGACCAAGCTGGTCGCCAGCCCGCTGACCGCGTTGCCGGTGATCGACGAGCGGCTGGCCGCCCGCGGGGCCCCCGACCAGCCGATCGAGCGGGCCACCGAGCTCAAGGCCGTGCTGGCCGACGCCATCGCCCGGCTCAAGCCGCGCGACGGCGGCGACTTCGGGACCACCGAGGAGTGGCGCCACTACAACTCGCTGTATTTCCCCTACGTCGTCGGGGTGCGCGCCTACGCCCAGAACGCCACCGCGTCGGGCCTGGATCCGACGGCTCGGCAGGCCTGGCAGTGGTTCGTCACCGAGGTTCCCCAGCGCTCGTTGCACAACTGGCAGAACGCCGCCGCCCGGCTGATCGCCGCCGACCTTTGCGGGCGGGTCCCGGTTCCCAGCGAGTAGAACGGGTACTGCAGTCACCGCGGTCGCCGGACGGCACAGCGCTGTGCCCCGCGCCCGTGACCAGGCCACTAGCCGACACGGACTGGCGCGTGTCAAATATTTACCCGCTGACGGGAATAGCCGGGTGAACCAGCTGGTCATACAACTCGTGGCAGCAGTTGGCAGCGCCACGAGTCGATATGGCAGTGCTCCGGCGGCACGCTCAAACCTGTTCGACACCAACCCGCCATTGCGAGGAGTAATCACATGAGCACTGTTTCCGGGGTATCCGGCGTCACCGTCCGGCCCCTCTACGACTCGACCGACTCGCTGTTGCGTTTCGCGGTGCGCGCCGACGCCACGCTGACCGGATTGTGCGGTCTGGCCGTCGCCGTCGCCGCCGATCCGCTCTCGTCGCTGACCGGCCTGACCTCGTTCCAGGAGTACATCGGCGGAGCCTTCTTCGTGCTCTACGGCCTGGTGGTGTTCAGCCTGGGCGCGCTGGCGGACCTGCGCCGCGCGGGTATCAGCATCGTGGCGGCCAACGCGGTGTTCACGCTGGCCGCGATCGTGGCCGCCGGCGTGTTGCCGCTGACCGGCGCCGGAGTCGCCCTCACGCTGGCCAGCGCGGCCTACACGGCGGCGTTCGCCGCCGTGCAATACGCGGGAGTGCGCCGGCTCGAGACGGCCTGACGCTGGCCGGCGCCGGGCTCACAGCTTGCGCAGCCGCAGCCGGTTGATCGAGTGGTCGGCGTCCTTGCGCAGCACCAGGGTGGCCCGCGGCCGGGTGGGCAGAATGTTCTCCACCAGGTTGGGCCGGTTGATCGAGCGCCAGATCTCCCGGGCCGCGGCCACCGCCTTGGTGTCGTTGAGCGCCGCGTAGTGGTGGAAGTGCGACTCGGGATCGGCGAAGGCGGTGCTGCGCATCGCCAGGAACCGCGAGATGTACCACTGCTCGATGTCTTCGATCCGCGCGTCGACGTAGATGCCGAAGTCGAACAGGTCCGACACCATCAGGGTGGGCCCGGTCTGCAGGACGTTGAGGCCCTCCAGGATCAGGATGTCGGGATGGCGGACCACGTGCTTGGCCCCCGGGATGATGTCGTATTTCAGGTGCGAATACACCGGCGCGCAGGCGTAGTCCGAACCGGACTTGACCGACGTCACGAACCGCATCAGCGCCCGGCGGTTGTAGCTTTCCGGAAATCCCTTGCGGTGCATCAGGTTTCGCCGGTCCAGCTCGGCGTTCGGGTACAGGAACCCGTCGGTGGTCACCAGGTCCACCCGCGGGTGGTGGTCCCAGCGGGCCAGCAGCGCCTGCAGCACGCGCGCGGTGGTTGACTTGCCGACGGCCACGCTGCCGGCCACCCCGATGACGAACGGCACCGGCCGGTCCGGGTTTTGCTGAGGTTCGCCGAGGAACTCGGCGGTGGCGGCGAACAACCGCTGCCGGGCGGCCACCTGAAGGTGGATGAGCCGGGCCAGCGGCAGGTAGACCTCTTCCACTTCCAGCAGGTCGATTTGTTCGCCCAGACCGCGCAGGCCGACCAGTTCCTCCTCGGTGAGGGCCAGCGGCGTGGACATACGCAGCGCACGCCATTGCTTTCGGTCGAACTCCACATACGGGCTCGGCTCGCTAAGCCGCGGCATAGTGCAAGTGTGGCAGGGGCTCGCCCGCGCCCGACGGCAGGGCTGGCGAAAAGCCGGCCCTGGATAGACTGGCGCCGTGACTGCTGCACCTGACGCTCGCCCCACCGCATCCGACACGGCGTCGCTGATGTCGGCGCCGCTCGCCGACATCGACCCCGACATCGCCGGGTTGCTGGGTCAGGAGCTGGGCCGCCAGCGCGACACGCTGGAGATGATCGCCTCGGAGAACTTCGTCCCGCGCGCGGTGCTGCAGGCCCAGGGCAGCGTGCTGACCAACAAGTACGCCGAGGGGCTGCCCGGCCGCCGCTACTACGGCGGCTGCGAGTACGTCGACGTGGTGGAGAACATCGCCCGGGATCGGGCCAAGGCCCTCTTCGGCGCCGACTTCGCCAACGTGCAGCCGCATTCGGGTGCCCAGGCCAACGCGGCCGTGCTGCACGCGCTGATGACGCCGGGGGAGCGGCTGCTGGGTCTGGACCTGGCCAACGGCGGGCACCTGACGCACGGCATGAAGCTGAACTTCTCCGGCAAGCTCTACGACGTCGGCTTCTACGGCGTCGACCCGACCACGCACCTGATCGACATGGACGCGGTGCGGGCCAAGGCCCTCGAGTTCCGTCCCAAGGTCATCATCGCCGGCTGGTCGGCCTACCCGCGGGTGCTGGACTTCGCGGCGTTCGTGTCGATCGCCGACGAGGTCGGCGCCAAGCTGTGGGTCGACATGGCACACTTCGCGGGCCTGGTCGCCGCCGGGCTGCACCCGTCCCCGGTTCCGCACGCCGACGTGGTGTCCACCACCGTGCACAAGACGCTCGGCGGCCCGCGCTCCGGCCTGATCCTGGGCAAGCAGGAGTACGCCAAGTCGATCAACTCCGCGGTGTTCCCCGGCCAGCAGGGCGGCCCGCTCATGCACGTCATCGCCGCCAAGGCCGTCGCGCTCAAGATCGCCGGCACGGAAGAGTTCGCCGACCGGCAGCGGCGCACCCTGTCCGGGGCGCGCATCCTCGCCGAGCGGCTGTCGGGCGCCGACGTGGCGGCTGCCGGCGTGTCGGTGGTCAGCGGCGGCACCGACGTCCACCTGGTGCTGGTCGACCTGCGCAACTCGGAGCTCGACGGCCAGGCCGCCGAGGACCTGCTGCACGAGATCGGCATCACCGTCAACCGCAACGCCGTGCCCAACGATCCCCGGCCGCCGATGGTCACCTCCGGGTTGCGGGTGGGCACGCCGGCCCTGGCCACCCGGGGCTTCGGGGACGCCGAGTTCAGTGAGGTCGCCGACGTCATCGCCACCGCGCTGGCGGGTGGCCGCGGGGCCGATCTGGCGGCGCTGCGGGACCGGGTCACCCGGCTGGCCAGGGATTTCCCGCTCTACGAGGGCCTCGAAGACTGGTCGCTGGTCGGCCGGTAGCCGGCCGCTGGGGACCAAAGTCACCACTTTGCCCGCGGCGGCGCGGACGATTTCACGAACCTGTGTACGCAAGTTACAGTTATCTCCATGGCCGAAAGACCTGTCGCTAACGCGCTGACCCTGGAACTCGAGCCGGTTGTCGAAGCCAACATGGATCGACACCTGTCCACCGAGGAACTCTGGTTCGCCCACGACTACGTGCCGTACGACCGGGGCGAGAACTTCGCCTTCCTCGGCGGACGCGACTGGGATCCGTCGTCGGCCACGCTGCCGAGGCCGCTGACGGACGCCTGCGAGATCATGCTGCTGCTCAAGGACAACCTGGCCGCACACCACCGCGAGCTCGTCGAGCACTTCATCCTCGAGGACTATTGGGGCCGCTGGCTGGGCCGGTGGACCGCCGAGGAGCACCTGCACGCCATTGCGCTGCGGAATTACCTGGTGGTGACCCGCGAGGTCGACCCCACCGCCAACGAAGAGGCCCGCGTGCAGTACGTGATGAAGGGCTACCGCGCCGACACCTACAGCCAGGTGGAGACCCTGGTCTACATGGCCTTCACCGAACGCAGCCACGCCGTGTTCTGCGAGAACCTGTCCGCAAAGCTCGAGGAGCCGATCCTGTCCGGGCTGGTCGACCGGATCTCCCGGGACGAGCGGCGCCACGAGCTGTTCTTCTCCAACCTCGTCGCGCACTGCCTGGAATACACCCGCGACGAGACGATCGCCGCGATCGCCGCCCGCGCGGCCGAGCTGCAGGTGCCCGGCGCCGACATCGACGCCTACCAGGACAAGCTGCGCAACATCGCCGAGGCCGGCGTCTTCACCGAGAATGACCTGCGCCAGGTGATCTCCGACCGCATCCGCGCATGGGGTGTGGCCGACGAGCCCGCCCTCAAGCCGTTCGTCATCGGCTGACCCTTCTTCGCGCGCCGGCGCGCACCCGTCGGCGCGCCTGCGCTGCTGCGCAGCGGCCACGAGAGTAGCGTCGTTCTCGATGGCCAGCGTCATGCTCTGCTGCCAGGGCGGCACCTCCCGTCACCACAACGGAAGGACCGGCCCCGGTCCTGGTGCTGCGGTTCCCGTCGACATGCCTGCGCGGGTCCGCGCGGGCTCATCCCGCTCGAGGAGCGCTACGTGACCGATATCCGAACCTACGTGATCGACACCTCCGTGCTGCTGTCCGACCCGTGGGCGTGCAGCCGGTTCGCCGAACACGAGGTGGTGGTCCCGCTGGTGGTGATCAGCGAACTGGAGGCCAAACGCCACCATCACGAGCTGGGATGGTTCGCCCGCCAGGCGCTGCGTCTGTTCGACGATCTGCGGCTGCTGCACGGACGGCTGGATCAGCCGATTCCGGTTGGGACGCAAGGCGGTTCGCTGCACGTCGAGCTCAACCACACCGACCCGGCGGTGCTGCCCGCGGGTTTCCGCAGCGACAGCAACGACTCCCGGATCCTGAGCTGCGCCGCCAATCTGGCCGCCGAGGGCAAGCGAGTCACCTTGGTGAGCAAGGACATTCCGCTTCGGGTCAAGGCCGCCGCGGTGGGACTGGCCGCCGACGAGTACCACGCCCAGGACGTGGTGGCCTCCGGCTGGTCGGGGATGCACGAGCTCGAGACCGCGACCGAGGACATCGACGCGCTGTTCACCGAGGGCGAGATCGACCTGGCGGAGGCGCGAGACCTGCCGTGCCACACCGGAATTCGGTTGCTCGGCGGAAGCTCGCACGCGCTGGGCCGGGTCAACCCGGACAAACGTGTGCAGCTGGTCCGCGGCGATCGGGAGGCGTTCGGGCTGCGCGGGCGTTCGGCCGAACAGCGGGTGGCGCTGGACCTGCTGCTCGACGAGTCGGTGGGCATCGTGTCGCTGGGCGGCAAGGCCGGCACCGGCAAGTCGGCGCTCGCGCTGTGCGCGGGCCTGGAGGCGGTGCTGGAACGGCGCACCCAGCGCAAGGTGGTGGTCTTCCGTCCGCTCTACGCCGTGGGTGGTCAGGAGCTGGGCTACCTGCCCGGCAGCGAGAGCGAGAAGATGGGCCCGTGGGCGCAGGCCGTCTTCGACACCCTCGAGGGTCTGGCCAGCCCGGCGGTGCTCGACGAAGTGCTGTCCCGCGGCATGCTCGAGGTGCTGCCGCTGACCCACATCCGCGGCCGCTCGCTGCACGACTCGTTCGTCATCGTCGACGAGGCGCAGTCGTTGGAGCGCAACGTGTTGCTGACGGTGCTGTCCCGGCTGGGCACCGGCTCGCGGGTGGTGCTCACCCACGACATCGCCCAGCGCGACAACCTGCGGGTGGGCCGCCACGACGGGGTCGCGGCGGTGATCGAAAAGCTCAAGGGTCACCCGCTGTTCGCCCACATCACCTTGTTGCGCAGCGAGCGGTCGCCGATCGCCGCGCTGGTCACCGAGATGCTCGAGGAGATCGCCGGGCCGCACTGACGGCGCCTGGTTTCGCGGGGCTCGCTCGTAACGCTACGGCGATTCCGGGGCCCGGTTTGCGCCCTGCCGTTACGAGCGGCGGCCTCGCCGCCCCGGGGTGTACGGCCGCTTTCGATAAACTTCCACGGTGGCGAAACGACCCGACACCCTGGCCTGGCGCTACTGGCGCACGGTCGTCGGGGTGCTGGCGGCCGTCGCGGTGCTGGTGATCGGCGGGCTGACCGGCCACGTCACCCGCGCCGACGACCTGAGCTGCTCGGTCGTCAAGTGCGTGGCGCTGACGTTCGACGACGGGCCCGGCCCTTTCGACGAGCGGCTGCTGCAGATCCTCAAGGACAACGACGCCAAGGCCACCTTCTTTTTGATCGGCAACAAGGTGGCCGCGAACCCGGCCGGTGCCAAGCGCATCGCCGATGCGGGAATGGAGATCGGCAACCACACCTGGGAACACCCCAACATGACCACCATCCCCACCGAGGACATCGCCGCCCAATTCACCAAGGCCAATGACGCGATCACCGCCGCCACCGGCCGCACCCCGAACCTGTACCGCCCCGCCGGCGGGCTGTCCAACCCGGTGGTGCGTCAGACCGCCGGCCAGTTGGGGCTGGCCGAAATCCTTTGGGATGTCATCCCTTTCGATTGGGCCAATGACTCCAACACCGCCGCGACGCGGTACATGCTGATGACCTACATCAAACCGGGCTCGGTGGTGTTGTTCCACAACACCTACTCGAGCACCGTCGATCTGGTGTACCAGTTCATCCCGGTGCTCAAGGCCAACGGCTACCGGCTGGTGACGGTCAGCGAACTGCTGGGGCCGCGAGCGCCCGGCAGCAGTTACGGCAGCCGGGAGAACGGCCCACCGGTCAACGGGCTGCGCGACATCCCCGCCTCCGACATCCCCAAGCTGCCCGACACGCCCTCGCCGAAGCCGATGCCCAACTTCCCGATCACCGACATCCCCGGGCAGAACTCCGGCGGGCCGAACAACGGTGCCTAGCACGCGGGCAGCTACAGAGGAGCGAAAGTCCGCTCGGCGGTGGCTGTTTCGCTACGGGCTGGACATGAGCCTGTCGTATGTGCTGGCCGTCGGCGAAGCCGCGGCCATCCTGATCCCGTTGCGCGGCCACACATCCGTCGGAGTCAACGCCGACTTCGCGCGGCAGAACACCGGGCCGGTGCTGGCGCTCATCGCGCTGGGCATCGTCGGCGTCGCGGTGGCCGGCGCGCTGAGCCTGGCTCCCACGCTGCGCTGGTATGTCGCGGGCGAGGAACCCACGCCGCAGCAGCGCGACGCGGTGATGAAGCTGGCCGGCCGCCAGTCGGCGATCCTGGTGACCGCCTGGGCGGTGAGCGGTGGGATCTTCCTGCTGCTGAATCTGGCTGGGGGAGCACGACTTCTGCTGCCCATCGCGCTCGGCGCGTTGCTGGGCGGCTCGGCCGCCGCCGGCACCGGGATGCTGCTCGCCCAGCGCACGCTGCGGCCCATCATGCGGGCGGCCACGCTGGGCGCCGAGCCGCGGCTGGCGGTGCCCAGCGTGTACGCGCGGCTGGTCCTGCTGTGGTTCCTGTGCAGCGCGTTCCCCATCGCCGTCATCGCGGCCTTGGTGGTGCTGCGCTCGTACGGCTGGTTGGTCGAGAAGTCCGCGTCGCTGGATGTGCCCATCCTGGTGGTGTCGCTGGCGGCGCTGGTGCTCGGGCTGCCGACGATGATCTTGACGTCGCGCTCCATCTCCGATCCGATCGGCGAGGTCGTCGATGCGATGGCCGAGATTGAGCACGGCCGGATGGAGACCTACGTCGGCGCCTACGAGCGCTCCCAAATCGGCAGGCTGCAAACGGGTTTCAACCGGATGGTGGCCGGGCTCGCCGAGCGTGACCGGCTGCGCGACCTGTTCGGCCGGCACGTCGGCGCGGACGTCGCGCAGCGCGCCATCGAAGAGGGGGCGTCGCTGTCCGGGGACGTGGTGGAAGCGGCGGTGCTGTTCATCGATCTGGTCGGCTCCACCCAGCTCGCGGAAAGCCGCCCCCCGCAAGAGGTCGCGGAGGTGCTCAACGACTTCTTCCGGATTGTCGTCAACGCCGTCGACGAACACCACGGTCTGGTCAACAAATTCGCCGGCGACGCCGCGCTGGCCGTCTTCGGGGTGCCGTTGCCGACCAATGAGCCGGCGTCTGCGGCGCTGGCGACGGCCCGCACGCTCGGTACCCAATTACGGCAGTTGCCAGTCGATTTCGGGATCGGTGTGTCCGCGGGCCGGGTCTTCGCCGGCAACGTCGGCGCCGAGAACCGGTACGAATACACCGTGATCGGTGACGCCGTGAACGAGGCGGCGCGGCTGGCCGACCTGGCCAAGACCGCCGACCGCAGAATCCTGTGTTCGGCGGCGGCGATCGAGGCGGCCGGCGAGGCCGAACGCGGGCACTGGGCCGAATGCTATTCCACCGTGCTGCGCGGGCGGTCCGAGACCACCCACGTCTCGGCGCCCACCGGTTAGGACTTCGCGACCTTCAGCGCGGCGATGATCTTGCCGATCAGTCCGGCCGAGGCGCTGTCACCGATCGGTGTGCTGCCGATGAACACGCTGACGGGTTTGGTGTCGACCGCGATGATGGTGACCGAATCGCCCTTGACGTTGCGGGTGGGGTCGGCGATGGTGACGTCGGCGTCGGCCCGGACCGCCTTGGTGCCGTCGACGGTGATCGGTGACGTCTTGATCGGGCCCAGGGTGGGCATCGCGTTCGCATAGCCGGGCCCGTTGGCCAGGCACTGCATCAGTTTGGTGGCCTGCGCGGTGAGGTCCATGCTGGGGACGAAGTTGGTGACGCCGACCTCGGCGGTCATCATCCACTGGTTGGCCCCCGGCACATCCTGGGCCACGCCCAGCGCACCGATCAGGTTCGGGCCCTGGTCGTCGGAGAACACCGTCCACTCCGACGGCGCCGCGTTGGCCGGGAACGAAAGCTTGCCCGCGGCGATGGAGTCGGACCGGGGCATGTCGCCGCCGGACACGTTCGGGGTGCAATCGGTGGCGTTCTGCGCCGAGTTCTTCGGCTGCGACACCGAGGTGCTGGTGGACGAGGGCGTGGCGCCGGACGGCTTGCTGCCGTGCCCGCCCTTCATCACCACCAGGGTGGCCACCAGCGCGATCACCGCCAGCACGACCAGCCCGGCGACGATCAGCCAGGGCAACTTGGAGCCGGGGCCGCCGGGCGGCGGTCCCGGCGAGTAGGGCCCGCCGGGACCGAACGGCTGTCCGGGACCGGGATACGGCGCACCCGGGTACGGGCCGCCCGGGTAGGGGCCACCCGGGTACGGGTAGCCGCCGCCCGGCGGCGGGTAGGGATACGGACCGCCGGCCGGATACTGCCCGGGCTGCGGATAGGGGACGCCCTGTGGCTGACCGCCCTGTGGCTGGCCGCCTGGTTGCTGACCGCCCTGTGGCTGGCCGCCTGGTGGCTGGCCGCCCCAATTCGGCTCCTGCCCATACGGATTGCTTCCGTAGGACCCCGGGCCGTAGGGACCGCCGGGAGGAGCCGTCATCGAAAAACCATCCTTACTGTCATCAACCGCCGTCACCGAACGGTCGGCTCAGTCCTGCGGCTTGACCTTGGCCATGGCCAGCACGTCGAGCCGGCGGTCGAGCTCCTCGAGCGACAGCTTGTCGCCGATCAGCCCGCGGTCGATGACGGTCTGCCGAATCGTCTTGCGCTCCTTGAGCGCCTGCTTGGCCACCGCCGCCGCCTCCTCGTAGCCGATCGCCGAGTTCAGCGGCGTCACGATCGACGGTGAGGATTCGGCGAGCTCGCGCAGGTGCTCCACGTTGGCGCTCAGCCCGCTGATGCAGCGCTCGGCGAACAGCCTCGACACGTTGGTCAGCAGCTTGAACGACTCCAGGATGTTACGGGCCATCATCGGGATGTACACGTTGAGCTCGAAGGCGCCCGACAAGCCGCCGACGGCCACCGCCGCGTCGTTGCCGATCACCTGCGCGGCGACCTGCGTAACCGCTTCGGGGATAACCGGATTCACCTTGCCCGGCATGATCGAGCTGCCCGGCTGCAGATCGGGAAGGGCGATCTCGGCCAGGCCGGTCAGCGGCCCCGAGCCCATCCAGCGGATGTCGTTGGCGATCTTGGTCAGCGACACCGCGATGGTGCGCAGCGCGCCGGAGGCCTCGACCAGCCCGTCGCGCGCCGCCTGGGCCTCGAACGAGTTTGTCGCCGTGCGCAATTCGCTCAGCCCGGTGGAGGCGATCAGCGTCTCGACCACCTTGGCGCCGAAGCCGTCGGGAGCGTTGAGGCCGGTGCCCACCGCGGTCCCGCCGATCGCCAGCTCACCCAGCCGGGGCAGCGTGGCCCGCACCCGTTCGATGCCGGCCTCGATCTGGCGGGCGTAGCCGCTGAACTCCTGGCCGAGCGTCACCGGCACGGCGTCCATCAGGTGGGTGCGGCCCGACTTGACCACGGTGTGCCACTCGCGGGCCTTGCTCGCCAGGGCGTCGTGCAGCACCTGCAGCGCCGGAATCAGATGGCGCACTGCGGCTTCCGTGGCCGCGATGTGGGTTGCGGTGGGGAAGGTGTCGTTCGACGACTGCGACATGTTGACGTCGTCGTTGGGATGCACGGTCACCCCGTTGGCGGCCGCGATGGACGCGATCACCTCGTTGGTGTTCATGTTCGAGCTGGTGCCCGAGCCGGTCTGGAAGACGTCGATGGGAAACTGGTCGTCGTGGCGACCGTCGGCGATCTCGGCGGCCGCGGCGATGATCGCGTCGGCCTTCTCCGGCGCCAGCAGCCCGAGGTCCTTGTTAACCTGCGCGCAGGCACCCTTCAGCAGGCCCAGGGCGCGGATCTGGGTGCGTTCCAGGCCCCGGCCCGAGATCGGGAAGTTCTCGACCGCGCGCTGGGTTTGCGCGCGCCACAACGCTTTTGCGGGTACCCGGACCTCGCCCATGGTGTCGCGCTCGATGCGGTAGTCGGTGTCGCCGTCGTCAGTGGCCATAGTGTGGCTTCCTCGTTCTCGGGTCGGTTCTCAGGGCAGGGGATAGGCGGCAGAGCTGTCGCCGGTGAAGTCGATGGCGGAGTACTCGTTGAGCTTCGACAGCCGATGGTAGGCCTCGATCATCCGGACGGTGCCCGACTTCGATCGCATGACGATCGACTGGGTGGTGCAGCCGCCGGGGTAGTACTGCACACCCTTGAGCAGGTCACCGTTGGTGACCCCGGTGGCGCAGAAGAAGACGTTCTCACCGGAGACCAGGTCCTCGGTGGTCAGGATCTGGTCCAGGTCGTAGCCGGCGTCGATGGCCTTCTGGCGTTCCTCGTCGTCGCGGGGGGCCAGCTGCGCCTGGATGGCGCCGCCCATGCAGCGGATGGCGGCGGCGGCGATGATGCCCTCCGGGGTGCCGCCGATGCCGGCCAGCATGTCGGTGCCGGAGTGCGGGCGGCAGGCCGAGATCGCGCCGGCCACGTCGCCGTCGGTGATCAGCCGGATCCGGGCCCCGGTCTCGCGGACCTCGTCGATGAGCTTCGCGTGCCGCGGCCGGTCCAGGATGCACACGGTCATGTCGCGCACCGACAGGGCCTTGACCTTGGCGACGGCCTTGATGTTCTCGGCGATCGGCGCGGTGATGTCGAGCACGTGCGCGGCCTCGGGCCCGACGGCGATCTTGTTCATGTAGAACACCGCCGACGGGTCGAACATGGCGCCGCGGTCGGCCACCGCCAGCACCGAGATCGCGTTGGGCATGCCCTTGCTCATCAGCGTGGTGCCGTCGATCGGGTCGACGGCGAAGTCGCATTCCGGGCCGTCGCCGTTGCCGACCTCCTCGCCGTTGTAGAGCATCGGCGCGTGGTCCTTCTCGCCCTCGCCGATGACCACCACACCGCGCATCGACACCGTGTTGACCAGCTCACGCATCGCGTCGACGGCCGCCCCGTCACCGCCCTCTTTGTCGCCGCGGCCGACCCAGCGTCCGGCGGCCATGGCGCCGGCCTCGGTGACGCGGACCAGTTCCAACGCCAGGTTGCGGTCTGGTGCCTCGCCGCGCGGCCGGCCCTGCGCCGGGGCCCGGCCGGTGGCGGCGGACGAGCGGTCGCCCTCAACTGTCATGGTTGCTGATTGTCCCAGAAGCGGATCGGTCCGCGAGAACTGGGATACTTGGAGGATGACCGAGCAGCCGTCGCTGAATGCCAGCTCGCCGGGCGAGTCTGCCGCGGCGGCCGGGCCCGTTCCCAGGCCGGAGAAACCGCGGCTGCTGCAGGACGGCCGCGACATGTTCTGGTCCCTGATACCGCTGGTGATCGGGTGTGTCGTGCTGGCCGGGCTGCTGGGCATGTGTTCGTTGCAGCTGCACGGCAGGCCGGGGCCCATCCCGTCCTACGACGCCGCGGCGGCCCTGCGGGCGGACGCCGCGACGCTGGGCTTCCCCGTCCGCCAACCGGCGCTGCCGGCCGGCTGGCAGGCCAACTCCGGCCACCGCGGCGGCATCCAGAACGGCCGGACCGACCCGTCGACCGGTCAACGGCTTAATGCCCCCACCTCGGTGGTCGGCTACATCAGCCCGACCGGGATGTATCTGAGCCTGACGCAGAGCAACGCCGACGAGGACAAGCTGATCAACTCGATTCATCCGTCGGCCTACCCGACCGGAACGGTCGACGTCGCCGGAACCAGCTGGGTCATCTATCAGGGTTCCGGTCAAAGCGGCGCGGACGCCGAGCCGGTGTGGACGACCCGGCTGACCGGCGCGGGCGGCGCCACCCAGATCGCGATCACCGGCGCCGGAAGCGCCGAGCAGTTCCGTACGTTGGCCTCGGCGACCCAGTCGCAACCGCCGTTGCCCGTGCGCTGACGAAAGGCCGAGCATGACTGCACCAGAGGCTGATCTGTCCGGCTGGTCGGTGGCACCGTTCAGCGGTGGCGGCTACACCCACGACGTCTACCGCAAGGGCGTGGGCCCGGGCGTGGTGCTGATCCCGGAGCTGCCGGGGATTCATCCCGGGGTGTTGGCCCTGGGTAATCATTTGGTGGACAACGGTTTCACGGTCGCGATGCCGTCGCTGTTCGGTGAGCCGGGCAAGCCGGTTTCGCCGGGCTACCTCGTCGCGGGCATGACGAGGGCCTGCGTGGCAAGGGAATTCGCCGCGTTCGCCACCAACAAGCAGCGGCCGGTGTTGTTGTTCCTGCGGGCGTTGGCCCGTGACCTCAACGCGTCGACGCCGGGTGACGGGGTAGGGGTGATCGGCCAATGCTTCACCGGCGGTTTCGCGTTGGCCGCCGCGGTCGACGAGAGCGTGCTGGCACCGGTGCTGTCGCAGCCGTCGGTGCCCTTCCCGCTGGGCGCGACGCGGCGCCGCGACCCCGGCGTGAGCGAGGCCGAGCTGGCCGCCGTGGCCGACCGGTGCGCCAATGAGGGCTTGTGCGCCATGGGTTTACGGTTCAGCGAGGACTGGACGTCGCCGCGTGAGCGGTTCACCGCACTCAAACAGCGGCTCGGCGACGCCTTCGAGGTGATCGAGATCGACTCGCGCCCGGGCAACGAACACGGATTCGGCAAGACGGCGCACTCGGTGCTCACCCTGGAAGTCCGCGAAGTCGACGGCCACCCCGCCTACGAGGCCCGCAAGCGGGTGGTCGAATTCCTCACCCAGCGGCTGGGCGCGCGCTAGGCGAACCGCCTCGGGCCGCGCGGCTCACCGACCATAATGAGGCGACGCCGTTTTCAGTTTCTTCCAGGAGGTTTTGTGCGCATGGCGGTCGATGACCTCGTGGTGGAAACCGGTTACGGCCCGGTCCGGGGCGTCGCAGCCGACGGTGTCAAGGCGTGGAAAGGCATTCGCTACGCGGCGCCGCCCATCGGCGACCTGCGCTTCCGCGCGCCCCAGCCGCCCGAGCGGTGGACCGAGGTGGCCGACGCCACCGTCTTCGGCCCCGCCTGTCCGCAGCCGGTGTTCCCGAACATGCCGCTGGATTTGGGTGCGCCCCAAGGCGAAGACTGCTTGCGGCTCAACGTCTGGGCATCCGCCGACACCCAACCCGGGGACGCCAAGCCGGTGATGGTGTGGCTGCACGGCGGCGCCTACGTGCTGGGGTCGAGCAGCCAGACGCTCTACGACGGCCGCCGGCTGGTCAGCCACGGCGACGTCGTGGTGGTGACGGTCAACTACCGGCTCGGCGCGCTCGGCTTTCTCGACCTGTCGTCGCTGAACAGCGCGGGGCGCAGCTTCGACTCCAACGTCGGGCTGCGCGACGTGCTGGCGGCGCTGGAGTGGGTGCGCGACAACATCACCGCATTCGGCGGCGACCCGCGGCGGGTCACCCTGTTCGGCGAGTCGGCAGGGGCGGGGATCGTCACCACGCTGTTGGCCAGCCCCGCGGCCGCGGGCCTGTTCGCCGCTGCCATCGCGCAGAGTTCGCCGGCCACCTCGGTGTACGACCGTGACCGCGCCGCCCGTGTCGCCGAAGCCTTCCTGGGCAAGCTGGGCATCACCGCATCGGAGTCACGACGGCTGATCGACATGCCGATGGCGGCGATCCTGGCCGCCTCCCAACAGGTGTTCGACGAAGTGCCGGTGCGCAATCCGGGGACGCTGGCGTTCGTCCCGATCGTCGACGGCGACGTGCTGGCCGACTATCCGGTGAAGGTGGCACAACAGGGCGGCTCGCACCCGGTGCCGCTGATCATCGGTACCAACCAGCACGAGGCGGCGCTGTTCCGGCTGATGCGCTCGGCGCTGATGCCGATCACCCCGCACGCCATCACCTCGATGTTCAACCAGATCGCCGCCGAACAACCCGACTTGCAGCTGCCCACCGAAAAGCAGATCGGCTCCGCCTATTCCCGATTCCGCCGCAGGGCAAGGTATTTGAGCATCGCCACCGACGTGGGCTTCCGGATGCCGTCGGTGTGGCTCGCCGAGGGGCACGCCCGGGTGGCGCCGGTGTATCTGTACCGGTTCGACTACTCCACCCCGCTGCTGAGGCTGCTGATGGTCAAGGCCGCGCACGCCACCGAATTGCCTTATGTCTGGGGCACTCTCGGTGCGCCCAAGGATCCCACCCTCAAGCTCGGCGGCAGCAAGACCGCCAAGGCGGTGTCCAAGCGGGTGCGGACCCGATGGACCAACTTCGCCGCGCACGCGAAACCGGCGGGCCCCGCCGGCAGCCCGGAGTGGGCGCCGTATCAGGAGCAGGACCGCGCCTGCCTGATCATCGGCAAGAACGACGTGCTGGCCCACGACGTGGACGCCAAGGCCCGTGCCGCCTGGGGCAGTGAGATGGTCAGCTTCCGCTAGGCGGATGCCTTGCCCGCCAAGGCTTGTCGCTTCATCTGTTCGAACATGTCGACGTAGTACGGCAGGCATTCCGACATCGCCTGCTCGGTGGTGAACAGCGGCTGATAGCCGAGGTCGCGCGAGGCCTTGGCGATGGAGAAGAAGTTGTCCAGATACAGCCGCTCGACCGCGAGCGGCTCGAGCAGCGGCGCCGGGATCCCGAACCTGAAATGCAGCCGCTGCCAACCCGTCATCGCCGCGCGCACGATGGGGCCGTTGACCCGGACCCGGGGCCAGTTCACGCCGCAGGCCTCGACCACCGGCCGGGCGAACTCGAACATGTTGATCGGCTCGGCGTCGTTGATGAAGTACGCCTGACCGGGCGCGGTGCCGCCGGGCGTCAGGTGCTGGGCCGCCAGGATGAAACCGTGAATCAGGTTGTGCACGTAAGAGTTGTCCAATCGGGCGGATTTGCGGCCGATCAGCACCTTGACGTGGCCGGCGATCACGCTTTCGAACAGCTTGCGGAACATGGTTTGGTCGCCCCGGCCCCAGATGCCACTGGGCCGGATCGCACACGTCAGCATGCCGTCAACGCCGTTCTGGCCCAAGACGAATCGCTCGGCGAGCACCTTGGTCTCGGTGTAGAGGTCGTTGAACCGGTCGGTGTAGGGCAAGGTCTCGTCGCCGCCGACGATGTTCTGGCCGCCCATGACGACGCTGTTCGACGAGGTGTAGACGAAGCGCTGCACGCCGGCCGCCTGCCCGGCACGGACCAGATTCTCGGTGCCGCCGACGTTCACCGCGAAGCTGCGCTGCCGGTACTCCTCGGTGACCGAGGCGCCGCCCATCAGGTCGATGATCGCCGCGGTGTGAAAGATCGTGTCGATGCCCTCGACCGCGGCGGCGCACACACCGGCGTCGGTGATGTCGCCCTGCAGCACCTCCAGGTGTGGGTGCGCCGGCAGCGGCGAGGGGGCGCGGTCGAAGGAGCGAACCTGATATCCGCGCTCGAGCAGGGTGGTCACCAGGTTGGCGCCGACGAACCCGGAGCCCCCGGTGACCAGAACGCGACCCAGTTCGGCCGTCAGCGATGGATCACCCATGGGGCCGATCATAACTGAAACGTGTTCCAGTTTCGAAAAAGTGTGGCAACGAAGCTCTCCAATAGGGTCGAATTCAGTCGTCGTCAGCCTCGCCCGCGGCGAGGGCGTCTTCGATTCTCTTGCGCGCTCCAGCTAAGTGCTCTTCACAGCGTTTAGCCAGCTGTTCGCCTCTTTCCCACAAGTTCAGCGACGCGTCCAGGTCCAGGCCGCCCTGTTCCAGTTGCCGCACGACCTCGATCAGTTCGTCCCGGCACGCCTCATAGCCCAGTCGACTAATAGGTGTAGCCGCGGCGGCCTGCTCGTCCTTCTTGTTATTCGCCATCGGTCGGTCCCTCGCTCAGCGCCGCCACGGCGCCGTCGGCGACCCGGACCCGCAGCCGGGTGCCCGCCGGCGCGTCGCCGACCGTACGCAGCACGTGGGGGCCGCCGGCGCCGACGGTCTGCACCACGGCGTAACCGCGGGCCAGGGTGGCCGCCGGGCCCAATGTCGCCAGCCGGGCGCGCAGGTGGCCGATCCGCTCGGTTTCGGCGGCGGTCAACCGGGTGACGTCGCGCCGAATCGCCGACCGGGCGCGGTGCACCTCCTCGGCGCGTGCGGTCAACGCGCGCAGCGGCTCGGCCAGCACCGGGCGGCTGCGGATCTGGGCCAGCGCGCGTTGCTCGCGAGATACCCAGTTGCGCAACGCCTGTGCGCTGCGCCGCCGCAGGTCGTCGATCAGCCGCTGTTCGGCCGCGGTGTCGGGCACCACCTTCTTCGCGGCGTCGGTGGGGGTGGCCGCGCGCACGTCGGCGACCAGATCGCACAGCGGGTTGTCGGGTTCGTGACCGACCGCGCTGATCACCGGGGTGCGGCAGGCGGCGATGGCGCGGCACAGCGTCTCGTCGGAGAACGGCAACAGGTCCTCCACGCTGCCGCCGCCGCGGGCGAGCACGATGACGTCGACCTCGGGGTCCCGGTCGAGTTCGCGCAGGGCCTCCACGATCTGCGCGACCGCGTTGGGTCCCTGCACCGCGGTGTTGCGCACGGCGAAACGCACCGCGGGCCAGCGCCCCGCCGCGACGGTTTTCACGTCCCGCTCGGCGGCGCTCGCCCGGCCGGTGATCAGCCCGATCATGTTGGGCAGGAAGGGAATTGGCCGCTTGAGGCGAGGGTCGAAAAGCCCTTCGGCGTCCAGCAGTCGGCGTAGCCGCTCGATGCGGGCCAGCAGTTCGCCCACCCCGACGGCGCGGATCTCGGACAGCCGCAGCGAAAACGTGCCCCGGCCGGTGTAGAACGAGGGCTTGCCGCACACCACCACCTGGGTGCCTTCGGCCAGTTTCACCGGGGCGTTGAGCACCAGGTCGCGCGGGCAGGTCACGGTCAGCGACATGTCGGCGGCCGGGTCACGCAGCACCATGAACACGGTTTTGGAGTCCGGCCGCAGCGACACCTGGGCCAGCTGACCCTCCACCCATACCGTGCCCAGCCTGTCGATCCAGCTCGCGACCCGAATTGCCACCGCGCGCACCGGAAATGGGTTCTCGGCGGAGTTCGGTTCGGAGGTAGCGGCCCGGGTCACTTCGCGTTCGCGCGGGTGATCCTGTTGGCCAGCAGCGTCTGAAACGGCGCCCGGCCCTTGGTGGCCTGCTCGTAGGCCAGCAGCGCCTCGAGTTCGTCCACGCTCAGCGATTGCAGCCGGGCCCGCAGCTGGGCCAGCGTCAGCGCCGAGTAGTCCAGTTCGGTGACCACCGCCGGTGTCGGGACCGACGCCTCGGCCGCCGGCTTCGCGGACGGGCGGGCCGACCTGGTCAGGGCGCTGGCGTCGTCGTGCGCGTCGGCCACCGAGTAGAGCGCGAATCGGCCCTCGGCCCGGCGCTCGCCCTCACTGCCGTCGGCCGGGTTGGCGTAGCCGTCGGCCGCGTCGTCGATGTCCTCGTCGAAGGTCGCCCATTCCGGCTTCTCGTCCTTGGGCGGAAAGATGGATTCGAGGGTGCTGTCCCCCTTGATCACCAGCTCTGCGAGGTTCTGCTGAAAGCGCATCACGATGTGGGCGGCCTGGCTGGCCAGCGTCATCGGATACATCAGGATGGTTTTCGGCAGCCGCATGGTCTCCTCAACGGCGACTGTCGCCGCGCCGACCAGCAGCCGAACTCCATACGGTGCAGTAGCCATGGGTCCAAGATTGCCTCAAGCGGCGGCTAACTCCAAGCCCGCCGGCGCGAGCTGGCAAGCCCGTGTCGGCAGAACGTACCCTGGATGCCATGCCGCCGACCGTCGACATGGGGATTCCCGGCGCATCCAGCTCCGTAGCCGTCAACCCGTCCCGCAAGCGCGTGCTCCTGGCCGAGCCGCGCGGATACTGCGCGGGCGTGGACCGGGCCGTGGAAACCGTGGAGCGCGCACTGGAGAAGCACGGCCCGCCGGTGTACGTGCGCCACGAGATCGTGCACAACCGGCACGTGGTCAGCACCTTGGAGAAGGCCGGCGCGGTGTTCGTCGAGGAGACCGACGAGGTTCCCGAAGGGGCGATCGTGGTGTTCTCCGCGCACGGCGTGGCGCCGACGGTGCACGCCGCGGCCGCCGAACGCAACCTGCACACCATCGACGCCACCTGCCCGCTGGTGACCAAGGTGCACAACGAGGCGCGCCGGTTCGCCCGCAACGACTACGACATCCTGCTGATCGGCCACGAGGGCCACGAGGAGGTGGTCGGCACCGCCGGGGAGGCGCCCGACCATGTGCAGCTGGTCGACGGGGTGGCCGCGGTGGACAACGTGACGGTCCGCGACGAGGACAAGGTGGTGTGGCTGTCGCAGACCACGCTGTCGGTCGACGAGACCATGGAGATCGTCGAGCGGCTCCGGCAGCGGTTCCCCAAGCTGCAGGACCCGCCGAGTGACGACATCTGCTACGCGACCCAGAACCGCCAGGTGGCGGTCAAGGCGATGGCGCCGGAATGCGACCTGGTGATCGTTGTCGGCTCGCGCAACTCGTCGAACTCGGTGCGGCTGGTGGAAGTGGCGCTGGGCGGCGGGGCCGGTGCGGCCCACCTGGTGGACTGGGCCGACGACATCGACCCCGCGTGGCTGGAAGGCGTCACCACGGTGGGCGTCACCTCGGGCGCGTCCGTCCCCGAGGTCTTGGTGCAAGGCGTGCTCGAGCGGCTGGCCGAGTGCGGCTTCGACGTGGTGCAACCGGTGACGACGGCGCAGGAGACCCTGGTGTTCGCGTTGCCGCGGGAGATCCGCTCAGCGCGCTGATCGCCTCAGGCTGACGTCAGGCGTCGTACTCCCAGGACTCCGCCGGCGGCCGACCCTGCGTCCGGCCCGGCGTCCGCGAACGGGTGCGGCGCTCGGTGTGCGGTTCTCGCGGCTGGCCCGGCGCGGCGGCGCCGCGGTAGCGGACCTGCGAGATGGGGTGATGCGTCCCGTTGGCGCCGGTCGACGCGGGGCGGCGGCGCCGGGGCTCATACGGCGGCTCGGGGGTGTCGTAGCGGCCCAGGTTCTCCGGCCCGCTCGGCGGGTCGTAGCCGTCGAAACGGCTGCTGCGCGGCACGGGCCGTTCGTAGGGACTGCGCCGGGCCGCGGCTCGCGACGCGGCTCGCGCGGTGGTTGGCCGCGCAGCTCGGGTCGGCGTCGGGCCGGGCGGCGGCGCGTGCGCCGCGGCGGTTCGGCGGCGTCGTAGTTGCGGCCGGCGGTGTCGTAGTTGCGGGCCGCCGCGCTGCGCCGGCGGCGCGCCGCGGCCGTTCGGGCGTTCGGCCGGTTCGGCGGCGTCGTCCAGCGGCGGCGCGCATGCCGCGAGCGGGTACGGGAACTGCTTGCCGACGAGCGAGTGCTGCGCGCGGTGCGCCGCGTTCTCGACGACGAGCCCGACCGGCGGGTGCGGCGCCGCTGTGCGCTCTCCTCGGTGGTATCGCCGTCGGAGTCGGGGTGCAGCGCCGCCCGCACCTTGGCCACCAGGCCGCCGACGAGGGACTGGATGTCGACACTGGGGCCGGCGGCGGCGTCGTCGGAGCCGGCCGCCGTCGTCGACCGTTGACCGTGCCCGAAATACCAGCGGACCAAGCCGATCGCCAGCACGGCGCCGGCGGTACCCAGCATCAGCGGGAACCGCTCGATCAGCGGATAGCCGCAGTTGATCAGCAGGTCTTTGAGCCGGCCCACCTTGGCGTCGTGGAACAACCAGTAGGCCCCGGGCACCGCGCAGAACAGGATCAGCGGCGGCTGGATGATCGTGGTGAAGATGCCGTCCTGGCGCACCGCCAGCACCGCCGCCACGCAACCGGCTATATAGAAGCCCGCGAAGACGTGGGTCAGCTCCTTGTGACCAGCGTCGATTCCATAGCCGATGGCGGTCGCGGTGACGGCGACAAGCACGGCCGCGTACCAGGGGAGGCCTGGGATGTTTGGGTGGATCGAACGGTGGGCGCTCGCCACCGTCGAACTTGCCCGCTGTGCTGACACATGTAGACCGTACCGGGAATGGACCGAAAGGCTCGTAAATACCTCGTAGCGATCGCGGGCGTGCCACGGCGTGGCGCAGGAATGGTCGCCCGGATGGTCGCCGGCGCCGGGCCCCTAGACTTGATTCCCTGTGAGCCTGAGCCTGGGAATAGTGGGCCTGCCCAATGTCGGCAAGTCGACCTTGTTCAACGCGTTGACCCGGAACAACGTGGTCGCGGCCAACTATCCGTTCGCGACGATCGAGCCCAACGAGGGCGTGGTGCCGCTGCCCGACCCGCGGCTGGACAAGCTGGCCGAGATGTTCAAGTCCGAGCGCATCGTGGCGGCGCCGGTCACCTTCGTCGACATCGCCGGCCTGGTCAAGGGCGCCTCCGAGGGGGCGGGGCTGGGCAACAAGTTCCTGGCCCACATTCGCGAATGCGACGCCATCTGCCAGGTGGTGCGGGTGTTCGCCGACGACGACGTCACCCACGTCGCCGGGCAGGTGGACCCCAGGTCCGACATCGAGGTCGTCGAGACCGAGCTGATCCTGGCCGACCTGCAGACGCTGGAGCGCGCGGCGGGCCGGCTGGAGAAGGAGGCCCGCACCTCCAAGGAGCGCCGGCCGGCCTACGAGGCGGCGCTGGCCGCGCAGGAGACGCTGAACGGGGGCAAGACGCTGTTCAGCGCGGGCACCGACACCTCCCTGCTGCGCGAGCTGAACCTGTTGACCACCAAGCCTTTTCTCTATGTCTTCAACGCCGACGAGTCGGTGCTGACCGATCCCGCGCGCATCGCCGAGCTGCGCGAGCTGGTCGCTCCGGCCGACGCGGTGTTCCTGGACGCGGCCATCGAATCCGAGCTGATCGAACTCGACGACGAGTCGGCGGCGGAGTTGCTGGAGTCGATCGGGCAGACCGAGCGTGGCCTGGATGCGTTGGCGCGGGCCGGTTTTCACACGCTGAGGTTGCAGACGTTCCTGACCGCGGGGCCCAAAGAGGCGCGGGCGTGGGTGATTCACCAGGGCGATACCGCGCCGAAGGCCGCCGGGGTGATTCACAGCGACTTCGAGAAGGGTTTCATCAAAGCTGAAATCGTCTCCTACGACGACCTGATCGCCGCGGGGTCGATGGCGGCGGCCAAGGCTGCCGGCAAGGTCCGGATGGAGGGCAAGGACTACGTCATGGCCGACGGCGACGTGGTCGAGTTCCGGTTCAACGTGTAGCTCGGCGCCGCCGCCGAGTGTGGGGGATATGCAGGCAGCTGGTGCGATTTTCGTACGTTAGACCCACGCTCGACGATGCGATTGAGCAGCCGCTCGGTTGCGACGTGGTATCTCGCCAAAAGGCCGAAACCACTCGTAATGCTTTGCTACAGTCCGGTTCGCTAAACGGAAGACTCTGCAAAGGGATGCTTGACTCGGCATGGAAGCTTTCGTAACGATCGTCTTAATTGGGCTTGCGGCCATCGTCCTGTACAGGGTCATTCTGTACATCCTCAAGGAGCGGTACTTCGCCAGCGAGGAATTCCTGGCCCACAAGAAAAAGATCGCATCGGTGGTCGCCGAGCACAACGAGGTCGCCGATTACGTCTCGGAGATCCGCAGCGGTGGGTCGTTCAGGCTTGGCGCGTCATCTGCCGGCGCCCAAGCACATCTGGCGTCTTTTCAGAACACCAGCCATTGGAATTACCGCCGGGACCGGAACGTAGCGAATTACGAAGCGCCGGACGTACACAACTGTTCCCTACAGGTTGTCCGCAATGCCAAGGCCGATCCCCTCAAGTACGTGATGAAGTACTTTGGAATTAAAGCTGACGAGGCCCATCTCGCCGAGGTGGAAAACTTGGGCGATAGCATCACGCGACTGGAAGATGCGGTCAACAACCTTGCGCAGCGCGAGGCGAGCATCACCAAGTCTTTCAATCCGCCTGCGTTCATCTTGAAGCACTACTTCGGTGAGTTTATGAAACACGTCGGTGTTGAGTTGTCCCCGATCAGGGTTCCGTATCCTGTGTACGTCTTTGAGTACGTCAGTGCCGGCGGAAATAGTTCGCAGCGCACAACCGTCACGTTGGACACCCCAGCAATCGACGCGCTCATCGAGACACTGTCGCAGAAGATTCGCTGGAGAAAGAGTGCTGCCGGCCAGCGGGCGCTAATGACCTCGAGGCTGCGCAACTCCATAAAGGTGCGTGATCATTACACCTGCCGGTACTGCTCGGTGTCGCTCGCGGCTGAACCTCACCTACTTCTCGAGGTGGACCACATCGTGCCCATCTCCAAGGGCGGCATGTCTACTCCCGACAATCTTCAGACTCTGTGCTGGCGCTGCAACCGCACGAAGTCCAACAAGGTCGCGACCGCCTGACGGCTTGCTGCATACGTTCCCGGAGGCGGTGTGAAGGGACATCCGAAGCATCGTTTGGTTCCGGTTCAACATCGATCTCGATGCCTGTTCAACAGTCGTCGCGCGTCGCTATGCCGGTTGTGCCCCGTGAAGTGGTGTAAAGCCGATCGGCGTTTCGCCTGAGGCTCTGCGAGTTTCCACTATGCCGTGATGGCGGCGGGGACGGCAACGGATTGGTCGGCTGAATCGGAGCGGGGATGTAATAGGGCCAGGGTGGTCTCGGAGAGATAGCGCTTTTCGGCGACTTGCCATTCGTCGTGGGCTTCGACGAGAACGGAGCCGGCCAGCCGTAGCAGCGCGGCGGGGTTGGGGAAGACGCCGACGACGTCGGTGCGGCGTTTGATCTCCTTGTTGAGTCGTTCGAGGGGGTTGGTGCTCCAGATCTTTTTCCAGTGCAGGACAGGGAAATCGGCGAATGCGGTGATGTCGTCGGCGGCCTCGCGCAGCATCGTTTCGACCTTGGGCAGTTGGCGGCCGAGCATGCCGGCGATGGTGTCGAGTTGCTCTCGCACATGTTCGGCGTCGGGTTGGGCGAAGATGGTGCGGATCGCTGCGGCGACCATCTCGGCTGATCCCTTGGGCACCTGGGCGAGCACGTTGCGCAGGAAGTGCACCCGGCATCGTTGCCAAGATGCGCCGATGAGGATGGCCTCGATGGCGCTGCGCAACCCGGTGTGGGCATCAGAGATCACCAGCTGCACCCCGGACAGGCCGCGGGTTTTCAGTGAGCGCAGAAACGCCGTCCAAAACGCGCCGTCCTCGGAGTCACCGACGTCGAAGCCGAGCACTTCACGGCGTCCGTCAACCGCGACACCGGTGGCGATGACGACCGCTTGGGAGACCACCCGATGGTTGACCCGAGCCTTGCAGTAAGTGGCGTCGAGGAACACATACGGGAAGTGCTGCTCGGATAGAGGCCGGTCCCGAAAGGCGCCTACCTCGGTGTCCAGATCGGCGCAAATCCGGGAGACCTCGCTTTTGGAGATGCCGGCGTCCGCGCCGAGGGCTTTAACCAAATCGTCGACTTTGCGGGTGGAGGTGCCGTGCAAATAGGCCTCCATCACCACCGCGAACAAGCACTGATCGACCCGGCGGCGCCGCTCCAGCAGCGCCGGGAAGAACGAGCCCGACCGAAGCTTGGGAATCCGCAACTCCAAATCGCCAGCGATCGTCGACAGTGTGCGCGGCCGAGACCCATTGCGCTGGTTGGTTCGTGATGCGCTCCGTTCATGCGGACCGGCGCCGATCACCGCCGTCAGCTCCGCATCGATGAGTGCCTGATAAATCGTCTCGGCGGCCTGCTTGATCCGATCAGCGGCATCGGCATTGCGTAATGCGTCCAGCACCTCCAGCAAGGCAGACTGATCCAGGGCCATCGCGATGTTCCTCTCGGTAGTGATCCTTGGTCGTTTCACCACAGAGACTCACGCGATGGCCCTCTACATCAGCACCGACACGCCGCCACTATTTACACCACGCCCCGGGACGTTCCCCGCTATGCCGCTTAAGTGTGGCATCATTGGATGCATCAATGATGCTCATGGAGGTGTCTAAATGAGGACGACGGTGACGATTGACGACGCCTTATTGGCAGAGGCGGCCGAACTGACCGGGGTGACAGAGAGCGTGGCGCTCCTCCGTCAGGGACTGCAGACACTCGTTCGGGTAGAGAGCGCCCGTCGGCTGGCGGCGCTCGGCGGCACGGATCGGAAGGCATCGGTCGGCCCTCGCCGGAGGACACCCGCCGATGATTCTCGTTGACACGTCGGTATGGATCGATCATCTGCACGTCGCCGACAAGCGACTCATAGAGTTCCTGACCAACGACGCAATCGGTTGCCACCAAATGGTGATCGAGGAGTTGGCATTGGGTGCGATCAGGCGGCGCGCCGATCTATTGCGCCTGCTGTCCAATCTTCGGGCGTTCCCGTTGCTGACGCATGCGGAGGTCCTTCATCTCGTCGAATGCCACCGCTTGTGGGGCCGCGGACTGAGTGCGATCGACGTCCATCTTCTTGGGTCGGTTGCTCTGGTCGACGGTGCACGGCTATGGACCAGGGACAAGAATTTAAAAGCGGCGGGCTGGGACGTGGGTATCGCGATCGTCGACGAGCTCTGACGTTGCGTCGACGCCCTCGCCGGTAGGCGTCCGACGCACTTCAGAACACCGTTGTTGGAACGCTGGATAAGTGCGACGCCACTGACGAGACTGACAGTTATGAGTTTCGTAGAGGAAAAACTGCTCCCACAGGTGCTGCGGGTGCACGACACGGTCTACCGCAAGACGAACGGCTGGATCGGTCACCGCACGCTGTGGATACCGAGCCTGCTGCTGCACACCGTCGGCGCCAAGACCGGCAAACCGCGCACCACGTCGCTGACCTACGCCCGCGACGGCGAGAACTATTTGGTGGTCGCGTCCAAGGGCGGCGCGCCCGAGGCCCCCGGCTGGTATCACAACCTCAAAGCCAAGCCGGAAGCCGAAATCAACGTGGGCCCAAAGCGTTTCGCCGTCACCGCGCGGATCGTGCCGCCCGGCGACGCTGACTATGCCCGGCTCTGGGAGATCGTGAACAAGAACAATCAGAACCGCTACGCCGAATATCAGAAGCGGACGTCGCGCCCGATCCCCGTCGTCGTCCTGACGCCGAAAAGCTAGAACGCGCAGCAACATTCGGTACCCGATGCGCCCGGCGAAGCGGAGGCCGACCGCCGCCCTTCACGTCAGATGGCCGAGGTGCCGCCGTCGACGGCCAACTCAACCCCGTTGACGTAGCTCGAGTCGTCGGAGGCCAGGAACAGTGCGGCCGTCGCGATCTCCTCGGGACGGCCCATCGTACCCCGCGGAATCAGGGATTCGAACTGCCGCTTGGTCTCCGCGTCGAACATCTTCTCCTGAATCGGTGTGGCGACCTGGCCCGGGCTGAGCACGTTCACGCGGATCCGGCGGTCCTTCAGCTCGTTGAGCCACGTGCGGGCGAACGAGCGCAGGGCGGCCTTGCTCGCCGAGTACACGCTGTAATCCGGCCAGCCCTTGACCGAGGCGATAGACCCCGTCATCAGGATCGACCCGCCATCGTTGAAGAGCGGCAACGCCTTTTGCACCGTGAACAGGGTGGCACGGGTGTTCAGCCCGAAGACCGTGTCGAAGTCCTGCTCGGTGATCTCACCGAGCCTGCGCGCCTGCCCTCCGGTGCCGGCGCTGGCGAAAAGTATGTCGATGCTGCCCTTCTCCCGCTTCACCGTGTCGAACAGCCGGTCCAAGTCGTCGAGGTTGGCCGCGTCGCCCTGCACGGCGGTGACGTTGCGCCCGATCGACGCGACGGCCTCGTCCAGAGCGTGCCGCCGCCGGCCCGTGATGAAGACGTGAGCTCCCTCGTCGACGAACAGCTTGGCGGTGGCGAGCGCAAGACCGCTCGAGCCACCCGTAATCACCGCCACCTTGCCGTCGAGCTTCCCCACAACGACCCTCCTTGCCAAGATTATGCATACTGATCTGTGTACGTAAGCTACCGCACGGCGCGTGCGAACGCCAGCTAAGTACACTGAGCGTTACCATGGACGGCGTGACCGAGCTGGAGAAGGGCCCGCGCGGGCGGCGACGGGGCCGGGGTGCTCGCGAGCGCATCCTCGGCGCGGCGCAGCAGCTGTTCCGCGAGCGGGGCATCAACAACACCGGGATGGACCTGCTCTGCGCGGCGGCGCAGGTGTCCAAGCGCACCGCCTACCAGCACTTCGGTAGCAAGGACGAGCTGATCGCTGAGTACCTGCGGCGTCTTGACGTCGACACCACGTCCGAGGTCTTCGAGCGCGACGATCTCACGCCCCGCGAACGACTGCTCGCGGTATTCGCGACGCCGCCTGCGTTCACCGACGAGCCGATGCCCCTCTGCCCGTTCATCGCCGCCGCCGTGGAGATCTCCGATCCGCAGCATCCCGCGCGCGTGCGGGCCCGCGAGTACAAGACCTCCGTCGCCGCCCGCCTGAGCGAGACTGCCCGGGAGGCCGGCGCCGCCGATCCGGAACTGCTCGGTGAGCAGCTGGCGCTGTTACTCGATGGCGCCTCGGTTCGGACCAGGGCCTTGGGCAGCGACGCCTTCCCGACGGCTGCCGGGATCGCGGCCGCCCTGGTCGAGCGCGCCATACCCCCGACGGCACGGTGAATCTCGCGCCTGCCGGCCCGACAAAACGGCCGCTCGGTTGTCAGAGGCAGCGCCTAATCTGCTTGGGCGACACCACATCCACCCCTTCGAGGAGCGCCCGCATGAAGTTCGTATCGACCCGCATCATCACCGCCGACGTGCAGCGCCTCGTCGGTTTCTACGAGATCGTCACCCGAGTCTCGGCCGTGTGGGCAAACGAGCTGTTCGCCGAGATTCCGACACCGGCGGCCACGCTGGCCATCGGCAGCGACCAGACGGTACCCCTGTTCGGTGCCGGATCCGCCGAACCCGCGGCCAACCGCAGCGCGATTGTGGAGTTCATCGTCGATGACGTCGACGCCGAATACGAGCGGCTCCGCGAGCAGCTCACCGAGGTCGTGACGGAGCCGACGACCATGCCGTGGGGCAACCGCGCGTTGTTGTTCCGGGATCCGGACGGAAACCTGGTCAACCTGTTCACCCCGGTGACGCCGGAGGCGCGGGCCAAGTTCGGGATATGAGCCCTAGAACCCGCGACAACTCCGAATTGCCACTTGCCCCGAACCTCGCCACGGGAAAGTCTTAGGGCATGACGACGGAAAAGCGCACGGCGGGTTGGGCGGCGAGTGTGGTGGCGGGCGGCGCGTTGGCGATGTCCGTCGTCGGTCTCGCCGGCGGCCCCGTCGCCGCGGCGGCCCCGGCCCCCGCACCCACCGGGCATTGGTGTCCGGGCGATCCGTGGAACCCGTCCTGGGGCAACGTCTTGGACTGGGACTGGCATCAATGCCACGACTGGCAACACCCCGGTGGCCCCACCGGCCCGGCGGGCTGGGGGCCCTGGGGACCGCCGCCGGCGTGGGCACCGCCCCCGCCACCGCAACCGGCCTGGGCGCCCGGGGCGCAAATGATGTGGAACCCGACCGGCGCCGGTAACTGGGGAATCTGGAACAACGGAGTGTGGACCCCGCTCTGAGCACCCGGACCCGGTGCCGGCGGCGCTCGGCGCGTCGAACGGTCGGCCGCCGCAGGGTTAGGGTGAATTGTGGCCGCAGAACACTGGGCCGAGCCTCCCGAGGAATCCGAGCGTCGGTCCGACGCGCTCGATCAGCGCGAGAAGGCCCTGGCCCGGCGGGAGGCCGACGTCAGACGACGTGAATGGCTGGCGGGTCGACGAGGCCGGGTCGCCGATCAGCGCGAGCAGATCGCCGACGAGCGCGAGCAGCTCGCCGACGAACGCGAGGGCACGGCCGCCGAGCGGGAACGGGCGCGACTGCGCCGCATCGACGAACGGGTCAAGCGGACGCGGGCGCGCGCCAACCGGGAGCAAGCCGAGGTCGACCGCGAGATCGCGGAAAGCGAGCGAGACGACGCGTAAGGCCGGGTCGCCGAAGGCGTAAGCATTTTGCTGCGGCAAATATACCCGTGTGTAATATATTGGCTCAGTCTGCGGCGCACGTCATTGTCCGTTTAGCGAATGACCTGGGCCACAAATTTTGGATCGCAATAAACCTTATTGCTAGCCTCCCTGGCCATGGTCGTTATTGCAACATTGATGTCGTTGATCAATCAGGTCTCCGGCACGCCTTATATTTCGGGTGGAGATTCTCCGGCTGGGACCGATTGTTCGGGACTTGCTTCGTGGATTGCGAATGCAGCAACTGACAGGCCAGTGTTCGGGGACCGGTTCAATACCGGAAACGAGGAAGCCGCGTTGTTGGCCCGGGGCTTCCAATACGGCACCGCCCCCAACGCCTTGGTGATCGGCTGGAACGGCGGCCACACCGCGGTGACGCTGCCGGACGGAACGGCGGTGTCCAGCGGCGAGCACGGCGGCGTCCACGTCGGCGGCGCCGGTGCCTACCAGGCCGGATTCACCCACCACATGTTCCTGCCGATGCCCCCCGAGGACGGCGGCGCGCCGCCGCCGGCGATGTTCGGGCCGCCGCCGCCGCCGGACGCACCGCCACCCCCGCCGGACGCACCGGCTCCGCCGCCCGACGCGCCGCCTGCGCCGCCGGAAGCGCCGGCCGTTCTGATCGATGCGCCGGCGCCCGTGCCGCCGCCCCCGCCGGGCCCCTGAATTACCTTTCCCGGCGACGCGGTAATTGCGAATCCATAACGAATAAAACGCGGCCGTGCTGGTGATTGTCACCCGGTTTTCGGCGCCCCGGTTCGCGACCATTCTCGTTCCGCAAAGTGAAATAGCGCGGATATCCGTGCCCATGTGAGCTGGGCCACTACGTGTGCGACCGGGTGGCGCGCGGCAAAAGCGGGCTGATGTGTCGCCTGTGACGGATGAGCCCACTTTGCTGTGATTATTTCGCCCAAAAAAGCGACCTGCCATCGCGGCCGGGGCCGGGCCGCGGTGGCGACCCGGCCCCGATAGGCTGGCGCTGCCCGCGGGCAGGGGCGGGCGTCATCCCAAGTCATCCCAAGTCATCCAGAGCGCCATCCCAAGTCATCCCAGCAGCGAACCGAGGCGGGGCCGCAATGATCTTCATCGTCGTCAAGTTCGAGACCAAACCCGAGTGGGCCGACCGCTGGCCGGACCTCGTCGCCGCGTTCACCGCGGCCACCCGGGCCGAGGAGGGCAACCTGTGGTTCGAGTGGTCGCGCAGCCTGGACGACCCGGCCGAGTACGTGCTGGTGGAGGCGTTCCGCGACGGTGACGCCGGCAGCGCTCACGTCAACAGCGACCACTTCAAGCGGGCGATGCAAGAGCTCCCGCAGGCGCTGAAGTCCACGCCCAAGATCATCAGCCAGACCGTCGAGGCCACCGGGTGGTCGCGGATGGGCGAGATGACGGTCGACTAACCCCTCACCGATCGACCGCGATCTCGATCTCGTCGCCCAGCGCATAGCCCGGCGTGAGCGGAAGCTTGTCGCCGCTCCAGAACGAGCCCGGGTCGAACCAGTTCGAGTACTTCTCGGTGGTGAGCAGACCCATTTCCTCGTAGGTGATCGCCACGGTTTCCGCGCAGTAGGCCGCTTCCAGACCGAGCCGTTGACGTTCCTTTCGTCGGCGCGTTGTCTCCCGAATCTTCTTGTCCACCACGGGGATTCCGCGTGCCCAGTCGTAGGCGGTGGGCAGTCGGCCGCGCAGCCACCGGCCGGTGAGGCGCATGGTGGTGGGAAACGCGGTGCCGTCCATCCGGGCGATCACGCGCAGCAGCCTGTTCTCCTGCTCGCGGGTGGCCGGCGGCGTCAGCTGGCGCAGCCAGCACCGTTGGCGGTAACGCTGCGTCCACTGCAACACCGACTGGTGCAGATCGTTGAGTTGCACGCCACGATGATTCGTCCCGGTCCACAGGTCGACGAGCTTGTCACCCAGCTCGGCGTGCCAGATCAGCGGCGGCAGGTCATCGATGGCCACCGTCATGCCGACGTGATTGACGGGGCTGTTGGTCAACGTCTGGATGGCGCGGTCGGGACCCGAACCGCCGCGAAACAGCCACAGGTCACCGGTCCGGGTCTCCTCGAGCGCTTGGTTCAAGGTGAGCATCGTGTAAGCCCGTCTCCCGCTGCAGTTTTCGCCGACGTCGCCGCCGCCCCGCCCCGCTTCTCGCGGGTAAGGCCATGCGGGGATCCAGTCAATCACAACTACGCCTAGCCTGGTGGCATGCGCAGCATGTGGAAGTGGCTCGGGCTGGCCGGTGCGGCCGGCGTCGTCGCCGGCGGCGTGCTGGTGGTCCGCGACCAACGCAAACGCCGGGCCTATACCGCCGACGAGGTCCGGGATCGTTTGCATCAGCGGCTGGCCGAATACGATGCGATTCAGCCGGGATCGGGCGAGGCCAGCACGGCGAACAACCGGTAGGTGCCGGAGAATCCCTTGAGCTCGACCTCGCGTCCGTCATCGAACCGGATCCCGTCGGAGCGCGAAAGCGCGTCTCGCACCGGCTGACTCACCAGGATCTCCCCGCCGGCGGCCTGGGCGGCGACCCGCGCCGCCATCGCGACGTTGCGGCCGAACAGGTCGTCACCGCGGCGCACCGAGCGGCCCATGTGGATCCCGATCCGGACCCGAATCTCCTCGTGCCGCTTGCGGTTTGCGTTCCGGCGCAACGCGCGCTGCAACTCGATGCCGCACCGCACCGCCTGCTCGGGCCGGGCGAAGGCGACCATGAATCCGTCGCCCTGGCTCTTCACCACGTGACCGGATTGGCGCCGCACCAGATCCGAGACCAGCTTGTCGTGCGAGCTGATCAGCTTGACCCAGGCCCGGTCGCCGATCCGCTCGTTGAGCGCGGTCGATTCCTCGATGTCGGTGAACAGGATCACCACCCGGCCGTCCGGGGTCACCCGGGCCAGGTCGGGCCGCTCCACCTCAGCCCAGTCCGCGAGCTCCTCGATCGAGCTGCGCACCGCCGCGCCGAAACCCTCCTTGCGCACGAGATTGGCGGTGTTCCATACCGTCTTGACCGCTTCCCGCCCGCCCGCGAGCAGCCAGTTGCGGGCGTCGGTGCGCTGACGCAGCTCGTCGAGTTCGGCGCGGCTGCGCACCAGCCGCCGCCACAGCACGGCCAGCGCGCCGGCCTCGACGGCGGCCAGCCCGGCCAGGATGTAGACCGTGACATGCAGCACGTCACCCATGCCGGTCATCCTGTCAGGCGGCGCCGCGGTCGGGCTGGCGCCCCTGCCGGGCTGTGTCTAGTGTTGAGTCCGCCGGCCGCGGGTAGTGAGTCTCAAGGGAGCCGATCGGGTGACTTTCGGGAGGAGCGGTCTTGGCCGACGATGACAGCCATCCATCCGACCTGCTGGTGATCTTCGGAATCACCGGGGACTTGGCGCGCAAGATGACGTTCCGCGCGCTCTACCGGCTGGAGCGCCGCGAGGAGCTCGAGCACCCGATCATCGGCGTGGCCAGCGACGACATCACCCTCGACCAGCTGCTGGACCGCGCCCGGGAGGCGATCAAGGCCACCGGTGAGACGTTCGACGACGCGGTGTTCGACCGCTTGGCGGGCCGGCTTTCCTACCTGTCGGGCGACGTCACCGACACCGGGCTCTACAGCGAGCTCGCCGAGAAGATCGGTGGCGATTCGCGTCCGCTGTACTACCTGGAGATGCCGCCGTCGTTGTTCGCGCCGATCGTGGAGAACCTGGCCAAGGCCGACCTACTGGAACGCGCCAGGGTGGCGGTGGAAAAGCCGTTCGGCCACGACCTGGAATCGGCGCGCGACCTCAACGCCCGGCTGCGCGCGGTGCTCGACGAAGACCAAATCCTGCGCGTAGACCACTTTTTGGGCAAACAGCCGGTCGAAGAACTGCAATACCTGCGGTTCGCCAACAACGCCCTGGCCAAGCTGTGGGACCGCGACAGCATCTCCGAAATCCACATCACCATGGCCGAGGACTTCGGCATCGAGGACCGCGGCAAGTTCTATGACGCGGTGGGGGCGGTGCGCGACGTCGTGCAAAACCATCTGCTGCAGGTGCTCGCGCTGGTCGCCATGGAACCCCCGGTCGGGGCCGGCGCCGACGACCTCAACGACAAGAAGGCCGAGGTGTTCCGGGCCATGCCGTCGCTGGACCCGGAGCACTGCGTGCGTGGCCAGTATCGTGGCTACACCGAAGTCCCCGGTGTGGCAAAGGATTCCACCACCGAGACCTACGTCGCGTTGAGGACCGAGATCGACAACTGGCGCTGGGCCGGGGTGCCGATCTTCCTGCGCGCCGGCAAGGCGTTGCCGCACAAGGTCACCGAGGTCCGGATGTTCCTGCATCACGTGCCCGGCTTCTCCTTCCTGCCCAACCGCCGCCCGCCCGAGCCCAACCAGATCGTGCTGCGCATCGACCCCGATCCCGGGATGCGCCTGCAGCTGTCCGCTCAGGTCGGCGACTCGTGGCACGACGTCCACCTGGACTCCTCGTTCGCGGTGGACCTCGGCGAACCGGTGCGGCCCTACGAACGGCTGCTCTACGCCGCGTTCAACGGCGACCGCCAGCTGTTTGCCCGCGAGGACGCCATCGAAGAGACCTGGCGGATCGTGCAGCCGGTGCTGGACAAGCCGAGCCGCATCCACCAATACGAGCAAGGCTCCTGGGGACCCGAGGCCGCGCAGGCGCTGGTGCACGGTCGCCACGCCTGGCAGCAACCGTGGCTGCCGCAGAGCACGTCCACGAAACGATAAGGAGGCTCGAAACACGATGCAGCTGGGGATGATCGGCCTGGGCCGGATGGGTGCCAACATCGTCCGCCGGGTGGTCAAGGGCGGACACGAATGCGTTGTCTACGACCACAATCCGGACGCGGTCAAGGCGATGGCGGGGGAGGAGAAGACGACCGCGGTCTCCTCGCTGCAAGAGCTCGCCGCGAAGCTGAGCGCCCCGCGGGTGGTGTGGGTGATGGTGCCGGCCGGGACGATCACCACCGGGGTGATCGAGGAGCTGGCCACCACGCTGGAGCCCGGCGACATCGTCATCGACGGCGGCAACTCCTACTACCGTGACGACATTCGTCACTCGAAGACGCTGTCGGAGAAGGGGATTCGGCTGCTGGACTGCGGCACCAGCGGTGGCGTCTGGGGTCGGGAACGCGGTTACTGCCTGATGATCGGCGGCGACGAGGAGGCGTTCGCGCACGCCGAGCCGATCTTCGCCACCGTCGCACCCGGGGTGGACGCCGCGCCGCGGACGCCGGGCCGCGACGGCGAGGTCACCCGGTCGGAGCAGGGGTATCTGCATTGCGGGCCGTCCGGCGCCGGGCACTTCGTGAAGATGGTGCACAACGGCATCGAGTACGGGATGATGGCCTCGCTCGCCGAGGGACTCAACGTGTTGCGCAACGCCGACATCGGCAAGCACGTGCAGGAAGGCGACGCCGAAACCGCGCCGCTGTCCAATCCCGAGTTCTACCAATACGATTTCGACATCCCCGAGGTCGCCGAGGTGTGGCGGCGCGGCAGCGTCATCGGATCCTGGCTGCTGGATCTCACGGCGATCGCGCTGCACGAATCACCGGAGCTCAAGGAGTTCTCCGGGCGGGTCTCCGACTCGGGGGAGGGCCGCTGGACGTCCATCGCCGCGATCGACGAGGGGGTCCCCACGCCGGTGCTGACCACCGCGCTGCAGTCCCGCTTCGCCTCCCGGCATCTCGATGACTTCGCCAACAAGACGCTCTCGGCGATGCGTAAGCAATTCGGCGGGCACGCCGAGAAGCCGGCCAACTAGCCGCGCGGATTTCTCAGCGGCGCTTGACGAACGCCACCACGGCGTCGCTGAACGCGTCGTTGTCGTCGCCGGCCGCGGTGTGCCCGGCGTTGGACAGCTCGACGAACTCCGCGCGCGGCACGGTGGCCAAAAAGTGCCGGACCCCCTCGGGGCTCACCACATCGGAGAGCTTGCCGCGGATCAGCAGGACCGGGATCGACAGGTTCTTGGCGGCCTGCTCGAAGCTTTCGGTGCGCAGTTCGGGATCGTCGCCGGGCTTGGTCATGAACGCCGGGTCCCAGTGCCAGTACCAGCGGCCGTCGCGCAGCCTCAGATTCTTCTTCAGCCCCTCGGGGCTGCGCGGCTTGCTGCGGTAGGGCAGATAGGCGGCGACGGCGTCGGCGGCCTGCTCCAGCGAGTCGAAGCCGTCCAGGCCGCTGATCATGAAGTCGCGGATGCGGGCGCTGCCGTCCTTCTCGAACCGGGGCACCACGTCCACCAGCACCAGGCGGGTCACCTTCGCCGGCCCGGCCCGGTGCGCGGCCAGGATGCCGGTCAGTCCGCCCATGCTCGCCCCGATGATCGTCACCGGCCGCCCGATCGCGTCCAGCACCCGCAGCACGTCGGCTGTCAGCGTCTCGATCTGGTAATCGGCCTGCGGCGAGCGATCGCTGTCGCCGTGCCCCCGGGAATCCAGTGCCACCACGTGCAGCCCCTCGTCGGCCAACGTCTGCCCGGTGTTCTTCCAGGAAAAACGGTTCTGGCCGCCGCCGTGCAGCATCAAGATGCTCGGCCGGCCGGCGCCGTCGGAGCCCCGATTCCATTCGTCGGCGACCAGGGTGATCCCGTCGACGCCGGCAAACTCCACCGTCTCGGGACTGCTGCTGACGGTACTCATGGGTCCTGACGTTACATAGGTGGCATAAGCACTCTTGCGCGGGCCGACGACGCGATGAGTTTCCACGGCCGCCGGGGTCTACCCCAGCACAACCAACCAGCCGGCGAGGAGGCCCGCGGACATGCCATCGATCACCCCGTCCTTGTGGTTTGACGACAACCTGGAGGAGGCGGCCACGTTCTACACCGCGGTGTTCCCGAACTCGCACATCGAGGGGTTCAACCGGACCACCGAGGCCGGCCCGGGCGAGCCCGGGACGGTGCTGTCGGGCAGCTTCGTGCTGGACGGCTCGCGGTTCATCGGGATCAACGGCGGCCCGCACTTCCGGTTTAGCGAGGCGGTGTCGTTCACGGTGCACTGCAAGGACCAGGACGAGGTCGACTACTACTGGGACCGGTTGAGCGACGGCGGCGAGGAATCCCAATGCGGCTGGCTCAAAGACCGCTTCGGCCTGAGCTGGCAAATCGTCCCCGACCGGCTCTTCGAACTGATCGGCGACCCCGATCGCAGCAGGGCGGCGGCGGCCACCCAGGCGATGTATGGCATGCGCAAGATCGTCATCGCCGAGCTGGAGCGGGCCGCGGCATCCTCGTAGCGAAACCCGCTGACGCAGTGACGGTTTGACTTCATACTTACTGCGGTCGGTGCGTCTCGACGACACACGGGTTAGGTTGGTCCGTGCGGACGCGCCGAGCAGGGAGTGAAGATGGCTGAACCAGGCTGGATCGACGTGACCGGCCCTGCGGGGGACCTGAAGGCGCTCACCTGGGGGCCGCCCGACGGCCCGCTCGCGTTGTGTCTGCACGGCTTCCCCGACACGCCGTACGGGTGGCGCAAGCTCGCTCCCCGGCTCGCCGACGCGGGGTGGCGGGTGGTCGCGCCCTTCATGCGCGGATACGCGCCGTCGGCGATCCCGTCCGACGGCAGCTACCACGTGGGTGCGCTGATGGACGACGCGCTGCGGGTGCGCGCGGCCGCCGGCGGTACCGAGAACGACGTGGTGATCGGCCACGACTGGGGGGCGATCGCGGCCACCGGCCTGGCCGCCATGCCCGACAGCCCGTTCGCCAAGGCGGTGCTCATGTCGGTGCCGCCCTCGGCGGCGTTCCGGCGGCGCGGCGGCAGCGCGGCCGAGCGGGGCCGGCTGGCCGCCCATCTGGCCCGCCAGGTGTTCCGCAGCTGGTACATCATGTACTTCCAATTGCCTTGGCTGCCTGAGCGTTCCGCTTCCTGGGTGCTGCCGCTGCTGTGGCGGCGCTGGTCGCCGGGCTACCGCGCCGAGGAGGATCTGCGGCACGTCGACGCCGCGATCGGGGCGCCGGAGAGCTGGCGGGCGGCGCTGGGCCCCTACCGCGCCACCATCCGCAACACCGCACCGCCGGCCCAGTACGCGACGTTGCACCGACTGTGGACCGAGGAGCCGGTGCTGCCGTGTTTGTACCTTCATGGCCGCGACGACGGTTGCATGACATCGGCTTTCGCTCACCAGGTGGAAAAGGTGCTGCCCCCCGGCAGCGAAGTCGACATCGTCGAACATGCCGGGCACTTCCTGCAGCTCGAACAGCCCGACAAGGTCGCCGGCCTGGTGCTCGGGTTCATCGGCTCACCCGGCTGAATGACGGGCCACCGGATGGCGGCCGTCGATGCGCAGTTCTACTGGATGTCGGCCAAGATCCCCAACGACGAGTTCCTGCTGTACGCCTTCGACGGCGAGCCGGCCGATTACCCGGCTGCCGCCGATCAGCTGCGCCGGCGGGCCGACGCGGAGCCGGCGCTGAGCATCCGGGTGCGCGACCGCGGCCGGCTGCGCTACCCGCACTGGGTGCCCGCGGCCGTCGCCCCCGAGCAGGTGGTCCGCCACGAGTTGGCCGAGCACAGCTGGGACGGGTGCCTGGCCGCTGTCGCCGGGCTCGCCGACGACCAACTCGACCTTCGCCGGATGGCCTGGCGGCTGCACGTTTTCGGCCCGGTCGACGGCATTCCGGGGGTCCGCGGGCCGGGCACGGTCGCGGTGCTGCAGGTCGCGCACGCGCTGGCCGACGGCGCCCGCGCCGCGGCGTTGGCCGCCCGGCTTTTCGGCCGGGCCGCCCCGGTGCCCGAGGTGCCCGTCCCGCGGCCGGGCTGGTTGCCCTGGCGGGCCGCGGTGGCCGCGCGCACCCACCGCCAACTGGTGCGCGACACCCGTGCCGGGCGGCTGGCCCCCGGGGCGGGGCCGCGTCCGCTGCTGCCGACGAACGCCCGGCCCGCCGGTGTGCGTTCGCTGCGCACCCTGGTGCGGCACCGCGCGCAGCTGCCCGGTCCGACCGCCACGGTTGCGGTGCTGGGCGCGGTGGCGCAGGCGCTGTCCGATCTGCTTGGCGATCAAGCGGATTCGCTGGGCGCCGAGGTTCCGATGGCCAAACCCGGTGCACCGCAGGCGTACAACCACTTCGGCAACGTCGTGGTGGACCTGCATCCGAGGCTGGGGGCCCAGGCCCGCGCGGAGCGGATCGCGGCCGGCCTGGCCGCCGGGCGGCGCCGCTTCGGGCACCCGGCAACCCGGGCCGCCGACCGCGCATTCGCCGCGGTGCCGGCCGCGCTGTTGCGTTGGGGCGTAGACCAATTCGACGCCGACCAGCGTCCGGACCAGGTGGCCGGCAACACCGTGGTGTCCAGCGTCAATCGCGGGCCGGCCGATTTGAGCTTCGGCGGCGCGCGGGTGGTGCTGACGGCGGGCTATCCCGCGCTGTCGCCGGTGATGGGGCTGACGCACGGCGTGCACGGCATCGGGGACACCATCGCGATCAGCGTGCACGCGGCGGCGTCGGCGGTTCCCGACGTCGACGCCTACCTGGCATTGCTCGACGCGGCGCTATGACTATTGCGCGTCACCGGATCTGGCGGCTTCCTGCCTGGTCAGGCCGACGGCGACGATGAGCTCTTCGTGCAGTTCGAACCACACCGTGTGGTAGGAGTCGATCAGCGGCCTGGTCAGCCATGCCGTGTCGCCGGCCCGCACCTTGCCCAGGGCCGCGGCCAGTTTCGCCGCGTAGCGGTTCAGCCGCGGCAGTTGGGCGGCCGCGGCCTCGATGACCGGCGTCACCCGCGCGTGCGCGTCGTCCAGGCGGGCCAACACGGCGGCGTCGTACTCGGCGTCGTCGTGGCGGTTGGGCGCGCCGTCCTTGAGCTGCCAGTCGGTCACCAGGCGCTTGAAATCGGCGTTGATCGCCCGAAAGTCGTCATAGACGGCGGCCATCGCGGCGGCGTCGATGCCCCGGCGTTCCTCGGCGAGCAGCGCCGTGAGCCGGGCGCTGCCGGCCGGGGTGATCCGCAGGGTGGCGTCCCCGGTCACCAGGCCCGCCGCGCTCAGCCGCTCGACCGTGCCGGCGATTTCGTCGGGATCCGTGCCCAGGGTGGCGGCCAGGTCGGCTCGACTGACCCGGCCCTTGAGCCGAATCGCTTGCAGCACAGCCAGTTCGGTCACGGCGCGCCCTGGCGCAGCGCGGTCAGCATGACCAGCAGCGGGGTGGGCGAGACCACGTCGGTCTGCCCGGCGGCCAGGGCCGCGCGCACGGCGCTCTCGGAGTCGTCGTCCAGCCGCGGATGGTCGCCGCCGGAATGGGCGCGCAGCGGGCTGATCAGCCGCGCGATCTCGGCCAGCTCCCGCAGCTCCGGCGTGTCGTTCTCGGACCACGCGGACAGGGACAATTCGCCTTCGCGCACTTCGCCTTCGGCGCCGTCGACGGTGATCCGCCGGCCCGCCAGCATCGCGGCCACCCCGGCGCCGCAACCCACCACGGCCACCCGGCCCAGTTCCCGGCTGACCACCGCCGCATGGCTGGCCGCGCCGCCCACCTCGGTGACGATGCCCCGCGCGGCCAGCATGCCCGACACGTCTTCGGGCCGGGTGTGGTCGCGCACCAGGATCACCGGTTCGCCCCGCTCGGCGGCGTGCAGCGCCTCGTCGACGTCGGCGTAGGCCGTGCCGGATACCACGCCGGGGCAGGCAGGTAGGCCCTTGGCCAGAAGTGGTGCCGTCAAACGTATTTCGGGTTGCAGGGCGGGCATCAGCAGCGACCGCACGTGCGCCGGGGTGACCCGCCGCAGCGTCTCGGCGTCGTCGATCAGCCCCTCGCGTCGCAGCTGCAGCGCCGAGCGCACCGCCGCCTGCGCCGAGCGTTCCGCCGCCCTGGTCTGCAGCAACCACAGGGCGCCGTCCTCGACGGTGAACTCGATCTCCTGGACGTCACGGTCCAACCGCTCCAGCGTCCGGGCGGCGGCCATCAGCTGGTCGTAGACGGCCGGCTGCTCGTCGCGCAGCGCGGCGATCGGTTCCACGTCGACCGATCCCGACACCACGTCGTCGCCCTGGCCCCCGGGCAGCCACTCGCCGAACGGCTCGTCGTCCCCGGTGATCGGGTTGCGCGAAAAGAATGCTCCCGCACCGGAATTGGGGCCGTGATTGCCGAACACCATGGCCTGCACGACGACGGCGGTGCCGTGCCGGTCGGCGAAACCGTAATGGGCGCGGTAGGCGCGGGCGCGCGGGGAGTTCCACGACGCGAACACCGCCTCGATGCCGGCGCGCAATTGCGTGTACGGGTCGGACGGCACCGGCCGCTCGACACCCACGATGCGCCGGTACATCTCGCGGAACCGCCGGTGGGTGTCGCGGGCGAACGCCGGGCCGTGCTCGGCGGCCAGCGCCTGCTCCACGGAGTCGTTGATGCCGAGGTTCAACAGGGTGTCCATCATCCCGGGCATCGACTGGGTGGCCCCGGAGCGCACGCTGACCAGCAGCGGGTGCGGGCCCCGCCCGAACGCGCGCGAGGTTTGCGCCTGCAGCCAGCCCATCCGGTCCAGCACGTCGTCCCAGACGGCGTCCATCGTCGCCGCGGGGTCGGCCAGATACCGCAGGCCCACCGCGGTGGTGAGGCAGAACGCGGGCGGCACCGGCAGGTGGTGGCGGCGCATCACCTCGATGCCGTGGCCCTTGTTGCCCAGCAGCTCGCGGGGGTGGCTCGATGTGCCGTCCAGCAACACCACGGACTGCTCTGTCGGCGCGGCGTCCCGGTCGCGTGACGCGTTGCGGTGGGCGCCGCTACCTGGTGCGGTGCGAGCCGTGGTGCACCCCCTTCGTGGTGTCGCTGCTGATTCGGGCAACCCCGGAACGCCCGCTATGTTCCCACACGGGCTGGCGGGTGGACTCAGCCGCGCGGCGGTCCTGTCCTCCCCGGCGGCCGATGATCTAGGTTGGCACCTATGACTCCCTACGACGTCGGGTTACTGATCCTGCGGCTGGTGTTGGGCGTGACGTTGGCCGCGCATGGCTACAACAAGTTCTTCGGCGGTGGCCGTATCCCGGGCACCGCGCGGTGGTTCGAGAGCATCGGCATGAAGCCGGGCAAGTTCCACGCCACCGTGGCGGCAACCACGGAAATGGCCGCCGGTCTGGGCCTGGCCGCCGGGTTGCTCACCCCGATCCCGGCGGCGGGCTTCGTCTCGCTGATGCTGGTCGCGGCGTGGACGGTGCACCGCCCCAACGGCTTCTTCATCGTCAAGGAGGGCTGGGAATACAACCTGGTGCTGGCGGCCAGCGCGGTGGTGGTGGCCACCCTGGGCGCCGGCCGGCTCAGCCTGGATTGGCTGGTCTTCGGCAAGAACTGGATGGACGGCTGGAACGGCCTGCTGATCTCGCTGCTGCTCGGCCTGGCCGGGGCCATCGGCCAGCTGGTGATCTTCTACCGGCCGCCGGCCAAGCAAGCCGGGTAGTCCCGGCGCGCACCGGTCCAGCGTCGACTTGTTGCGCCGACACGCCGGGTGATCGCGCAACTAGTCCACGCTCGAGGGCGCGGCCGGGGCCTCGGCCGCGCCCGGGTGCCGCCGCGTTGCCCGAGGTTGCCGGGCGTGTTCCTAGAACGCGTTCTAGTCTTTGACACCATGGGATTTCTGAAGCCCGAGCTGCCGCAGCTCGACATGGCCGAATGGAGCAAGGGCACCCGTAGCGACAAGATCCGCCCGATGGCCAAGCACTGGGCCGAGGTGGGGTTCGGCACCCCGGTCGCCCTGCACCTGTTCTACGTCGTCAAAATCCTGCTCTACATCCTGGGCGGGTGGCTGTTCGCCTCGGCCACCCGGGGTCTCGGCGGCTTCACCCACGTCGCGTCGTGGTGGTCGGAGCCGATCGTCTTCGAAAAGGTCGTGCTCTACACGATGCTGTTCGAGGTGATCGGGCTGGGCTGCGGCTTCGGCCCGCTGAACAACCGCTTCTTCCCGCCGATGGGCTCGATTCTGTACTGGATGCGCTTCGGCACCATCCGGCTGCCACCGTGGCCGGACCGGGTCCCGTTCACCGCGGGCACCAAACGCAAGCCGGTCGACGTCGCGCTGTACGCGCTGTTTCTGCTGCTGACGCTGGCCGCGCTGTTCGCCGACGGCACCGGGCCCGTGCCCGAGCTGGGCACCACGATCGGCCTGCTGCCCGCCTGGAAGATCGTGCTGATCCTGCTGGTGCTGGCGGTGCTGGGGCTGCGCGACAAGGTGATCTTCCTGGCCGCCCGCGGCGAGGTCTACGCCAGCATGGCGGTGACGTTCCTGTTCGGGGCGCCCGACATGATCGTCGGGTCCAAGGTGGTCTTCCTGGTGATCTGGATGGGCGCGGCGACATCCAAACTCAACAAACACTTTCCGTTCGTGATCTCCACGATGATGTCCAACAACCCGCTGGTGCGCCCGCGCTGGCTGAAGCGGAGGTTCTTCGAGAAGTTCCCTGACGATCTGCGCCCCGGCCGGCTGTCACGCTGGATCGCGCATCTGAGCACCGCGATCGAGATGCTGGTGCCGTTGCCGCTGTTCTTCTGTCACGGCGGCTGGCCGGTCACCGTGGCAGCGGTGGTGATGGTGTGCTTCCACCTGGGGATCTTGGTCTCGATTCCGATGGGCGTGCCGCTGGAATGGAACGTGTTCATGATCTTCGGGGTGCTGTCGCTGTTCGTGGCGCACACCGGGATCGGGCTCGGCGACCTTCGGCACCCCGTGGTGGTGGCCGTCCTGTTCGTCGTCATTGCGGGAATCGTGGTGTTGGGCAACATGTTTCCGCGCAAGATCTCGTTTCTGCCCGGGATGCGCTACTACGCCGGCAACTGGGACACCACGCTGTGGTGCATCAAACCGTCGGCCAGCGAAAAGATCAGCCGCGGCATCGTCGCCATCGCCAGCATGCCCCAGGCCCAGCTGGAGCGGTTCTACGGCAGCCCGGAGGCGGCGCAGATCCCGCTCTACATGGGATATGCGTTCCGCGGCTTCAACACTCACGGCCGGGCACTGTTCACGCTGGCGCACCGCGCCATGGCCGGCCAGAACGAGGACGACTACGTCATCACCGACGGCGAGCGGATCTGCAGCACCGCCATCGGCTGGAACTTCGGCGACGGCCACATGCACAACGAGCAGCTGATCGCCGCGCTGCAGGAGCGCTGCCACTTCGAGCCGGGCGAGGTGCGGGTGGTGCTGCTCGACGCGCAGCCCATTCACAAGCAGACGCAGGCCTACCGGCTGGTCGACGCGGCCACCGGTGAGTTCGAGCGCGGCATCGTGCGGGTCGCCGACATGGTCGTGCGGCAACCCTGGGACGACGACGTCCCCGTGCAGGTGGTGTCGGACGACGCGCCGAGCGTCACGCCAGAGTGACGCCGAGCCCGAGCGTCACGCTGGCGTGACGCTCGGGCTCGGCGGCTCAGACCCCGGCCCGAACCTCGTGGGCCGCGGCGACCATGTTCTTCAGCGACGCGCTCACCTCGTCGGGGTTGCGGGTCTTGAGCCCGCAGTCGGGGTTGACCCACAACCGCTCGGCCGGCACCGCCCGCAGCGCCGCGCGCAACGACTCGGCGATCTCGGCGGTGCTCGGCACCCGCGGCGAGTGGATGTCGTAGACACCCGGCCCGACGCTGTTGGAGAAGCCGACCGCGTTCAGGTCGTCGAGCACCTCCATGTGCGAGCGGGCGGCCTCCAGGGAGGTCACGTCGGCGTCCAGGTCGGCGATCGCCCCGATCACCTCACCGAACTCCGAGTAGCACAGATGGGTGTGGATCTGGGTCGAGTCGGCAACCCCGGAGGTGGCCAGCCGGAAAGCGCCTACGGCCCAACGCAAATACTCCTCCTGATCGGCCCGGCGCAGCGGCAACAGCTCGCGCAGCGCCGGCTCGTCGACCTGGATGACCGCGATGCCCGCCGCCTGCAGGTCCACCGTCTCGTCGCGGATGGCCAGCGCCACCTGGTTGGCGGTGTCGGCCAGCGGCTGGTCGTCGCGGACGAACGACCACGCCAGGATCGTCACCGGCCCGGTCAGCATGCCCTTCACCGGCTTGTCGGTCAGTGACTGCGCGTAGGTGATCCACTCGACCGTCATCGGGTGGGTGCGCACCACATCGCCGTACAGGATCGGCGGCCGCACGCAGCGGCTGCCGTAGGACTGTACCCAGCCGTTCTGCGTGGCGAAGAAGCCCTCCAACTGCTCGGCGAAGTACTGCACCATGTCGTTGCGCTCCGGCTCGCCGTGCACCAACACGTCGAGGCCGAGCTGCTCCTGCAACGTGATGACGTCGGCGATCTCCTTTTTCATCCGCCTCTCGTACTCGGCCTGGTCGATCTCGCCGGACCGTAATGCCGCGCGCGCCTTGCGGATTGCCGAGGTCTGCGGGTAGGAGCCGATGGTCGTCGTGGGCAGCGGCGGCAGGTGCAGCCGCGCGTCCTGGCTGGCGCGGCGCTGGGCCGGGTCGCCGCGGTGCGAACCCGACGCGACGATCGAGTCGATGCGGGCCCGGACGCGGTCGTTGTGCAGGCGGGGGTCGCTCTTGCGGGAGGCGACGGCCGCGTTGGACGCCGCGATCTCGTCGGCGACGGCCTCGCGCCCGTCGCGCAGGGCACGCGCCAGCGTCACCACCTCGGCGACCTTCTCCCGCCCGAACGCCAGCCAGCTGCGCAGCGCGTCGTCCAGGTCGGTCTCCGGCTCCAGCGAGTAGGGCACGTGCAGCGTGGAGCACGACGTCGAAACCGCAACGCGCGCTGCCGAACCCAGCAGCGTGGTCAGCTTGTCCAGCGCCGCCGCCAGGTCGGTGCGCCACACGTTGCGGCCGTCGACCACGCCGGCCACCACGGTCTTGCCGGCCAGCTCGGGCACGGCGGCGACGGCGGTGTCGGGGCCGTACACCAGGTCGACGCCGATCGCCTCGATCGGCGTGCGGGCCAGCCCGGCCAGCGACGCCCCCGGGTCACCGAAGTAGGTGGCGACGTAGATGGCCGGCCGGTTGGCCGCCGAGCCCAGCTTGTTGTAGACCGCCTCGGCCAGGGCGGGCGCGTCGGCGCACATGTCGGTCACCAGCGCCGGCTCGTCGAGCTGCACCCACTGCGCCCCGTTGTCGGCGAGCAGCGACAGCAGCTCGGCGTAGATCGGCACCAGCTCCTCGAGCCGCTCGATGGGGGCGCCCGCCCCGTCGACGCCCTTGCTGAGCAGCAGGAAGGTGATCGGCCCGATAACCACAGGCCGGGCCGGAATACCTTGTGCCAGAGCTTCTTTCAGATCCGACAGCACCTTGTCGGGGTTCAGCGCGAACTTGGTGGTGGGCGCGATCTCGGGGACGATGTAGTGGTAGTTGGTGTCGAACCACTTGGTCATCTCCAGCGGTGCGACGTCGGAGTTGCCGCGGGCGGCCGCGAAGTAGCGGTCCAGGTCGTCGGACACCTGCCGGGCCCGCTCCGGCAGCGCGTCGAGCATCACCGCGGTGTCGAGCATCTGGTCGTAATAGGAGAAGGTGTTCACCGGCACCGAATCCAGGCCGGCGGCCGCCAGGCCCGTCCAGGTGTCGCGGCGCAGCGTCGCGGCCACCTTTTCGAGCTCGGCGCGACCGGTGCGGCCGGCCCAGTAGCCCTCGGTGGCGCGCTTGAGTTCGCGCTTCGGCCCGATGCGCGGCGATCCGACAACCGTTGCGGTGAATGCTTGAGGGGTCACGATATTCGTCCTTCAATCGGCGTGGTGGTCACCGCCCGCGGACGTGCAGCCGACCCGTCGGCGGTGGGTACCCGGTACCGACCGCAACGGCTGCAGCCAAACGCCCATTCCACGAGGCGATGAGCCGCCGGACGCGGCGCGCCCGGCACAGCTGGCAGGTCTCCGGACTCGCAGGCGCGCACCGGGTGGTGCGTGCCCGGCCGACGATGCGGTCCCGAAGGGCCGCCGAGGAGCCGGGCAGTTCCTAGTGGCCGTCGCTTCCCAGTCTTGCGACCAGTGCTGGTGACGGCGGTCGTTCCTGCATACCGTTGCGGGACAGTCCCGGATTCTCACCGGGTTCCCTCTTACGAAGCGTTACTAACGTTGCTTCGCTCGATGCTCACGGCGCGGTTGCGACGCGAGCAGACCAGCTGCGTAGCGCAGCTTACCCCGCCGCCGGGCGGGCTCAGCCGGCCAGTGCGACGGCGATCGGCACGTCACCGTTGTTGAAGTCGATGGTGCGCCGGATCGTCGAGTCGTCGGCGAGGGCGGCGGCGGCGACGCTCGCGACGTCGGCGCGCGAGACCTCGCCCTTGCCGCGCCCGACGGCGATGCGGCCGGTGGGCGGGTCCAGGGTGAGCCGGCCCGGCCCCAGGATCGTCCAGTCCAGGTCGCTGGCCCGCAGGTGGGCGTCGGCCGCGGCCTTGGACTCCGCGTAGGGAAAGAACGGATCGTCTTGGGGCACACCATGATCGGGGCCGGCGCCGAAGTAGGACACCATCACGAACCGTTTCACTCCCGACCGGGCGGCGGCGTCGACCACCCGGATCGCCGCGTCGCGGTCGACGGCATACGTGCGGGCCGGGTTGCCGCCGCCGGCCCCCGCGGAGAAGACCACGGCGTCGTGCCCGGCCAGCAGGCCGGCCAGCGCGTCGGTGTCCAGCCGCTCGATGTCGGCCACCACCGGCTTGGCGCCGGTGGCGGCGACGTCGTCGGCGTGATCGGGATTGCGGAACAGCGAAGTCACCGCGTCGCCGCGCTGCGTCAGGATGGCGGACAGCTGCAACGCGACCTTGCCGTGGCCGCCGACGATCACGACTCGTGCCATGACAGCCGACGCTACGCCGGCCCGGTCAGAGCTTCACGCGGCCCATGATGATGTCGATGATCGGCTTGCCCGGCGGGTAGGCGCCGGTCAGCGACGCCATGGTGTGGCCGTAGTCGACCAGCAGCGTGATCCCGTTGATGCCGAAGGCGGCGGCGCTGTTGAGGAACGCCATCACATCACCCATCTGTTCGGGCGTGTGCACCTTGGACCCGGTCTCGTCGCGGTAGTCCTGGGCGAAGGTGAGCCACAGGTCGGCGTTGGCCTGGGCCAGCGGGGTGTCGGTGGGACCGGGGCAGATCGCGTTGATCCGGATGCCCTTCTTCAGCAGCGGATAGCCCTGGGTTGCCACGTAGGCGTTGACGACCTTCTTGGAGAACCCGTAGTGGATGATGCCTTCCGGCTCGTGCGCCTTGACCCATTCCTGCGCCGTCGCGAAGTCCGGGGTGGCCAGGAACTCGTTCAGCAGGTCCAGGTCGTTCTCCCACCCCATGCCCGCGACCGAGGAGATGAAGCAGATCGCCGAGCCCGACGGCAGCTGGTTGCGTTCCAGCAGCCGCTCGATCAGGTAGCGGTGTCCGAGGAAGTTGATCGCCATCAGGTCGGTGGTGCCCTCGGCGATGCCGGCGGCCGAGAACACCGCGTGCACCGGGCCGTCGAGCTGCTCGAGCGCGGCGTCGATGGACGCGGGATCGCGCAGGTCGACCTGGATGGACTTGGCGACGTCGTAGGTCACCGGGGCGTAGTCCAGCACGATGACCTCGGCGCCCAGTTCGGCCGCGGATTTGGCCGCCGCGGCGCCCATGCCGGTCGCACCACCGACCACCAGCGCGCGCTTGCCGTCGTAGCGCAGCCGATCGACAATCGTCATGGAAATCCCCTTCTCGTTAATCGCCAACCCGATTCTAATTGCCCAACTGTATGGGGAACGGTTATTTGGTTTCAATACCTAGATATCGACCGGGTTGTCGACCTAGTTGTCGACGGCGGCGCCGCGGACCGCCACGCCACGCAAAACGGTGTCGCGGACATGCAGCAGAGCTGGGCGTTTGCCGATCTCGGCGAGGATGTTCTCCGGTATCCACTGCAGGGCGATCAGGCAGCGCGCCAGCATCGCGGTGGACGGCGCGGCGATGGCGATCTCACCCGTCCGGAGCCCTTCGGAGAGCAGCGATTTCATCTGCCGCAGGCGGGTGGCGTAGGACCAGCCCGGGTTGGCCGTCGGGGGAGAGAGCCGCATCCAGGCGAGCTGGATCCGGAATTCGTCGGAGAACTGGTCCAGCGCGTTGACGTTGACCCAGCTCAACGCGTCCAGCTTCTCGGTGGGTGTGGCGTCGGAGCGCAGCACGCTGACCCATCCCGCCTCCACCTTCTTGCCGAAGGAGCGCATGATCGAGTCCAGCAGCTCGTCCTTGGACCCGATCACCCGATACACCGTTCCGGTGCCCAGGCCGGCCGCCGCCGCGATGTCCCTGATGGTGGTGACTTCATAACCGCGGCGGCCGAATTCGGCGCGTGCCACCGCGCGCACCAGCGCCGCCTTGTCACCGGGATCGGCGTCGCTGTCGTCGGACCAGGTTTCGATCACCCCGTTGGCGGCGGCGAATGCCTTCGACCGGTCCAGCGCGGCGTCGCTGGGCGGCCGGCTTGCCAAGCCCTGCAAGATGATTCGGCACAGCAGTTCGGCGACCTGGTCGGCGGATGCGGTGTGCCGCATGACGTCGAGACCGACCTGCAGCATGGTTTGGCAGATGCGGTCGGCCAGCGTGGGCAGGTCGATGTCGGGTTTGATGTAGCCGCTCCACCGGCCGGCGCGCAGCGTCTGCAGCATCGCCTCCTGGATGGCCACCGGCCGCTGCCGGGTCAGCTTGGTCAGCTCCGGGTCGGTGCCCGGCCCCTCGTAGAACGACATCTGCAGGGCGGCGCGGTGCTCGACGGCGCAGTTGGCGATCGCCGAGCCGAGCTCGATGATCTGCTCGGGGACCGGACGCGAGTCGGGTTCGTCCAACCTGGCCTGGGCGGCCCGGCCGATCCGCTCCAGGTCGTCTTGGTAGCGGCGGATCAGCTCGACGAGGATGGCCTCTTTGGACTCGAAGTGGTGATAGAGGCTGCCGGGAAGGATGCCGGCGGCATCGGCGATCTCCTGCAACGACGTTCGCAGGCCCGAGGACGCGATCAGGGACGCGGCGGTGGCCAGGATCTCGGCTCGGCGCGTCGGGGAATCGGCGGTGCTGCCGGCTCGGAGCGACTCGGCTTTCGCCATGGTCAGCGGTGTGCAGATCCGGACGACTGCGGGTGCGTGACCATACGCATTCGTCCTCTTTCCGCCGAACCAAATCTTTGTTAGAGGCTATCAGACCGGACCCGGTGAATGCGCTGCACAAGCCGCCGAAATCCCATCCTAGAGCGGCGGCCCGTCCCAACGGTCGCAGGCGATCACTTCCTGGATCGGCCGCCGCCGCGCGGGCCGGAAGGTGCGCCCGGCCCGCAGCCGGCCCACCGGCAGCAGACAGCCCTGGACGTAGGTCGGCGGAATGCCGAGCAGCTGTGCGACTTCGTCTTCGTGATGCAGATGCAGCGTGGTGATGCACGTCCCGTATCCCCGGGTGTGCAGGGCCAGCTGAAAGTTCCACACCGGCGGGAAGATCGAGCCGTACAGCGTGGCCAGGTGGAAGGATTCGTCGCCGTCGATGCGCGGCAAGTAAGGCTCGTAGCAAGGGATTACCAGCATGGGCACCCTGGCCAGGTTCTCGACCAGCCACTCCGTCGACGACATGATGCGGCTCTCGGGTGTTCCGGCGGGCATCAGGCCGGCGAGCAACCGTCCGCCGACCCGCCGCAGATAGGCGTCGCGATACAGCTCGGCGATCCGGGCGCGCAGCGCCGGATCGCTGACCACCAGCCAGCGCCACGACTGCGCGTTCGACCCGTTCGCGGCCTGCAGGCCGATGCGCAGGCACTCGCGGATGTCGCCGGGGTCGACCGGGGCGTCCAGGTCCAGCGACTTGCGCGCCGACGGCGTGGCGGTGAGCAGGTACTCGACATTCATCACGGACTGCCTCTCTTGGCAAGGCGCGCACCGACTTCGGTGAGGTAGCGGTCGGGTCCGCCGAGAAACGCGCTGTAGCCCAGCAACCGCTTGAGATAGAGGTGGGCGTCGTGCTCCCAGGTGTAGCCGATGCCGCCGAAGACCTGGATAGCGGTGTCGGCCACGCCGGCCAGTCGCCCGGCGAACGCCTTCGCCCGCAGCGCGGCCAGATGCCGCTCATCGCCGTCGGGCGCGTCGCTAACCCACAGGGCGTGGATCACCCCGCTGCGGGCCAACTCGACGGTCTCGTACATGTCCACGCACAGATGCTGGACGGCCTGGAACGACCCGATCGGCTGACCGAATTGCGTTCGGGTCTTGGCATATTCGACGGCGAGGTCCATGACGGCGCGGGCGGCGCCGAGCGCGTCGGCGCACGCGGTGATCAGCACGTCGTCAACCACCGCCGCCACGTCGTCCGCCGACGCCGTCGCCAGCCGCCGCGCGGGGGCCGCGTCGAAGGTGACCCGCGACTGTTTGTGGGTCGGGTCGATGTGGTGTTCGGGCCTGACCGCAACCCCGGCCGATCCGGTGTTCACCGCGAAAAGCGCTGTGTCCCCGGCATCTTCGGCCAGAGTCAGCAGGACGTCGGCGGCCGCGGCATCGGGCACGGCGCGGGCCTGCCCGTGCAGCACCGTGGTCTCGCCCTCTCGGGTGGCGGCCATGGGCGGGGTGTCCAGGAAGCAGACGGCGACGTGGGTGGTCCCGTCGGCGATGCCGCGCAGCAGCCCGGCGGCGGTGTCGCCGCCGGGGCACAGTCGGATCAGTGCCCGCGGGGCCGCCACCGCCGTCGACAACCACGGACCCGGATACAGCGCGGCGCCAAGCTCTTCGGCCACGATCCCGGCCTCGACCATCGTCATGCCCGCCCCGCCGTGTTGTTCGGGCACCAGCAGCCCGGTGCAGCCCAGGTCGGCCAGGCCGCGCCATACCGCCGGCTCGATCCCGGTCGGGTCGTCGAGCAGCCGGCGCACGTGGTGTGCGATCGGGGCCTTCTCGGCGAGGAAGCGCCGCGTGGTGTCGCGCAGCGCCACCTGTTCGTCGGTGAGTTCGAGGTTCATTGGCGCGGCAACCCCAGCACCCGTTGGGCGGTGATGTTCTTGTTGATCTGCGTGGTGCCGCCCGCGATGGTCAGCGAGCGCGACGTCAGCCGGTAGTTCGCCCACGCCAGCCCGTCGTCGCGGGAGCCCAGCACGTCGAACGCCAGCGCGGCCAGGTCCTGCCCGATCTCGCCCCACACCGTTTTGGCCAGGCTGGCCGACCCCAGCGCCACCAGTTCCGACCCGCCGTGCAGGGTGGCCGAAATCGACCGCTGGCACAGCACTTCCAGATATTTGATCCGCACCGCGAGTTCGCCGAGGCGCCGCAGCGTGACCGGGTCGTCCAGCGCGCCGGTGCCCGCGGCGGCCAGATCGTCCACCAGCTCTTCCAGCCGCACCTGCATCTCTGCGTACAACCGGGCGGCCCCGGCCCGTTCGTGGCTCAGCGTGGTGGTGGCCACCTGCCAGCCCGCATTGAGCGGGCCGAGCAACGCGTCCGCCGGCACCCGCACGTCGTGGAAGAAGACCTCGGCGAAATCGGCGTCGCCGCCCAGCGTGACCAGCGGACGGGCCTCGATGCCGGGCAGCGTCATGTCGACGATCAGGCACGAGATCCCCTTGTGCTTGGGCGCATCCGGATCGGTGCGCACATAAAGCTGGCACCAGTCGGCGCGGTGGCCCAGCGAGGTCCACATCTTCTGCCCGGTGACTACGAAGTCGTCACCGTGGCGCACCGCACGGGTGCGCAGCGCCGCGAGATCGGACCCGGCATCGGGTTCCGACATGCCCTGGCACCAGATGTCGTCGGCGCGCATCATGCGCGGCAGCAGCCGCTGCTTCTGCGCCTCGGTGCCGTACTGCATGATCGCCGGCGCGATGTTGTTCAAGCCAATGACGTTGAGCGGCAAGGGAGCTCGCGCCCGGGTGGTCTCCTCGGTGTAGACCAGCTGCTCGAGCACCGTCGCGCCGCGACCACCGTATTCGCGCGGCCAGGACACCGCGGCCCATCCCGCGTCGGCCATCGTCTGGTTCCACGCCCGCAGCATCTCGAACGCGGCGTCGTCACGGCCGCCGGCGCGGCGTGCTTTCACCAGCTCGTCGGTCAGGTTGTCCGACAGCCAGTCACGCAGCTCGGTGCGGAACCGTTCCACTTCCGCGGGATAGCAGAAATCCATTTTGCCGGACACTACGTCGGGGCGGATTCGAGGTCAATGACGCGACGCCGCGAGCGGCCGTCGGTGACACGGCGCCACCCGACGGTGAACTCAATCATCATGTGCTCCCGACTCATTGACTGCCGTGCAGCCGGACTCTACGGTTGGAACAGATATTTGGTCAACAAGTCGGAGGTTGAGCATGGGGGATGACGCCTGTGCCGACCAGTGGCAAGCCCTGGGCATGCTCGCCTCCGCGCTCGCGGGCCGGGCCGTCGCGGTCGCCGGGCTGCCACCGGGGGAGCCGGCGTGGACCGACGGCCAGACGATCTACGTCGACGCCGGCGCGCCCGGGGCGCTCAAATCCCTAGCGGTGCAGGCGTCGATGATCGCCGCCGGCAGCCTGCGCCCCGACGTCGTGGGCCGGTTGCTGCGGCACCGCAAGCTGGCCCAGCGCTACCTGACCGTCGAAGGCCACCGCGCGCTGGTGGCCAACGCGCCGGTGCTGCCCCGCGTGTTGGCGTCCCTGGGCGACCGTGGCGTCGCCGGCCGCAGCGATTCCCCGCGGGCGTCGCTGGCGCTGGCCGCCGCACGGGTGGCGCTGCCCGACCCGGCGCCGGAATTCGGGGTGATCCGGGCGGGGAAGGTGCTTGCCGCATGCGGGCGGGCCGCCCGGCCGGACCAGCCCGACGACAAGGCGGCACCCGCGCACGTCCCGCGGCGCGACGGGGCCGCCGACCTCGCGGAGCTCGACGACGCGGCGGTCGACGACTCGGACGACCCGGACCTGTTCACCAGCCCGGTCGGCGGGGGCGGCGCCCTCGGCAAGTGGCTGAAGAAGCTGCTGTCGTCGGCGCGCAAGACCGGCACCGGCGGCGGGCCGCCGGGCGCGGACAGCCCCACGCATCGCACCGATTCCGGAAAGCGCGGTGCCTACGCCGTCGCCTCGCTGGCGTCGGCCCCCGCCGACGTGGGGAACGACGAGGATCCCGCCGACGGGGTGCGGTATCCGGAATGGGACGTGGCGCGCGGGAGTTACCGGCCCGCCTGGTGCACCGTGCGCGAGGTCGAGCCGGCCATCACGGCGCGGGCCACGCTGGCCGTCGACGACGCCATCGCGGTGCGCCGCCCGCTCGCGCGACTGGGCATGGGTCTGCACCGGCGGCACCGGCAGCCGCAGGGCGACGACATCGACATCGACGCCGCGGTGGAGGCACGGGTCGAGGTACGGGCCGGGTCGGTGCCCGACGAGGCGGTGTACCTGGACAGCCTGCGGCGCCGCCGCGACCTGTCGGTGCTGCTGCTCCTCGACGTGTCGGGGTCGGCGGCCGAGCCGGGCACCGTCGGGCGCACCGTGCATGAGCAGCAGCGCGCAGCGGTCGCCGATCTCGCTGTGGCGCTTCATGATTTGGGGGATCGGGTCGCCCTGTACGCCTACTACTCGCAGGGCCGGCGCGCGGTGAGCATGGTGCCGGTGAAGCGGTTCGACGACCAGCTCAACGCCCAGGTGATCAGGCGGCTCAACAGCCTCGAGCCCGGCGCGTACTCCCGGCTGGGCGCGGCCATCCGGCACGGCTCGGCGATCTTGGAGGCGCGCGGCGGCACGTCGCGACGGCTGTTGGTGGTGCTGTCCGACGGGCTGGCCTACGACCACGGATACGAGCGGGCCTACGGTGCCGCGGATGCGCGCCGGGCGCTGACCGAGGCGCGCCGGCGGGGGACCGGCTGCGTGTGCCTGACCGTCGGCGCGGGGACCGACGTGCAGTCCCTGCGCCGGGTATTCGGCACTACCGCGCACGCGACGATCGCGCGCCCCGATCAGCTGGCCGGGGTGATCGGTCCGCTGTTCCGCTCGGCCCTGCGCGCGGCGGAGGTCCGCCGCCGCACCGCCGCGAACGCGCGTGCCGGTACCGCGACATCCCGCCGGCCGCACACATCGGCGCACGTGGGCGCCGGCTAACAGAAGGGAAGCCATGGTCGACCAGTCCGGACTTGCATACGTCCACGCCGCCGAGGCGCGCCCGTACTACCGGGCGGTCGGAAGCGAGGAGGCCGTCTTCAAGGCCGCGTACCGGCAGGGCCTGGCGCTCGTCCTCAAGGGCCCGACGGGCTGCGGGAAGACCCGGTTCGTCGAAGCGATGGCCTACGACCTGGGCCGGCCGCTGATCACCGTCGCCTGCCACGACGACCTGACCACCGCCGACCTGGTGGGCCGCTACCTGCTGCGCGGCGACGAGACCGTGTGGGTGGACGGCCCGCTGACCCGGGCGGTGCGGGAGGGGGCGATCTGCTACCTCGACGAGGTGGTGGAGGCCCGCCAGGACACCACCGTGGTGCTGCACCCGCTGGCCGACCACCGCCGGCAGCTGCCCATCGAGCGACTCGGCATCACGCTGGACGCCGCGCCCGGCTTCGGGCTGGTGGTGTCCTACAACCCCGGCTATCAGAGCGTGCTGAAGGATCTCAAGGATTCGACGCGCCAGCGCATGGTCGCCATCGAATTCGATTTCCCCGCAGCCGATGTCGAGGAGGGGATCGTCGCGCACGAGGCGGGCGTGGACGCCGCCACCGCGGCCGAGCTGGTCCGGTTCGGGCAGGCCATCCGCCGGCTGGAAACCGCCGGGTTGCGCGAGGTCGCGTCGACGCGGGTGCTGATCGCGGCGGGCAGGCTGGTTGCCGAGGGCCTGAGCCTGCCCGAGGCGGCCCGGGCCGCCATCGCCGGGCCGTTGACCGACGACGTGGCGGTGGGCAAGGCCCTGGGCGAGATGATCGGCATCTACTTCGGGTCGGGCGGTTCGCTCGGGTCCGATGATTGACGCTGCATACCGCCCCGGCTAGGGTCTGAACAAATATTAGGTTTACAGACCGGTGCGCGCGAATTTGTCCTTGGGAGGTCAGATGTCCTACGAAAGCAGCGCTGAGCCGATCAAGGTCGGCTATCTGATGGACTTCGCCCTGCCGCCGGGGTTCCCCGAGGAGATGAAGGCCGACTTCACCCGCTGTTTCGACCTCGTCTTCGCCGAGGCCGCCGAGCAGGGCGTGCTGGACCGAGCGGTCCAGATGATCTACCGCGAGGTGGAGGGCCTGCCCAAAGGATCGGTCAAAGCGGTCATCGACGCCTTCGGCGAACTCGTCGACGAGGGCTGCCTGGTGGTGTTCGGGCCGCACATCACCGACAACTGCGTGCCCACCCGCGAGGCGATCGAAGAGCGGTTCAAGGTGCCGGCGCTCAGCGTCACCGGCACCGACGACTGGCTGGGTGAATGGACCTTCTCCTTCCCGCAGGGGTCGATGACCGACGAGCCGATCTTCATCGCGGATCTCGTTGCCAAGCGCGGACTTTCCGAGATCGGAGTGCTCGTCGAGCAGAACCTGATCGGCGAAAGCTACCTGAAGAACCTGCGCAGCGCCTGCCGGCGCAAGGGCATTCGCATCGTCGCCGAGGCGGCCATCGCGCAAACCGCGCAGGACATCAACGAGGCCGTGCGCACGCTGCACGACGCCAAGTCCGAAGCGATCGTGCACCTGGGTTTCGGGTTCGGCATCGTGTTCATCAATCCGGCACTGCAGGCGGTCGATTGGGATCCGCCGCGCTTCACCACCACCGCCTTCCAGAACGCCTGGGTCAACCCGATCATGTGGAACGCCTTCATGGGCTGGGTCGGCGTCGACCAATACGACGAGGACAACCGGATCGGACAGGACTTCCTCGACCGGTACGCCGCAAAGTACGGGGGCCGGCGGCCGGAATATTGCGTGCCGGTGGTCAACTGCGACGTCGCCGCCACCCTGGTGCGGGCCTTCGCCGATGCGCATCCGCTCAGCCCGCGCGGGGTCAAGGAGGCGCTGGAGCGGGTGAAGATGATGCCGGCGGCCTCCGGTGCGCCCGGCACCCGGGTGTCGTTCGGCAAGTGGACGCGACGCGCCTGGATGGGCGCCGGGTATCTGGTGGCCAGAACCCTCGACGCGGACGGCGTCAACTCGCATCTGGTCGATCGTTTCGGAGAGGAAGCTTGACCTGATGTCCACTAAACAGACCACTTCGCCTGCGGCACAACAGGAATCGGGTGCGCGGCGAACCGGCACACGCGGCTGGGGCGGCTGGGTGGCCGGCGCCGGCTTGGCGGCGTTCGCGCTCTTCTTCATCGCGAACTGCCGCGTCGCGCTGGATCCGCGGGTGGCCAATCCGAACGTGCAGGGCCGTCCGCGCCCGGTGAAGTTCATCTTCGGCCTGGATTACATGACGTTCATCCAGATCTCCACCGTGGTCATGCTGATCGTGTTGGTGGCGGTCTTCGTCAGGGGATGGCGCCGCAACCCGGGCAGCCCGGCGATGCTGATGTTCCTGTGCACCACCCTGATCGTGTGGCAGGACCCGATCATGAACTGGGCGCCGTTCGCGGTGTACAACCCCGACCTGATCCACTGGCCGGAATCCTGGCCGTTGGTGTCGTTGTCGCCGACTGTGGAGCCGTTCGTCGTATTCGGTTATGTGACTTTCTATTTCGGACCGTACTTCCCGGCGGTGTGGATTCTGCGCAGGCTTCAGGCCAAGTACGGCCCGCAGTCGTTCTTCGCGCGGCACCCGCTGGTCAGCCTGGGCGTGCTGACCTGCGCGATCGGTTTCGTCTTCGACGCCTGGCTGGAGATCCAGCTGGTCCACATGGGCATGTACATCTATTCACAGGTCATCCCCTGGGGTTCGGTATTCACCGGCACCACCTTCCAGTTCCCGCTGATCTGGGAGTCGTTCTCGGTGACCTTCGTGATGGTCCCGGCCGCGATCCTGTGCTATCGCGACGACACCGGCAAATCGGTGGCCGAAAAGCTGGCCGCCAAAGCCAAACTCTTCCCGGCGCGGCCGGTGCTCGGCACCTTCCTGGTGATGTTCGTCATCATCAACGTGTCCTACTTCGCCTACGGGGCGTGGTTCGCCGTCATCAAGGCCACCAAGGCGGCGACCTCCGTCGCCTGCCCCTGGCCGTATCCGGAAGCCAAAGTCTATGACCCACAGGGTTTTTACGAGAAGTCCGGCGCGCAGGGCCCATACTCGGTCGGCATCTGGTCGACCTGGATGAGCGGGCAACCCCACGGCCGCCCCGACGTGCAGCCGCCACCACCCGGTGCGGGCGCCTGCGCGACCACCGCGGTCGGGCATGGCTGAGCCGCGCAGCGTCGTCATCACCGGCGCATCCCGCGGACTGGGGTTCGCCTCCGCGCTGCGGATGTATCGCGAAGGGTGGCGGGTGGTCGCCGCCATGCGAACACCGGATCAGGGAATGCCCCTGTTGCGCCGGGCCATTCGGGACGGCACCGGGCAGGACCCCGACGACGACCGGTTGATCGGCGTACAGCTCGATCTGACCGACAGCGCGTCGGTCGCCGCGGCCGCCAAGGCCATCGAGGAAGCCGTGGGCGCACCGTATGCGATAGTGCACAACGCCGGGATCTCGGCCGCCGGAATGGTGGAGGAGACCGATACGGCGTTGTGGCAGCGGATGTTCGCCACCAGCGTGCTGGGCCCGGTTGCGCTCACCCAGGCCCTGTTGCCGTCCATGCGGGCCGCCGGGCGGGGGCGGATCGTCCTGGTGTCCAGCGCGGCCGGGGTTCGCGGCCAGCCCGGCACCGCGCCGTACTCGGCGGCCAAGGGGGCGCTGGAACGGTGGGGCGAATCGCTGGCGGGCGAGATCGCGCCGTTCGGTTTGGGGGTGACGGTGCTGGTGGCCGGCACCTATGACACCGAGATCATCACCGACGCCGGCACCACCGACGACCGCAACTTCAGCGGCCCCTATGCCCGCCTGCACACCACCATGAACACCCGCGGGCGCTTGGCGGTCAGTTTCGCCCGGCGGCCCGAGCGGTTCACCGACGGCCTGTGCAAGGCGCTCGACGACCGGGCGCCGTTCCGCCGCCGCGGGGTCGGCCCCGACGCGTCGGTGTTGTTGGCCGCCAACAGGATCCTGCCAGCGTCGGGCATGCACCACCTGTCGCGGTTGGTGCTGGGCATACCGCGTCAGGGATCGATGCGGGACGGGGCGTGGCCGCTGACGCACGGCCAGCGGGCCATGGTGTTGGTGGCGCGGGTGCTTCCGCAGCCGGTGTTGCAGCGCCTGGCCGCGCTGGCCGGGCGGTTCTCGTCACCGAAAAGCGCGGCACGTCAAGGGGATCAAGAGGGGTAATCATGGAGCAACTTTTCGACGACCTGGAAGACTTCGGCGCCTTCGACGACGCGGTCTCCGGGGACGTGCGCGACCCGTACACCGAATTGGCCCGGCTGCGCCGCGAGGAGCCGATTCAGCGATTGGACACCTCGGGCATGCCGCACGAGGAATCCAAGCCGGTGTTCATCGTCTACCGCCACGAGGACGCCCAGCAGATGCTGCGCGACAACGAGACGTTCTCGTCGGCCGCCGTCATCGCGGCGTTCGGGCCGGTGCTGGGCGAGCGCGTGATGCTGGGTATGGACGAGCCGGTGCACGGACGGCTGCGGTCGCTGGTGTCAAAGGCGTTCTCGCAGAAGGCATTGGCGCGCTGGCAGGACGAGCTGGTCGGGCGGGTGGGCAACAGCCTGATCGACAGGTTCGCCGGCAACGGCAAGGCCGATCTGGTCAAGGAGTTCACCTTCGACTATCCCAGCCGGATCATCGCGGGCCTGCTGGGCCTGCCCGAGCAGGACTACCCGCAGTTTCAGCGGTGGTCCATCTCGTTGCTGAGCTGGATCCTGAATCCGGAACGCGGGCTTGCCGCCTCGGCCGCGCTGTGCGACTACTTCGCGCCGATCCTGGCGGCGCGGCGCGCAGAGCCCAAGGACGATCTGATCAGCGGGCTGGCCCAGGCCGAGATCGACGGCGAGAAGCTGGAAGACGAGGAGATCTACTCCTTCCTGCGGCTGCTGCTGCCGGCCGGGGTGGAGACGACGTACCGGGCACTGGGCAGCCTGCTGCTCGCGCTGCTGTCCGATCCGGAGCAGTTGGATGCCATCCGCGGGGACCGCTCGCTGCTGCCGCAGGCCATCGAGGAGGGCGTGCGCTGGGAGCCCCCGCTGCTGACCATCACCCGGGTGGCCACCCGCGACACCGAACTCGGCGGGGTGCCGATCCCGGCCGGCTCCACGGTGATGCCGATGCTGGGCGCCGCCAACCGGCAGGAGGACCGCTACCCCGACCCGGACAGGTTCGACATCTTCCGCGCGCCCAAAAGTCATCTGGGCTGGGGGCACGGCGTGCACGTCTGCCTGGGCATGCATCTGGCCCGCCTGGAGATGCGCACCGCCGTCAACCTGCTGCTGGACCGGCTGCCGAACCTTCGGCTGGACCCCGACGCCGACGATCCCCACATCCGGGGCCAGGTGTTCCGGTCGCCGACGTCGGTCCCGGTGCTGTTCGACCCGCAATAACCAGCCCGGCGGCGGCCGCAGCTTGCCAATCGGCTAGTTTCCGGTAAGGCTCTCCGTAGCCCCTCCGCGACCCAGAAGAGAGTGACAGATATGACTGAGGCTGTAAAGGTCCGCTTCGAGCCGAAGATGATGATCGACGGCAAGCTCGTCGACGGGCAGGCCGGAACCTTCACCAACATCAACCCCGCCACCGAGGAGCCGCTCGGCGAGGTCGCCGACGCCTCGAAGGAGGACATGCACCGGGCCATCGACGCCGCCCGGCGGGCCTTCGACGAGACGGACTGGTCGACCAACCGGGAGCTGCGCAAGCGCTGCCTGCTGCAGCTGCACGAGGCGATCGAGTCGGAGAAGGAGGAGCTGCGCGAGGAGCTCATCCTCGAGGTGGGTTCGCCGCGGGCCATCACGTTCGGGCCCCAGCTGGACGCCCCGCTGGAAGACGGGCTCAAATATCCCGCGCGATTGATCGACGAGTACGCCTGGGAGACCGACCTGGGCGACAAGGTGATCAGCCTGACCGGCACGCTGACCACCCGCAAGGTCTGGCGTGAGCCGGTGGGCGTGGTCGGCGCCATCGTGCCGTGGAACTTCCCGTTCGAGGTCACCCTCAACAAGCTCGGCCAGGCGCTGGGCACCGGCAACACCGTTGTGCTCAAGCCGGCGCCGAACACCCCGTTCAACGCCACCCGGCTGGGCCGGCTGATCGCCGAGAAGACCGACATCCCGGCGGGCGTGGTGAATGTCGTCACCGCCTCGGATCACTTTGTGGGAGAAGAGCTCACGCTCTCGCCCAAGGTCGATCTGATCTCGTTCACCGGGTCGACGGTGGTCGGGCAGCGGATCATGGAAAAGGGCGCGGCGACCATGAAGCGGCTGTTCCTGGAGCTGGGCGGCAAGTCGGCCACGATCGTCCTGGAGGACGCCGATTTCGGGATGGCCTGCGCGATCGGGATCGCGCCGTGTATGCACGCCGGGCAGGGCTGCGCCAACCCCACCCGGATGCTGCTGCCGCGGTCCCGCTACGACGAGGGGGTGGCGATCCTCAAGGGCATCTACGAGAACGTCACTTGCGGCGACCCGCAGGACCCCGGAACCCTTTGCGGCCCGGTCATTTCGCAGGTGCAGCGCGACCGCGTGATGGGCTACATCCGCAAGGGGGTCGAAGAGGGCGCCACCGCACTGGTCGGCGGGCCCGACGCGCCCACCGGTTTCGACAAGGGATACTACGTGCGGCCAACGCTTTTCACCGACGTCGACAACTCGATGACGATCGCCCAGGAGGAGATCTTTGGACCGGTGTTGTGCGTCATCCCGTTCGACGACGAGGAGGACGCCATCCGGATCGCCAACGACAGCAGGTACGGCCTGGCCGGCAACGTGATGTCGGGCTCGCTGGAGCGCTCGCTTTCGGTGGCGCGCCGGATTCGGGCCGGCTTCATGGGCGTCAACGGCGGCGCGCCCTACGGCGCCGACACCCCGTTCGGTGGCTACAAGTACAGCGGGGTCGGGCGCCAGAACGGTGTGGCCGGATTCGACCAGTACACCGAGATCAAGTCGGTCGCCTATCCGGCCGGCTAGCCGTCCGATGCCTGGTGCCACGTAAAGCGCTGCCACGCAACGCCTTCGACGATGTGCGCCGGGCTTGGGGCTGACTGCCGTTGGCGGCCGGGCCGCGCCTGCTCAATGGGCCGGGCCTGGACGTGCTGCGCGGGCGCATGTCCGGTCGCCGCCGGTGACGCCGTCGCCGGATGACCTAATCTTTGTTCAGTCGGGTCTGCGTCGCCCCGCCGCCGCGCGTCGGGCGGTTCCGCCCGATCGGGTGAGTGGTCCATGCGTCCCCGGCCGAATGCGCCAGCACATGCGCTGGCGGATTCGCGCGGGGTGTCATCGTCACCCGCTGGTGCGCATGTGGCCGATGTGGCCATGCCCCCGGCGCCGAGCGACCCCGCCCTCCGACCTGCCAACCCCTTGGTCGACAATCGAGGCAAGACTCACTCTTCTCGAAGTCCACGTGTCAAAGGAGACAAGACCATGGCTGAAGCCGTCATCGTCGAGGCAGTGCGCTCACCGATCGGCAAGCGCAACGGCGGGTTGTCGGGGGTGCATCCGGCCGAGCTTTCCGCGCAGGTGCTCAACGGCCTGGTCGACAAGGCCGGCGTCGACCCGGGCATCGTCGACGACGTCATCTGGGGCTGCGTCATGCAGGCCGGCGAACAGGCCCTCGACATCGGCCGCACCGCGCTGCTGACCGCCGGCTGGCCCGAGACCGTGCCGGGCGTGACCGTCGACCGGCAGTGCGGGTCGAGCCAGCAGTCCATCCACTTCGCGGCGGCGGGCGTGATCGCCGGGCACTACGACGTCGTCGTCGCCGGCGGCGTCGAGTCGATGTCGCGCACCCCGATGGGCGCGTCGCTGGCCAACGGCGGGCGGCCCTACCCCCAGGCCTTCCTGGACCGCTACCAGGGCCAGATCCCGAACCAGGGCATCGGTGCGGAGATGATCGCCGAGAAGTGGGGCTTCGACCGCACCGCGCTCGACGAATTCTCCCTGGCGTCGCACGAAAAGGCCGCGGCCGCACAGGATTCCGGCGCATTCGACGACCAGATCGTGGGCATCAAGGACCAGGACGGCAATGTCGTCTTGAAGGACGAGGGCATCCGGCGCGGCACCCCGATGGAGAAGATGGCCTCGCTGAAGCCGGCGTTCAAGGAGGACGGCGTGATTCACGCCGGCAACTCCTCGCAGATCTCCGACGGTTCGGCGGCCATCCTCTTCATGTCCGCGGAGAAGGCAAAGGAGTTGGGGCTCAAGCCAATCGCGAAGGTGCACACCGCGACGCTGGCCGGGGCCGACCCGGTGATCATGCTGACCGCGCCCATCCCGGCGACGCAGAAGGTGCTCAAGAAGTCCGGCCTGTCCATCGACGACATCGGCGTCTACGAGGTCAACGAGGCCTTCGCTCCGGTCCCGATGGCGTGGCTCAAGGACATCGGCGCCGACGAGAAGAAGCTCAACCCCAACGGCGGGGCGATCGCGTTGGGCCACCCGCTCGGCGGCTCGGGCGCCCGGATCATGACCACGCTGCTGTATCACATGCGGGACAAGGGAATTCGCTACGGCCTGCAGACCATGTGCGAGGGCGGCGGGCAGGCCAACGCCACCATCGTGGAACTGTTGTGACCGACGCGCCGGGGGCCCTGGCCGAACGCCGGGGCAACGTGATGGTGATAACCATCAACCGGCCGGAAGCCCGCAACGCGGTCAACGCCGCGGTCAGCATCGGCGTCGGGGATGCGCTCGAAGAGGCGCAACACGACCCCGAGGTGCGGGCGGTGGTGCTCACCGGCGCGGGCGACAAGTCGTTCTGCGCCGGGGCCGACCTCAAGGCCATCGCGCGGCGGGAGAACCTGTATCACCCTGACCATCCCGAATGGGGCTTCGCCGGCTACGTGCGTCACTTCATCGACAAGCCCACCATCGCGGCGGTCAACGGCACCGCCCTGGGCGGGGGCACCGAGCTGGCGCTGGCCAGCGACCTGGTGGTGGCCGACGAGCGGGCCCAGTTCGGGCTGCCGGAGGTCAAGCGCGGCCTGATCGCCGCCGCCGGTGGGGTGTTCCGGATCGCCGAGCAGCTGCCCCGCAAGGTGGCGATGCGGCTGCTGCTGACCGGCGAGCCGCTGTCCGCGGCCGCCGCCCGCGACTGGGGCCTGATCAACGAGGTGGTCGAGGCCGGCTCTGTGCTGGACGCCGCGCTGGCGCTGGCCTCGGCGATCACCGTGAACGCCCCGCTGTCGGTGCAGGCCAGCAAGCGGATCGCCTACGGCGTCGACGACGGCGTGGTGGTCGGCGACGAACCCGGCTGGGACCGCACCATGCGCGAGATGCGGGTCCTGCTCAAGTCGGAGGACGCCAAGGAGGGCCCGCGGGCGTTCGCCGAGAAGCGGGAGCCGGTCTGGCAGGCGCGCTGAACCCACGCCCTAGCGGGCCAGGATGTTCACCCCGGCGCGGAACGCGCCGGGCAACAGCGCGCCGGCCGGCACGATGGCGCGGCGCACCGCCCGCGGTGTGCTGGCCAGCACCAGCGTGCGGGTGAGCAGCCGATAGTCGCGGGTGATCTGGTGCCACGCGGCTTCATATGACGCCGGCCTCTCGTCGACGATGGCCCGGACCGCCGCGGCGGCCTGCTTGACCGCCAGGCTGATGCCCTCGCCGGTCAGCGCATCCTCATAGCCGGCCGCGTCGCCGACCAGCAGGACGCGCCCGGCGACGCGGCGGGAAACCACCTGCCGCAACGGGCCGCAGCCGCGCGGCCGGCCACGATCGGCGGCGGGTAGTCGCGCGGCCAGCCCCGGGAACCAGCCCAGGTCGGGACGTCCGCGCGAGAGTATCGCCACGCCGACCAGGTCCGGTTCGACCGGCGTCACATACGCCTCACCCCAGCGCGACCAGTGCACCTCGACGAATTCCGACCACGCCGGCACCCGGTAGTGCCAGCGCACGCCGTAGCGCCGCGGCGTCCCGGCCGTCGCCGCGATGCCGACGGCGCGCCGCACGGTCGAGTGCAGCCCGTCGGCCGCCACCAACCACCTCGCGCGCACACCGGCGGCCGACACGCCGTGCGCATCCTGCGCGACGCTGCTCACCCGCGCCCGGATCCATTCGGTGTCTTGCTCTTTGGCGCGCGCGGCCAGTGCGGCGTGCAACGTGGTGCGACGCACTCCGCGGCCGGGCCCGTCACGAAACCGGGCCTGGGCCCGCCGGTGCTCGCTCAGGTAGGCGATGCCCTGGAAGGGCATGCCGGCCGGGTCCACACCCAGCGCGGTCAGCGCGGCCAGCCCGCCCGGCATCAGGCCCTCGCCGCACGCCTTGTCGGTGGGCGCCTCGCGCGGCTCGGCCACGATCACCGAAAGCCCAAGGCGGCGAGCGTGTAACGCCGTGGCCAACCCGCCCGGACCGCCGCCGACGACCAACAGGTCCGCGTCGTAAGCCATCAGCGCCGCTCCTCCTCGCGTCGCTTCGCATCGTCGCCGGCGCGGTCGTTCACGTGTAACCCAAGGCCGAATTCTCCACCCGCAGACGCACTCTCAGCAGCGCGGCGTTGGCCAGCGTGAACACCGCCGCGGTGAGCCACGCCGTGTGTACCAACGGCAACGCCAACCCTTCGGCCACCACTGCAACATAGTTCGGATGGTGCAACCAACGGTAGGGGCCGTCGCGCACCAGCGGGGCCTGCGGCAACACGATGACCCGGGTGTTCCACCGTCGGCCCAAGGTGGTGATGCACCACCAGCGCAGCCCCTGGCTGGCCGCCACCACCGCCAGCATCGGCCAGCCCAGCCAGCCGAGGAACGGCCGGTGCAGCGCCCACGGTTCCACCAGGCAGCCGGCCAGCAGCGCGGTGTGGATGAACACCATTACCGGGTAGTGGGAGCGGCCAAACTCCTTGCCGCCCTGGGTAAACGACCAGCGCGCGTTCCGGGTGGACACCAGCAGCTCGGCGACCCGCTCCAGCCCGACCGCCAGCACCAGCAGGTAATACATGGCTACAGTCTTTACCAGTCCTAGAAGGCCAGCAGCACCAGCTCGGAGCAGAACGCCGGGCCCATCGCGATCATCAGGCCGATCGAGCCGGGGGCCGGCGGATCGGCCAGGTTGGCCGCGAGCACGTCCAGCACTGATACCGAGGAAAGATTCCCGTTCTCGCGCAACGAGTTTCGTGTGTGGTCGAGTGCGTCGGCGGGCAGGTCCAAGACGCTCTCGACGGCCTCGATCACCCGGGGCCCGCCCGGGTGGCACACCCACGTCGTCACGTCGCGAGGCGCCAACCCGTGGTCGGCGAGGAAGTCACGGACGTCCTCGCCCAGGTACTTCTCGGCGATGTTGGCGACGTCGGCGGACAACACGATCCGGAACCCGTCGCCGCCGATCTTCCAGCCCATGACTTCCTCGGTGTCCGGATAGATCCGGCTGCGGGTCGCCAGGATGCGCGGGCCGGTGTGTTCGGCGCCGGCCCGGCGGGCGCCCTCGGTGATCACCGCGGCCGCCCCGTCGCCGAAAAGGCTGGTGGCGACCAGGTTGGCGATCGAGGTGTCGTGCCGCTGGATGGTCAGCGAGCACAGTTCGACCGCCAGCAGCGCGGCCGTCTGGTCGGGGAATGCGCGCAGGTAGTCGTGCATGCGCGCCACTCCGGCCGCACCGGCCACGCAGCCCAGGCCGAACAGCGGGACGCGCTTGACATCAGGCCGCAGCCCCACCCGCGTGGCCAGCCGCGCCTCCAACGTCGGTACGGCCAGCCCGGTGACCGTCGTCGAGAAGACGATGTCGACCTCCGACGGCTTGACCTTGGCCCGGTCCAGCGCCGCCACCAGCGCCTGCTCGCCGAGGTCGAGCGCGACCTCGAGGTAGGCGTCGTTGGCCTCGCTGAAGCCGCTCAGCTCGCGGTAGCGCGGCAGCCGCAACGCGGTGTTGCGGAACTCGACTCCGCTGCTGTGCGCGAAACGCCGAAACTCCGGGCCGGCAATGTCGGTCAGCGCCCGGATGGCTTCGCTCTGCGTGTAGCGGTTGGGCGGAAACTTGACCGCAACACCGGTGATCGACGGACTTTCCCCCACGATCTCCCCTGAAACTGTGCTCGTGCCGACGAAATCGCGGCTCCCCCTTTGATCCATGTACCGGTGACGACGGGGCCGCGCCGATGGTTCAAACGCGCCTCGCCTCGCCGCGCCCGTAACGCCACGGCGGGAATTCGACCCGAAAATCGCCCTGACGTTACGGACGCGGTGGGAACCCCGCCTACGCGCGCGGTGGGAACCCCGCCTACGTACGCGGTGGGAACCCCGCCTCCGTACGCGGTGGGAACTCCGGCCCGTCGCCGGGCTGGGCTAGGGTCGGGGGTTATGCGGGTTCTGGTCACCGGCGCCACCGGCTACGTGGGATCGCGGCTGGTCACGGCGCTGCTGGCGGGTGGGCACGACGTCTTGGCCGCGACCCGAAACCCGTTGCGGCTCAAGCATTTCGGCTGGTTCGACGAGATCACCCCGGTGCCTCTCGACGCGGCCGATCCGGCGTCGCTGCGGTCGGCGTTCGCCGGATGCGGCCCGGTCGACGTGGTGTATTACCTGGTGCACGCCATCGGCCAGCCCGGTTTCCGCGACGCCGACAAGGCCGCGGCCGCCAACCTCGCCGCCGCGGCCAAGGACGCCGGGGTGCGGCGCATCGTCTACCTGGGCGGCTTCGTGCCCGCCGGGGAGGTGCTGTCCGAGCATCTGACCAGCCGGGCCGAGGTGGCCGAGGCGCTCGCGGTGCCGGACGGCCCGGAGCTGGTGTGGCTGGGCGCCGCGATGATCATCGGCGCCGGCTCGACGTCGTTCGAGATGATGCGGTATGTGGGAGATCGCTTCCCGCTCATGCCGATACCGAGCTGGATGGACAACCCCATCGACCCCATCTCCATCCGCGACGTGCTGCACTACCTGCTCGCCGCCGCCGACCGTGACCTGGTGCCCGCCGGCGCCTACGACATCTCCGGCCCCGACACCACGTCCTACCGGCGGCTGCTCAAGACCTACGCGCGGCTGTCCGGCCGGTGGCATACCGGGCTGCCGGTGGGTCGGGTGGACACCGGGCTGGCGTCACTGGTCACCGGCGTCGCGCTGCCGGTGCCGCCGGGGCTGGCCGGCGACCTGGTCGAGTCGCTGGACCACCCGATGGTGGCCTCCGGCAGCGATCTGCGGCAGCGGGTCCCCGACCCGCCCGGCGGGCTGCTCGGCGTCGACGACGCCATCGCCCGGGCGCTGGACGACCGGTCGTACCGGCGGCCCCGGCCGGTCAACGCGCTGGCCGATCCGCACCACCTCGCCGACACCGATCCCGGGTGGGCCGGCGGCGACGCGCGGCGCATCCGCCAGCTCGCCGGGCGGGTCACCCCTGCCATCGCACGGCCGACCCTGGGGCTGGTGAACAAGGTCCCCGGTCCGGTGGCCGGAGCGGTTCGCACCGGCCTCGACATCCTGATCGCTCTGACCCCGAAGGTGCGTCCCGCATGAGCCAGTCAACGAGCCCGTACCACACCAGCGTCTTCGCCGAGCTGCGCCGCGCCATCACCAATGTTGCCGTGCCCCACAATGAACCGCCGGCCATCGTCCGGCGCCGACGCGTCGTCGTGGCGATCACCCTGGTGCTCGGGGCCGCGGTGCTGGGCTACTCGTTGCGCCGCCATCCGGGCGAGACCAGCTTCTACTGGCTGACGCTGGGCCTGGCGGCGGTGTGGACCGTCGGGGCGCTGAGCTCCGGCCCGCTGCACCTGGGCGGCATCTGCTGGCGGGGCCGCAACCAACGCCCCGTCATCACCGGGACGACCGTCGGGCTGTTGCTGGGCGGCGCATTCGTGGTGGGCGGGCTGATCGCCCGGGAAATCCCGGCCGTGTCCGCGTTGATCACCCGGGTGCTGCTGTTCGCCCACCACGGATGGTTACCGCTGGTGGTGGCGATCACGGTGATCAACGGCATCGCCGAGGAACTGTTCTTCCGCGGCGCGCTGTACACCGCGCTGGGCCGGTATCACCCGGTGCTGATCTCGACCCTGCTGTACACGGCGGCGACCATGGCCGCCGGCAACCCGATGCTCGGATTCGCCGCGGTCATCCTCGGTACGGTGTGCGCGCTGGAACGCCGGGCCAGCGGCGGCGTGCTGGCGCCGGTTCTGACGCACTGCGGGTGGGGCCTGATCATGGTGCTGGCACTGCCGCCCGTGTTCGGGCTCTGACCAATCCGTTGCGCCGTTGCGGCGCAACGGGATTCAGCGATCGGTGAAGTTGGGGGTGCGCCGCTGCTGGAAGGCGGTGGCGCCCTCGACGAAGTCGGCGGACTTCAGCAGCACCGACTGTCCGTCGAATTCACGCTGCAGGGCCGGGTCCAGCTGAGTGAGCGTGGCCGCGTTGATCGCCAGCTTGGTCTTGGCGAACGCGACGGCCGGACCGCTGAGCAACCGTGCGATCACCTTGTCCACCTCGGCCTCGAACTCGTCGGCCGGGTAGACCGCGGTGACCAGCCCCCAGGACAACGCCTCGGCGGCCGGCAGGCGTTCGGGCAGCAGCGCCATCTGCATGGCCCGGATCCGGCCCACCGCGGCGGCCACCAACGCCGACGCGCCGCCGTCGGGCATCAACCCGATCTTGGTGAAGGCAAGCATGAAAAACGCGTTCTCCGAAGCCAATACGACGTCGCAGGCCAACGCGATGGAGACGCCGACGCCGGCCGCCGGGCCCTGCACGACGGCGACCACCGGGTGGGGCAGCGCGGCGATCGCCCGCACCAGCCGATTGATCTCCAGGATGATCTCGTCCGGCGGGACGCCGCCGCCGCCGGAGACGTCGTCGGCGCTGATGCCCGCCCCGGAGCTGAAGCCGCGGCCCGCCCCGCCGATCCGCACCACCTTGACCTCGGGGTCGGTGGCCGCGTACTCCATCGCGTCGGCGATGCCGGTGATCACCGGAACGGTCAGGGAATTCAGGCTGTCGGGCCGGTTGATGGTCACCGAGAACACGCCGTCGGACAGCGTGACGTCGAGGCCTGCGACGGGGGCGAGGGTGGCGATCGCGGATGAAGGCATGGGCTCACCATAAGTGACCGGGGTGCGCGGGCTTTCGGCACGGCTGCGAAGATGTCGATCGACCGGTTGTTAGAGGCGAACGGTCGACGGCGTCAGAGCGGACGAAAGGTCGATGGATCATGGCTGGACCGTTGCAGGGACTGCGTGTTGTCGAGTTGTCCGGCATTGGGCCGGGCCCGCACGCCGCGATGATCCTGGGGGACCTGGGCGCCGACGTGGTGCGCATCGACCGGCCATCCGGCGCCCCCGGCGGTGTCGTCAAGGACGCCATGAGCCGCAATCGCCGCATCGTCACCGCCGACCTGAAATCCGACCAGGGGCGCGAGCTGGTGCTCAAACTGGTCGCCAAGGCCGACGTGCTGATCGAGGGCTACCGCCCGGGCGTCACCGAGCGGCTCGGCCTGGGCCCGCAGGACTGCGCCAAGGTCAACGACCGGCTGATCTACGCCCGGATGACCGGCTGGGGTCAGACCGGCCCGCGCAGCCAGCAGGCCGGCCACGACATCAACTACATCTCGCTGAACGGCATCCTGCACGCCATCGGCCGGGCGAACGAACGCCCCGTCCCGCCGCTGAACCTGGTCGGCGACTTCGGCGGCGGCTCGATGTTCCTGCTGCTCGGCATCCTGTCCGCACTGTGGGAGCGGCAGAGCTCCGGCAAGGGCCAAATCGTCGACGCCGCCATGGTGGACGGCTCCAGCGTGCTGGTCCAGATGATGTGGCAGATGCGGGCCTCGGGGATGTGGACCGACGCGCGCGGCACCAACCTGCTCGACGGCGGCGCTCCCTACTACGACACCTACGAGTGCGCCGACGGGCGCTACGTCGCGGTCGGCGCCATCGAGCCGCAGTTCTACGCGGCGATGCTGGCCGGGCTGGGCCTGGACGGTGCCGACCTGCCCGGGCAGAACGACGTCAGCCGCTGGCCCGAGCTGCGCGCCGCGCTGACCGAGAAGTTCGCCAGCCGCGACCGCGACCACTGGGCCAAGGTGTTCGCCGACTCCGACGCCTGCGTGACGCCGGTGCTGGCCTTCGGCGAGGTGCAGACCGAGCCGCACATCACCGAGCGCAACACCTTCTACGAGGTGGACGGGGGACTGCAGCCGCTGCCGGCGCCGCGGTTCTCCCGCACCGCCCCGGAGACGCCGCGCCCCGCGGCGCCGCTGACCGACGCGACGGCCATACTCGACGAGTGGGTATAGTCCCGACCAACCAGTTGGCTGGCTAGGGCTCGGGATTCGAAGGGAATTCAGGAAGGACTCGCATGGAGATCAAGGACGCCGTCGCCGTCGTCACCGGGGGTGCCTCCGGTCTGGGTCTGGCCACCACCAAACGCCTGCTCGACCGCGGCGCGCAGGTGGTGGTCATCGACCTGCGCGGCGAAGACACGGTTCGCGAGCTGGGGGACCGGGCGCGGTTCGTGCAGGCCGACGTCACCGACGAGGCCGCCGTCGGCAAGGCGCTGGACACCGCGGAGTCGATGGGACCGCTGCGCATCAACGTCAACTGCGCCGGCATCGGCAACGCCATCAAGACGCTGTCCAAGGACGGCCCGTTCCCGCTGGACGCGTTCAAGAAGGTGGTCGGGGTGAACCTGATCGGCACCTTCAACGTGCTGCGGCTGGCCGCCGAGCGGATCGCCAAGAGCGAGCCGATCGGGCCCGGAACAAGCCCGGAGCGCGGCGTCATCATCAACACCGCCTCGGTCGCGGCGTTCGAGGGCCAGATCGGACAGGCCGCCTACTCGGCGTCCAAGGGCGGCGTGGTGGGCATGACGCTGCCCATCGCCCGCGACCTGGCCCGCGAGCTCATCCGGGTGGTGACCATCGCGCCGGGGCTGTTCAAGACCCCGCTGCTGGGCTCGCTGCCCGAGGAGGCGCAGGCCTCGCTGGGCAAGCAGGTGCCGCACCCGGCCCGGCTGGGCGATCCCGACGAGTACGGCGCCCTGGCCGTGCACATCGTCGAGAACCCGATGCTCAACGGCGAGGTCATCCGCTTGGACGGCGCCATTCGCATGGCGCCCCGCTGAGCCACACCGCTACGCAAACGAATGGGCCCCCGCATCCGCGGGGGCCCATTCGGGAGAACAATGGTTACTTGCGGAACCATCGACTGACAGCGGGTTCGGCCATTAACAGCCGTGCGAGCATGCTCATGGTCGGGCTCAGCTCGCTGCTTGCAGTTCGTCGAACTGCTCCGAGGTCTCGCCTTCCACCAGCACGTCGCCGTGGTAGAGGGCCTCGAAGTCAACCTTGATGACGTCGGCACTTGTGTCGTCGATCCACATGACACTGAGCGTATGGGCCACCATTAAGGAATCCTTGAGTCACGATTCGGAAAACGTTGGCAATTTACTTCCGGGTAGGTTCGCCGCCGTCAGCGCCGCAAAATGCGCCGTGAGCTGCTTAATTGCCGCATATTTTTCTGAGCGGACTCTTACTGTCGAACAGGTTTGAAAGCCGCCGTTGAACGGTGACACCGCCCGGCTGCGTCTCTAAAGAGAACACTGTTGGACGCGTGAAAATTAGCGTTTGTTAGGTTGTCGCGGACAATCCAGCGGCCAGCGCAATGGGGCGCACCGGCAGCGGAAGGGCTCACAATGCTGCAGAAAATCGCCCGAGTCGCCATCGCGGCCCCGCGTCGGATCATCGCACTGGGCGTGCTGGTCTTCCTGGCCGCCGCCGTCTTCGGCATCCCGGTCGCCAAGAGCCTGTCACCCGGCGGGTTCCAGGACCCCGACTCCGAGTCGGCCCGGGCCATCGGGGTGCTGACCGACAAGTTCGGCCAGAGCGGCCAGCAGATGCTGATCCTGGTCACCGCCCCCGGCGGCAGCAACAGCGACCCGGCCCGCAGGGTGGGCACCGAGCTGGTCGAGCAGTTGCAGCGCTCCCCGCTGGTGTACAACGTGTCCTCGCCCTGGACCGCGCCGCCGCAGGCCTCGGCGGACCTGGTGAGCCGCGACGGCAAGTCCGGGCTCATCGTGGTCAACCTCAAGGGCGGCGAGAACTTCGTGCAGAACAACGCCCAAACCCTGGCCGACCAATTCGTCCACGACCGCGACGGCGTCACCGTCCGCGCCGGCGGCGCGGCCATGCAGTACGCCCAGATCAACACCCAGAACCAGGCCGACCTGCTGGTGATGGAGATGATCGCGCTGCCGCTGAGCTTCCTGGTGCTGATCTGGGTATTCGGCGGGCTGCTGGCCGCGGCACTGCCGATGGCGCTGGGTGCGCTGGCCGTCGTCGGTTCCATGTCGGTGCTGCGCCTGATCACCTTCACCACCGAGGTGTCGATCTTCGCGCTCAACCTCAGCACCGCCCTGGGCCTGGCGCTGGCCATCGACTACACCCTGCTGATCGTCAGCCGCTACCGCGACGAGCTGGCCGAGGGGCACGACCGGGACCAGGCGCTGATCCGGACCATGGCCACCTCGGGCCGCACCGTGCTGTTCTCAGCGGTCACCGTGGCGTTGTCGATGTCGGCGACGGTGGCCTTCCCGATGTACTTCCTCAAGTCGTTCGCCTATGCCGGCGTGGCCACCGTCGCGTTCGTGGCGACCGCCTCGATCGTGATCACCCCGGCCGCGATCGTGCTGCTCGGCGACCGGCTGGACGCGCTGGACGTGCGCCGGCTGCTGCGGCGGGCGTTGCGGCGCGCCCAACCGGTGCGCAAACCCGTCGAGCAGCTGTTCTGGTACCGGTCCAGCAAGTTCGTGATGCGCCGCTGGGCGCCCGTCGGCCTGATCGTCGTCGGGCTGTTGCTGCTGCTCGGGCTGCCGTTCTTCTCGGTCAAGTGGGGGTTCCCGGACGACCGGGTGCTGCCCCGGTCGGCATCGGCGCATCAGGTCGGTGACCGGCTGCGCAGCGGCTTCGCCCACGACTCGGCGACCTCGGTGCCCGTCGTCATCCCCGACGCCGCCGGCCTGAGCCCGGCCGACCTGGACGACTACGCCGCCGCGCTGTCCCGGGTGCCCGACGTGTCGGCGGTGTCGGCCCCGGGCGGCACGTTCACCGGCGGCACCCGGGTGGGCCCACCGGCCGGGGCCACCGGGCTGGGCGACGGCAGCGCGTTTCTGACCGTGAGCAGCACCGCGCCGCTGTTCTCCACGGCGAACGACGTCCAGCTCAAGCGGTTGCACGAGGTACCCGGACCGGCCGGCCGGTCGGTCGAGATGGGCGGGGTCGCGCAGGTCAACCGGGACAGCGTCGACGCGGTGACGGACCGGCTGCCGCTGGTGCTGGGATTGATGGCGGCGATCACCTTCGTGTTGCTGTTCCTGCTCACCGGCAGCGTGCTGCTGCCGGCCAAGGCGCTCGCGTGCAATTTCCTGTCGTTGACCGCGGCGTTCGGCGCGCTGGTGTGGATCTTCCAGGACGGCCACCTCGGCGCGCTGGGAACCACGCCGAGCGGGACGCTGGTGGCCAACATGCCGGTGCTGCTGTTCTGCATCGCGTTCGGGTTGTCGATGGACTACGAGGTGTTCCTGCTGTCCCGGATCCGCGAGTACTGGCTGGCCTCCGGCGCCGCCCGGCCGGCCCGGCCGACCCCGAAGCGGGCGCACGCCGCCAACGACGAGAGCGTGGCGCTGGGCGTCGCCCGCACCGGCCGGGTCATCACCGCGGCCGCGCTGGTGATGTCGATGTCGTTCGCCGCCCTGATCGCCGCCCACGTCTCGTTCATGCGGATGTTCGGCCTGGGCCTGACGCTTGCCGTGTTCGCCGACGCCACCCTGGTGCGGATGGTGGTGGTGCCGGCGTTCATGCATGTGATGGGCCGGTGGAACTGGTGGGCGCCCAAGCCGCTGGCGTGGCTGCACGACCGGTTCGGCATCAGCGAGGCGGCCGACGAAGAACCCCGCCTCGCCGAGCCTGCCCTCGGACCCGTCGGATCCGTCGGATTGCCCGGCGGCGCGGTCGCCGAACCGGTGCCCAACATCGGTTGACGGCCGTTCGGCCAACCGCCCGTCGAGTGTGGCGGTCGGACCCTATTCTGAGGCTCATTCGAGGCGGAAGGTGCACACAGGCATGACAACGGTGGTCGTCGACAACCCGTTCTTCGCGCGCATCTGGCCGGTCGTCGCCACGCACGAGACGGCGGCGGTGCGGGCCCTTCGCCGGGAGAACGTGGCCGGCCTGACCGGCCGGGTGCTGGAGGTCGGCGCGGGCATCGGGACCAACTTTCCGCTCTACCCGGAGACGGTCGACGAGGTGATCGCGGTGGAGCCCGAGCCGCGGCTGGCCGACCGGGCCCGCGCGGCGGCGCAGGTGGTGCCGGTTCGGGTCGTGGTGACCGGCGAGACGGCCGAAGCGGTCGGCGGCGACGAGCCGTTCGACGCGGTGGTGTGCTCGCTGGTGTTGTGTTCGGTGCGCGACCCTCAGAACGTGTTGCGGCGCCTGTATTCGTTGCTGCGCCCGGGCGGGCAGCTGCGCTACCTCGAGCACATCGCCAGTGCCGGCGCGCGGGGTCGCTTTCAGCGTTTCGTCGATGCGACGTTGTGGCCGCGGCTGTTCGGTAACTGCCACACCCATCGCGACACCGAACGCTCGATCGTCGAGGCGGGGTTCGACGTCGACGCGTCGCGGCGGGAGTGGACGTTGCCGGCCTGGTCGCCGATGCCGGTGTCGGAGCTGTTGCTGGGCCGCGCGCACCGGCCCGCCTAGTCCGCGCTCAGTTGAGCAGCGCCGGCAACCGCTGCAGCAGCCTGGGCAAGGCCTGGCTGGCCGTCTCCCGGATGCTGAGCGTGGCGCTGGCCGACAGCGGCGTGACCTCGGGATTGACCTCGACGACGGCGGCGCCGCGGGACAACGCCAGCTCGGCCAGCCCGGCCGCCGGATACACGATCGCCGAGGTGCCCACCACCACCATCACGTCGGCGGACTCGGTCGCCTCGACGGCACGCCGCCACGGCTCGTCGGGCAGCTGTTCGCCGAACCACACGATGTCGGGCCTGATCAGGCCGCCGCATCCGCACACCGGGGGTTGCACCTCCAGCGCCGGTTCGGCCATCGCCGGCAGCTCGCCGGTGTAGGGCTTTGCGCAACGGGCGCAACGGAATTGGAACAGGCTGCCGTGCAGGTGGTGCACGGGCCGGCTACCGGCCCGCTCGTGCAGGTCGTCGACGTTCTGGGTGATGACGCTGACCTCGGCGTGGTCTTGCCAGGCGGCGATCGCGCGATGACCCGCGTTCGGCGCGACGTCGGCCACCAGGTAGTGACGCCACAGATACCAGCCCCAGACGCGCTGCGGGTTGTCGCGCCACCCCTGGGTGCTGGACAGCTCGTAGGGGTCGAAGCGGGCCCACAGTCCGTTCTTGTCGTCGCGAAAGGTCGGCACCCCGCTCTCCGCGGAGATGCCCGCGCCGCTGAGCACCGCTATGCGCATCCCACCAAGATAGCCGCGGCTGAGCGATACTGAACGAGTGGAGCTGGGTGACCGGTTGCGGGTCGACATGAAGGCGGGCAAGCCGCTTTTCGACCAGCTCAGGACGCAGGTGATCGAGGGGGTGCGCGAGGGCGCGCTGCCACCCGGCACCCGGTTGCCCACCGTGCGGGAGCTGGCCGGCCAGCTCGGCGTCGCCGTCAACACCGTGGCCCGCGCCTACCGCGAGCTGGAATCGGCCGCCATCATCGAAACCCGGGGCCGCTTCGGCACTTTCGTCGCCCGCTACGACCCCACCGACGCCGCGATGGCGGCCGCGGCCCGCGAGTACGTCCGGGTGGCACGCGGCCTGGGGTTGGACAAGGCGGACGCCGTGCGCTATATCGAATCGGTGCCCGACGAGTGAGAAGCCCGGACGGGGGCTGAAAAACCTTGCCGCCGTGGGGTTTTGCGACGGCTAGCTCAACACCTTGACCAGGGTGCGCAGATTGCGGGTGGTGGTCGACGACTTGTACCGCGGCTTGCCCATCGTCTTGCCGATGGTGCTGTCCAGGGTGCTGCCCTTGGGCACCTGCCAGTAGAGCACGCCAAGCGGATCGGGGCCGCGGCGGATCCTCTCGTCGGGCCCGGCCGGCAGGGCGGCGAGTTCGTCCAGCACGGCGGCGTCGGCCACGAACGTGACATAGGACTGGTAGCCGTCGACCTCGCGCTCGAACGGATAGCCGTCGACCACCCGGCGCACGGTGTCGAGGTCATAGACCAGCACCCAGGCGTCGTAGCCGAACCGTTCGCGCAACGCGGCTTCGGCCTTCGCGCGCACCGCCGCCGCGCCGGCCTTCGACTGCAGCAGGACGTTGCCGCTGGCCAGGACGGTCCGCACCGCAGTGAAGCCGGCGTCGGTCAGGGCCTTTTTCACGTCGGCCATCTTGAGATTGACGCCGCCGACGTTGACGCCCCGCAGAAACGCCGCGTATTCGGTCATGCCCCGATTCCACCAGCTCGGCCCGGTGACGACCATCGGGGGCCGCCGGTCGGCGTGCGACGTAGGCTTTCGGCATGGGACGCCAAGTTTTCGACGACAAACTGTTGGCCGTCATCAGTGGAAATTCTCTCGGGGTGCTGGCCACCATCAAACGCGACGGGCGACCGCAGCTGTCGAATGTGCAGTACCACTTCGACCCGCGCAGCCTGGTGATCCAGGTGTCGATCACCGAGCCGCGCGCCAAGACCCGCAACCTGCGCCGGGACCCGCGGGCATCGATCCTGGTCGACGCCGACGACGGATGGTCCTATGCCGTGGCCGAGGGCACCGCGGAACTCACCCCGCCGGCGGCCGCGCCCGACGACGACACCGTGCAGGGGCTGATTGCGTTGTACCGCAACATCGCTGGTGAACATCCGGACTGGGATGAGTACCGGCAGGCGATGGTCACCGATCGGCGGGTGTTGCTGACGCTGCCGATCTCGCACGTCTACGGCATGCCGCCCGGGATGCGCTAGCCGCGCCGTCACGCTGTCCCGCCCTGCCCGCCGGGTGGTCCGGGGCTAGGCTGCCGCTATGGTTGCATCGAGTGCCCGGCAGGGTTCAACGTCGTCGAAGTCTTCGGGCGGCGCCGGATCGTCGAAGTCCGACGACGACACCAAGCGCAGATTCCGGGAAGCCCTGGACCGCAAGATGGCGAAATCCACCGGCGGCTCCGAGCACAAGGACGGCGCCGGCAAGCAGTCGCGGGCGCACGGTCCGGTGGAGAGCCGCCGGGAATTCCGCCGCAAGAGCGGCTGATGCTTCTATAGTCGATCATGTTGTGCGCCAATGTGTTTCGGCGCTGGTGATCGCTCTGTACGAGACGGCCGGCGCGGTGGGGATTCCGCCGCGCCGAGCGTGCGGTCCGCGGCGTGAACGCCCTGGACGCGGGGCCGGGGGCGCGGTTCTAGACTGTCTGCGTGCCGAAACTGCAGCTTGTCCAAGAGCCGGCCGCCGACGCCCTGCTGGACGAGAACCCGTTCGCGTTGCTGGTCGGCATGCTGCTCGATCAGCAGGTGCCGATCGAGACCGCCTTCGCCGGCCCCAAGAAGATCGCCGACCGGATGGGCCGGCTGGACGCCGCGACGATCGCCGACTACGACCCGGACAAGTTCGCCGCACTGTGTTCGGAAAGGCCTGCCATACACCGGTTTCCGGGGTCGATGGCCAAGCGCATCCAGGCCCTGGCGCAGCTGCTGGTGGACCGCTACGACGGCGATGCCGCCGCGCTGTGGACCGCCGGTGAGCCCGACGGCAAGGAGCTGCTGCGCCGGCTCAAGGGGCTGCCCGGCTTCGGCGAGCAGAAGGCGCGGATCTTCCTGGCGCTGCTGGGCAAGCAGTACGGGGTGACGCCGCCCGGCTGGCGGGAAGCCGCCGGCGAGTTCGGCAAAGCCGGCACCTACCTGTCTGTCGCCGACATCGTCGACGCCCGGTCGCTCGGGCAGGTGCGGTCCTACAAGAAGCAGATGAAGGCGGCGGCCAAGGCGGCCAAGTAGTGAGTGCACGGAAGGGAAGGGCGACAACGTGAAGACACACATAACGTGTCCGTGCGGCGAAGCCATCGTCGGCAAGGACGAGGACGAGCTGGTGGAATTGACCCAGGCTCACCTCGCCAGCGTTCATCCTGGCCTCGAATACGACCGCGACGCCATCTTGTTCATGGCCTACTGAGCGCGAACGCGCCCGCCCCGGGCCGGGACGCGCGCGTTCGCGGGCGGTGCAGCGGTGACGCCGTTACGGCACCACCGTGGAGCCGATGGTGGGCATGAACTGGCACTGCCGTTCCTTGGTGGTGACCTGCCCGAAGATCGTCGACATGATGCTGCCCGAGCCGGTGTCGGCGATCGCGCTCAACGTCGTGGGCCCGTCCGGGTTGATGTCCGGCCGCGGTTTCAGCGCGACGGTTCCGGATTTGCCGGTGGTCAGGTTGACCCAGGTGACGTTCAACGGCAGCTTCTGCTCCTCGGCGGGCCCGGGCGTGCCGACCGCCGTGAACACGTAGGCGGTCTGGCCGGGCCGGGCCGGGGCGGGGATCTTGGCCGGCCCCGCCACCGAGAGCGCGGTGGCGATGGCGCTGCTGCCGTCGGCCAGGCAGTTGGTGCCGATCGAGGGATACATGAAGTCCTGCGTGGGCGGCGCGTCGGCGCCGAACCCGGGCGCCGCCGCGGGGCCGGCGCGGCGTCGGGTGCGCCCGGGTTGCCGGGCCGCGGCGGCGGCGCCGGTGGCGGCGGAACCGGTGCGGCGGCCGGGACGGTGGCCGGCTGAACCGGCCGGGCGCGGGAGCCGCGGCGGGTGCCGGAGCGGACGGCGGGTGGCGGCGGTGCCGGAGCCGACGGCGGGTGGCGGCGGGTGCCGGAGCCGACGGCGCAGCGGCGGCGGGTGCCGGGCCGGCCGCGTGCGCCGGGTCGATGCCGGTCGGCAGGTGAGCCTGCAGACCGGGTTCGATGCCGGTTGCCGGCACGTGCTGGACCGGCGCGCCGTCCGGCGGGGTCACGCCGTTGGGCACCGGCGAGCCGGGCTCGGCGACGAACTGGTTCACCGCCGCGGCCACGTTCTTCGACTCGGTGGGCGCGGTCGGGTTGTGACTGAAGGCTTGCGCGGCGGCCATCAGCAGCTGGGTGGCTTGCTGCGGGTCGGTGGCCGCTTGCTGGATCAGCGGGCTGAGCTGCGACAAGGCGGGCAGGCCCGGCAATTGCGGGGCGGCGTTGGGTGGTGGTGCCGGCTGGGGCGCCGCCGCCGGGTCGGCTGCCGCGCCCGGGCACAGCCCGAGCGCGGCAACCGATGCCGTGACGACAGCGGCCAAACCTTTGGACAGAATCCAAGTGGTTGCCACGGTGTCCTCCGGTTCTCAGTAGTGGGTTAGCCGATTGACGGTGCTGCTCAAGGCAGGGCAGCGAGCAGCGGTGCCACCGGACCGGCCGGGCTGGCCGCCGGCGCGGGTGCCGCGGGTGCGGCGGGGGCCGCCGGTGCGCCGGGGCCTGCCCGACGCCAGCGCCGGCAGATCCTTGGGCAGCGTCACCTGCGCGGGCACGCTGACCGGCAGGCCGGCCGGCATCGCCGGCATGTTGACCTGCGCCTGCGGCAGCTGCGGGCGGGCGGCGTGGCGGGCGCCGCCGGTGCCGACAACCCGGGATCGCCGGCAGGCCGGGGATCGACGAAGAGGCCGGAGCGGCGGGAGCCGCGGCCGAGGGCTGCGCGCCCGTCAATCCCTGGATCATTCCGGGGATGCCACCTGTCGCCGTCGACGGCGCCGAGGGCGCCGCCGCCTGCGGCAGGCCCGGGATGGAGGGCACGGCCGCCGGGGACGACGCGGTCACCGGCGAGCCGGCCGCCGGAACACCCGGGAAGCTGATGCCCGGGGTGGCCGGCGGCGCCGGCGGCGTGGCGCCCAGCGCGGTCGCGAGGTTCTGCAGGATTTGCGGTGCGTTGGCCGCCGAGCTGATCAGCTGCTGCGGGATGTTGGGCACCGGCGGAGTGGGCACGGGGTCGGCGTGGGCGATTCCGCCCGTCAGTAGCGCTGCGGACGAGCCGACCACGACGGCGGCTGCACGCAAGTAAGTCCAAATGGTTGGCATGACTCTCCCTGGTTGATCGATTACAGGTCCCGCCGCCGAAGCTACTTTGATGCAGATGGGACTCAAGTGACACGTGTGGCATTTATTTGATCGTTACCGATACGAGCGACAGCGGTGACCGGTCGCGCGAAAACCGCTTGAAAACGGGTCATCTGGGCACCGAGGCCACGGCGGCGCGCGCCCCGATCGCTAAAGTCGGGCGGATAGACACCACCTCGGCCGCCCCGGCGGCACCCAGCACCCGGCGTGCAGCGGACGTCCTCGCGGTGGCGGCCCCGCTGCTGCTCGTCGCGAGCGTCGCCGCGCGCCTGGCCTGGACGTACCTGGTCCCCAACGGCGCGAACTTCGTCGACCTGCACGTCTACCTCGGCGGAGCGGCCGCGCTCGACCACCCCGGCACGCTGTACAGCTACGTCTACGCCGACCAGACGCCGGACTTCCCGCTGCCGTTCACCTATCCGCCGTTCGCGGCCATCGTCTTCTACCCGCTGCACCTGTTGCCGTTCGGCCTGGTGGCCCTGGGTTGGCAACTGGCGACCATCGCCGCGCTGTACGGCGCCGTCCGGATCAGCCAGCGCCTGCTGGGCGTGCCGGCCGGCGCCCACGGCCGGCGTGTCGCGATGGTGTGGACGGCGGTCACCATCTGGATCGAGCCGCTGCGCAGCACCTTCGACTACGGGCAGGTCAACGTGTTGCTGATGACCGCGGTGCTGTGGGCGGTCTACAGCACGCGATGGTGGGTGTCGGGTCTGCTGGTCGGATTGGCGGCCGGCATCAAGTTGACTCCCGCGGTCTCCGGTGTGTACCTGGCCGGTGCCCGGCGGTGGGCCGCGACGGTGTTCTCAGCCGTCATTTTCCTTGCCACCATTGGGATTTCGGTCCTCGTCGTCGGCGACCAGACGCGCTACTACTTCACCGAGCTGCTCGGCGACGCCCACCGGGTCGGCCCCATCGCCACCTCGTTCAATCAGTCCTGGCGCGGCGGTCTCTCACGAATCCTGGGTCACGACGTGGGATTCGGACCGTTGCTGGTGACCGCCGTCGCGGGCACCGCGGTGCTGGCCGTGCTGGCTTGGCGCGCACTGGACCGCTCCGACCGGCTGGGCAGGTTGATCGTGGTGGAGGTGTTCGGGCTGCTGCTCTCGCCGATCTCCTGGACACACCACTGGGTGTGGCTGGTGCCGCTGATGATCTGGGCGATCCACGGCCCGGTGCGCGCCTGGCGCGGCGCGCGCCTCGTGGGGTGGGGTTGGCTGGCGCTGACCCTCATCGGGGTGCCGTGGTTGTTGAGCTTCGCGCAACCGAACATCTGGCAGATCGGCCGGCCGTGGTATCTGGCCTGGGCGGGGTTGGTCTACATCGTCGCGGCGGTAGCGACGTTGATCTGGATCGCGGCCGCCGGCCGCCGCGCCGGTCACCAGGTCACCGCGCCGAGCGTCACGCCAGCGTGACCGCCGCGGCCGAGCGTCACGCCAGCGTGACCGCCGCGGCCGAGCGTCACGCCAGCGTGACCGCCGCGGGCGCAGGCGAGGGCGGGCGAGGGCTAGCTGCCGACGATGCCGTTGATGTCGCGCGCCATGTCGACGTCGTTTTGGGTGATACCGCCCTCGGAATGCGTGACGAGCGCGAAAGTCACTGTCCGCCAACGAATGTCGATGTCGGGGTGGTGATCCTTGCTTTCCGCGTGCTCGGCTACCCGGCGCACGGCGTCGATGCCGTCCAGGAAGCTGGGAAACTTGATCGACCGCCGCAGCGCGCCGTCGGCACGCTCCCATCCGTCCAGATCGGGCAGTGCGGCGTCGATTTGCTCATCCGTTAACACAGCCATAGCTCTGTCCTCAAGGCGCTTTTGCGGTAGGGGTGCCGGGTCCACCGTCCACCACGCCCCAGCTTAGTTTCCCGTCACCAGATGTACAGGACACGTCGCGAAAGAGCGGTGAACCCCAGCGGCCGGTCGACTACGAGGCGACCGCGGGACCCGGCGCCTGATTCTTCGGGTCCAAGGGCACCACGACGCTGGCTTCCGAAGGACTCGTTCGTTCTTGATAGGCGGATTCCAGGCTGGCCGGAAGACCTTGGAGGTCGCGGGCCACGTCCATCAGTTCCTCCAAGATCATGATGCGTTGCTGATTCGCTTCCTCGACCGTGCGCCGTGCCCGCTCATCGAGATCATCGGCCTTCTGCTTCGCCTCGGCGAGGAGCCGCGCGCACTCACGCTCAGCTTCCTGGCGCGCCTCGTCGATCGACGCTTGGGTCTCCGCACGCATCGTCGCGAGTTCGGCCTCGAGTTCCTTCTGGGCTTCCTCGCGCTCCGTTTCCAACGCCTCCCGCTGTGCGGCCATGTCCGCCAACAGCTCTTGGTGCTCTCGATGCGATGCTTCGACCTGCGCCGCGGCCGCCGCGATCATCGACTCCGCCTCGGCCTGCGCCTCGGCCTGCATCCGGGAAATCTCCTCGAGCGTGCGGCGCAGCATCTTCGTCATCCGATGCTGGATCGCGTACGGCGTCGGCGAGGTGTCCGAGAGGTGGGCAACCTCGTCCTTGAGGCAGGCGACTTCGATCCGCAGCGCGGCCAATTGGTCGCCGGATTCGTTTCGCTGCGCCCTGAGGTTCTGAACTTCGTCGATCAGAAGCTTCTGCTTGGCCAGCAACGCCTCGACGTAGGCATCGACCGCGGCGGGGTCATAGCCCCGGAACACGCGTGAGAACGCCGTTGCGGGTTCGGTGATCATGTGCCAACCCCCATTCTGCAAAAGTGCCTGGCAGAGGCCACACCGGCCACCGTCAAGTATTCCACGGTCTCCGCGAAACCGTAAGAGAGTTGTTGTGCGGCAAGGGAATTGGGTGCGATGCGCGGGTAAGGAGGGCGGCGTGCGCGCCGACGGTATACCGTCACTGGCCATGCCGACCCAGATCGTGGTCGCCGGGGCCCTCATCCGCGGTTCGCGCCTGTTGGTGGCCCAGCGCGCCCGCCCGCCGGAGTTGGCCGGGCGCTGGGAACTGCCCGGCGGCAAGGTCGCGCCCGGCGAGACCGAGCGCGACGCGCTGGCCCGCGAGTTGGCCGAGGAGCTGGATCTGCGGGTCGGCGACATCGCGGTGGGCGACCGGCTCGGCGGGGACATCGCGGTCGACGGTGGGATGACGCTGCGCGCCTACCGGGTGCGGTTGCTGCGCGGCCGACCGGAAGCGCGCGACCATCGGGCTCTGCGCTGGATCACCGCGGCGCAGCTGCACGACCTCGACTGGGTGCCGGCCGATCGCGGCTGGCTGGGCGACCTGGCGCGGGTCCTTTAACCAAGTCCACAGACTTCCGGCAGCTGACGCACAGCCGTGTTGCAGGTCGTCGCAGTGAACTGAATAGAACAATATGACTTGTAATAACGACGCCACACGAATCTGCCCTGGATGTGCGTGCCGATAGCGAGCCGAGTGCTTGTTCCGACCGTGCCGTCCCGGCTTCGGTGCCGGACCGGCAGGCTTCCCGCTGCCCGCATACCGGCGCGGCTCACCTGGTGTTTTGCCAGCCGGTCGCGCGCCCTCGCCGCGGCGGCGGCGGCCTATGCTGGGCCCGTATCGCCCCCAGCCCGCGGGCCTGAAATGCCGACGGACGAGCCGATCCGGGCTGGTGTGGACGGGTGGGTCCACCCCGCCGGTCACAACTGAGAGCGTGCCCAGCTCGCGGCGTGACGCTATCGACCAGGAGGAGTACTTCTTGACTGCCACACCCCACGTCGGTGGAGTGCTCGAGGAGCTGCTGGAGCGCAGCGGGCGGTTCTTCACGCCGGGCGAGTTCTCCGCCGACCTGCGCACGGTGACCCGGCAGGGCGGCCGCGAGGCCGACGTGTTCTACCGCGACCGGTGGAGCCATGACAAGGTGGTTCGCTCCACGCACGGGGTGAACTGCACCGGGTCGTGCTCGTGGAAGATCTACGTCAAGGACGGCATCATCACCTGGGAGACCCAGCAGACCGACTACCCGTCGGTCGGTCCGGACCGGCCCGAGTACGAGCCGCGGGGCTGCCCCCGCGGCGCGTCGTTTTCCTGGTACAGCTACTCGCCCACCCGGGTGCGCTACCCGTACGCACGCGGCGTCCTGGTCGAGATGTACCGGGAAGCCAAGGCACGCCTCGGCGATCCGGTGCTGGCCTGGGCCGACATCCAGGCCGACCCCGAGCGCCGCCGCCGCTACCAGCGGGCCCGCGGCAAGGGCGGACTGGTCCGGATCACCTGGGCCGAGGCCACCGAGCTGATCGCCGCCGCCCACGTGCACACCATCAAGACCTACGGCCCCGACCGGGTGGCCGGATTCTCGCCGATCCCGGCGATGTCGATGGTGTCCTACACCGCCGGCTCCCGGTTCTTCGAGCTGATCGGCGCCCCGATGACCTCGTTCTACGACTGGTACGCCGATCTGCCGGTGGCCTCGCCCCAGGTGTTCGGCGACCAGACCGACGTCCCCGAATCCGGGGACTGGTGGGACGCAGCGTATTTGATGATGTGGGGCTCGAACGTCCCGATCACCCGCACGCCCGACGCGCACTGGATGGCCGAGGCGCGCTACCGCGGCACCAAGGTGGTCACCGTCAGCCCGGACTACGCCGACAACACCAAGTTCGCCGACGAGTGGATGCCCTGCGCCGCCGGCACCGATGGGGCGCTGGCGATGGCGATGGGCCACGTCATCCTCTCGGAATGCTATGTGCAAGAACAGGTTCCGTTCTTCACGGACTATGCCCGCCGCTACACCGATCTGCCGTTCTTGATCAAGCTCGAAGAGCGCGGCGACATGCTGGTGCCCGGCAAGAACCTCACCGCGGCCGACCTCGGCGAGGCGGTCGAGAATGCGGCGCTCAAGCCCGCGCTGCTCGACGAGACCACCAATTCGGTTGCGGTGCCGCACGGTTCGCTGGGCTTCCGGTACGGCGAGTCGGGCGTGGGGAAGTGGAACCTGGACCTGGGCGACCTGGTGCCGGCGCTCAGTGTGCGGGCCGCCCCGACCGAGGACGGGGAGACGGCGCTGGTGCACCTGCCCAGCTTCGACACCGTCGACGGCGAGGGGAAGTCCGTGGCGCGCGGCGTCCCGGTGCGCCGCGTCGGTAAACACCTGGTGTGCACGGTCTTCGACCTGATGCTCGCCCAATACGGGGTGGAGCGGCCGGGGCTGCCCGGTCAATGGCCCACCGGCTATGACGACGCGACCCAGCAGAACACCCCGGCCTGGCAGGAGGCGATCACCGGCGTGTCGGCCGCCCAGGCCATCCGGGTGGCGCGGGAATTCGCGCGCAGCGCAGAGGAATCCGGCGGCCGCTCCATGATCATCATGGGCGGCGGCATCTGCCACTGGTTCCACAGCGATGCGATCTACCGCGCGGTGCTGGCGCTGCTGATGCTGACCGGGTCGATGGGCCGCAACGGCGGCGGCTGGGCGCACTACGTCGGCCAGGAAAAGGTGCGCCCGCTCACCGGATTTCAGACCATGGCGATGGCGACGGACTGGGTGCGCCCGCCGCGCCAGGTGCCCGGCGCCTCGTACTGGTACGCCCACACGGATCAATGGCGGTACGACGGCTGCGGGGCGGACAAGCTGGCCAGCCCGGTGGGCCGGGGCCGGTTCGCCGGCAGGCACACCATGGACCTGCTGGCCTCGGCGGTGGCGATGGGGTGGAGCCCGTACTACCCGCAGTTCGACCGGTCCAGCCTGGACGTCGCCGACGAGGCGCGCGCCGCCGGCCGCGATGTCGCCGAGTACGTCGCCGAGCAGCTCGGCCGCCGCAACCTCAAACTCGCGGTGACCGATCCGGACAACCCCGTCAACTGGCCGCGGGTGCTGACCGTGTGGCGCGCCAACCTGATCGGTTCGTCGGGCAAGGGGGGCGAATACTTCCTGCGGCATCTGCTGGGTACCGACTCCAACGCGTCGGCGGTGCCGCCCGAGGACGGGGTGCGGCCCGTCGACGTGACCTGCGAGGGAGACATCCCCGAGGGCAAGCTCGACCTGATGATGTCGATCGACTTCCGGATGACCTCGACGACGCTGGTGTCCGACGTGGTGCTGCCGGCGGCGACCTGGTACGAGAAGGCCGACATCTCCAGCACCGACATGCACCCGTATGTGCACGCGTTCAGCGCGGCGACCGACCCGCCCTGGGAAACCCGTTCGGACTTCGACGCTTTCGGCGCCATCGCCCGCGCGTTCAGCACCATGGCCAAGGAGCACCTGGGCACCCGCACCGACGTGGTGCTCACCGCGCTGCAACACGACACACCCGACGCGATGGCCTATCCCGATGGCGCCGAACACGATTGGCTGCGCAGCGGGGCGACGCCGGTGCCCGGACGCACCATGGGCAAGCTCACCGTGGTGGAGCGCGACTACGCCGCCGTCTACGACAAGTGGCGCACGCTCGGCCCGCTGGTCGACAAGTTCGGGTTGACCACCAAGGGCGTCACCGTGCATCCGTTCCGCGAGGTCGAGGAATTGGCCGCCCGGTTCGGGGTGCTGAAATCCGGTGTGGCGGCGGGCCGCCCGGCCATCACGACCGCCGCGCGGATGGCCGACGTGCTGCTGCTGCTGTCGGGCACCACCAATGGCCGGCTGGCGGTCGAGGGTTTCCACGAGCTCGAGAAACGCACCGGGCAGCGGCTGGTGCATCTGGCCGAGGGCAGCGAGGACAAGCGCATCAGCTACGCCGACACCCAGGCGCGGCCGGTTCCGGTGGTCACCAGCCCGGAATGGTCGGGCAGCGAGACGGGTGGCCGCCGGTATGCGCCGTTCACCATCAACATCGAGAACCTCAAGCCGTTCCACACGCTGACCGGACGGATGCACTTCTACCTGGCGCACGACTGGGTCGAGGAACTCGGCGAGCATCTGCCGGTGTTCCGACCGCCGCTGGACATGGCGCGGTTGTTCGGCCAGCCGCGGCTGGGCGCATGCGAGGACGGAATCGGGCTCACCGTGCGGTATCTGACCCCGCACTCGAAGTGGTCGTTCCACTCCACCTACCAGGACAACCTGTACATGCTGTCGCTGTCCCGCGGCGGCCCGACCATGTGGATGAGCCCGGGAGACGCGGCGAAAATCCAAGTGCGCGACAATGATTGGGTCGAGGCGGTCAACGCCAACGGCATCTACGTGTGCCGGGCCATCGTCAGCCACCGGATGCCCGACGGGGTGGTGTACGTCTATCACGTCCAGGAGCGCACCGTGGACACGCCGCGCACCGAAACCAACGACAAGCGCGGCGGCAACCACAACGCGCTGACCCGGGTGCGGATCAAGCCCAGCCACCTGGCGGGCGGGTACGCCCAGCACGCGTTCGCGTTCAACTACCTGGGGCCGACCGGCAACCAGCGCGACGAGGTGACGATCGTCCGTCGTCGCAGCCAAGAGGTGGTGTACTGACATGAAGGTCATGGCGCAGCTGGCGATGGTGATGAACCTCGACAAGTGCATCGGCTGCCACACCTGCTCGGTGACCTGCAAGCAGGCCTGGACCAACCGGTCGGGCACCGAATACGTGTGGTTCAACAACGTCGAAACCCGTCCGGGACAAGGCTATCCGCGCACCTATGAGGACCAGGAGCGGTGGCGTGGCGGCTGGATCCGCGACAAGCGAGGCCGGCTGCGATTGCGTGACGGCGGCCGTTTCCAAAAGCTGCTGCGCATCTTCGCCAATCCCAAGCTGCCGGTGATCGGCGACTACTACGAGCCGTGGACCTACGACTACGAGAACCTGACCACCGCACCCGCCGGTGACACCTTCCCGACGGCCGCGCCGAAAAGCCTGATCAGCGGCGAGCCGATGAAGGTGTCCTGGGGACCGAACTGGGACGACAACCTGGCCGGGTCGCCGGAGATCCTGGCCGAGGACCCGATCCTGAAGAAGGTCAGCGAAGAGGTGAAACTCTCGCTCGAGCAGACCTTCATGTTCTACCTGCCCCGGATCTGCGAGCACTGCCTCAACCCGTCCTGTGTGGCCTCGTGCCCGTCGGGCGCGATGTACAAGCGCAGCGAGGACGGCATCGTGCTGGTCGATCAGGACCGCTGCCGCGGCTGGCGGATGTGTGTGTCCGGATGTCCTTACAAGAAGGTGTATTTCAACCACAAGACGGGCAAGGCCGAGAAGTGCACGCTGTGCTATCCGCGGATGGAGGTGGGGCTGCCCACCATCTGCTCGGAGACGTGCGTGGGCCGGCTGCGCTATCTGGGTGTGGTGCTCTACGACATGGACCGGGTACTCGAGGCGGCGTCGGTGGAAAACGACACCGACCTCTACCGGGCGCAGTGCGATATCCTGTTGGACCCCAACGATACTGACGTCATCGCGGGCGCGCGGGCGCAGGGCATTCCCGACGAGTGGATCGAGGCCGCGCAGCGTTCCCCGGTGTACGCGCTGATCCACACCTATCGGGTGGCGCTGCCGCTGCACCCGGAATACCGGACCATGCCGATGGTGTGGTACATCCCGCCGCTGTCGCCGGTGGTCGACGCGGTCAGCCGCGACGGCCACGATGGCGAGGACCTGGGCAACCTGTTCGGCGCGCTGGACGCGCTGCGCATCCCGATGCAATACCTGGCCGAGCTGTTCACCGCCGGTGACACCGCGGTGGTCGAGGGCGTGTTGCGGCGGCTGGCGGCGATGCGCTCCTACATGCGCGACATCAACCTCGGCCGCGAAACCCAGCCGCACATCCCGCATTCGGTGGGCATGACCGAGGAACAGATCTACGAGATGTACCGGTTGCTGGCCATCGCGAAATACGAAGAGCGCTATGTCATCCCGACGGCCTTCGCGCCGCAGGCCCGCGACCTCGAGCAGATGGGCTGCTCGTTGACCGGCGACGGCGGGCCGGGCATGTACGAGTCGGAGCCGGTGGCCGTGGAGACCTTCCACGCCCTCAAGCAGCGCGGCGGCCCCACCGAGGCAGAGCCCGGCAGCACCCGGCCGCGGGTGAACCTGCTGAACTGGGACGGCGGCCAGGTGCCCGCCGGCATGTTCCCCGAGGCGCAGCGGCGATGAGGCTGCTGTCGGCGCTGCGGGAGCGCTCCAGCAGCCGGGTGATGCAGGATCGCCTGGTGTGGCAGGCGGCGTCCCTGCTGCTGGCCTACCCCGACGACGGGTTCGGCGGGAGGCTGGACACCGTGGAAGAGTTGCTCGGCCATGTCAGCGGCCCGGCCGGCACGCTGCTCGGGCAGACAGCCGCGGCACTGCGCGGCCGCGAACCGATGGCCGCGGCCATGGACTACGTCGCGACCTTCGACATGCGCCGGCGCGCCACCATGTACCTGACCTACTGGACCGCCGGGGACACCCGCAACCGCGGCCGCGAGATGCTGGCCTTCGCCACCGCCTACCGCGAGGCGGGCGTGCAGCCGCCCAGCAACGAGGCACCCGACCACCTGACCGTGGTGCTCGAATTCGCCGCCACCGTCGACCCCGACGCCGGGCGGCGGCTGTTGATCGCGCATCGGGTGCCGATCGACGTGCTGCGCTGCGCCCTGGCCGACGCCAAGTCGCCGTACGAGCCGGCCGTCGCGGCCGTCTGCCAGACCCTGCCCGCGGCAACCGATCAGGAGGCGCGCCGCGCCGAGCGGCTGGCCCGTCAACTGTTAGAGGCCGGCCCGCCCGCGGAAGCCGTTGGGCTGCAACCGTTTACCTTGACCGTGCCACCTCGAGCCGAAGGAACCCCCGGTGTTTAGCAACGTCCTGTTCTGGGACATCTCGCCCTACGTCACGCTGTCGGTGCTGATCGTGGGCACCTGGTGGCGCTACCGCTACGACAAGTTCGGCTGGACGTCGCGGTCGTCGCAAATCTACGAGTCGCGGCTGCTGAGCATCGCCAGCCCGATCTTCCACTTCGGCATCCTGGCCGTGTTCGCCGGACACGTGATGGGGTTGTTCATCCCGCCGCGGGTGACGCACATGCTGAAGATGAGCGACCACCTCTACCACATGCAGGCCGTCATCGCCGGGTCGGCCGCCGGCTTCGCCACCCTGGCCGGCGTCGGGCTGCTGATCTACCGCCGCTTCACCCGCCCGGCGGTGTCGGCGGCCACCACCCGCAGCGACAAGGTGATGTACGTGGTGCTGGTGCTGGCCATCGTGGTCGGCCTGTACTGCGACCTGATCGGCACCGGCCCGCACGGCGGGGAGTTCCACTACCGCTACACCGTGGGGTTGTGGTTCCGCCGCATCTGGATCCTGCAGCCGCACGGCGAGGTGATGGTCAACGCGCCGCTGGACTACCAGTTGCACGCCCTGATCGGCATGGTGCTGTTCACGCTGTGGCCGTTCACTCGGCTGGTGCACGTGTTCAGCGCCCCGGTCGTCTACCTGTTCCGGCCCTACATCGTCTACCGCAGCCGCGAGGTGGCGGCCAAGGACCAATTGGTGGGCACGGCGCCGCGCCGCCGCGGCTGGTAAGACGGCGCGCCCCGGCGTTCAGTGTGCAGCCAGGTAGGCGACACGCCGATGCGGCCCGCCCAGGATGCACACTGAAACGCCCAGGATTCACACTCGACGAGCGGACCCGAGCGGCCCGGGTTATCCAGCCGGTTCGCTATCGGCGGCCCCGCGCTGCCAGAATCTCCGACGTGCCATTTCGCAACGTCGCCATCGTCGCCCACGTCGACCACGGCAAGACCACCCTGGTGGACGCGATGCTGCGGCAGTCCGGGGCGCTGCACCACCGCGGCGACGACACCCAGGAGCGCATCCTGGACAGCGGTGACCTGGAGAAGGAAAAGGGCATCACCATCCTGGCCAAGAACACCGCCGTGCACCGCCACCACCCCGACGGCAGCGTCACGGTCATCAACGTCATCGACACCCCCGGGCACGCCGACTTCGGCGGCGAGGTGGAGCGCGGGCTGTCCATGGTGGACGGGGTGCTGCTGCTGGTCGACGCCTCGGAGGGGCCGCTGCCGCAGACCCGGTTCGTGCTGCGCAAGGCGCTGGCCGCGCACCTGCCGGTGATCCTGGTGGTCAACAAGACCGACCGGCCGGACGCCCGGATCGCCGAGGTGGTGGAGGCCAGCCACGACCTGCTGCTCGACGTCGCCTCCGACCTGGAGGACGAGGCCGCCAAGGCCGCCGAGCACGCGCTGGGCCTGCCGACGCTGTACGCCTCCGGCCGCGCCGGCGTTGCGAGCACCGAGCAACCGGCCGACGGCGAGGTGCCCGCCGGGGAGAACCTCGACCCGCTGTTCGACGTGCTGCTCGAGCACATCCCGGCGCCGTCGGGCGACCCGGAGGCGCCGCTGCAGGCGCTGGTGACCAACCTCGACGCGTCGACCTTCCTGGGCCGGCTCGCCCTGATCCGCATCTACAACGGCAAACTGCGCAAGGGCCAACAGGTGGCCTGGATGCGCGAGGTTGACGGGCTGCCGGTGATCACCAGCGCCAAGATCACCGAACTGCTGGCCACCGAGGGCGTCGAGCGCAGCCCCACCGACGAGGCGATCGCCGGCGACATCGTCGCGGTGGCCGGGCTGCCCGAGATCATGATCGGCGACACCCTGGCCGACCCCGACCACGCCCACGCGCTGCCCCGGATCACCGTCGACGAGCCGGCGATCTCGGTGACCATCGGCACCAACACCTCGCCGCTGGCCGGCAAGGTGCCCGGCCACAAGCTGACCGCCCGGCTGGTCCGCAACCGGCTGGACCAGGAGCTGGTCGGCAACGTGAGCATCCGGGTCGTCGACATCGGCCGGCCCGACGCCTGGGAGGTGCAGGGCCGCGGCGAGCTCGCCCTGGCCGTGCTGGTCGAACAGATGCGCCGGGAGGGCTTCGAGCTCACCGTCGGCAAGCCGCAGGTGGTGACCCGCACCATCGACGGCCAGCTGCACGAGCCGTTCGAGGCGATGACGATCGACTGCCCCGAGGAGTTCGTCGGCGCCATCACCCAGCTGATGGCCGCCCGCAAGGGCCGCATGGAGGAGATGACCAACCACGCGGCGGGCTGGGTCCGGATGGACTTCATCGTGCCCAGCCGCGGGCTGATCGGCTTCCGCACCGACTTCCTCACCATCACCCGCGGCACCGGCATCGCCAACGCCGTGTTCGACGGCTACCGGCCGTGGGCGGGGGAGATCCGGGCCCGCCACACCGGGTCGCTGGTCTCCGACCGCGCCGGCACCATCACGCCGTTCGCCATGATCCAGCTCGCGGACCGCGGCCAGTTCTTCGTCGAACCCGGTCAGGACACCTACGAGGGCATGGTCGTCGGAATCAACCCGCGCGCAGAGGATCTCGACATCAACGTCACCCGGGAGAAGAAGCTAACCAACATGCGGTCCTCGACCGCCGATGTCATCGAGACGCTGGCCAAGCCGCTCGAGCTGGACCTGGAGCAGGCGATGGAATTCTGCGCGGCCGACGAATGCGTCGAGGTGACTCCGGAGATCGTGCGGGTGCGCAAGGTCGAGCTGGACGCCACCTCGCGGGCGCGCAGCCGGGCCCGCGCCAAGGCCCGGGGCTGAACCACTGGTGGTCGGACGGGCTGCTGTGCGGCTGCTCGATACCCTGATCAGCGTGCCGAGACGAGTGCGCCGGGTGTTCATGGTGCTCGGCGGCCTGGTTTCGGTGGTCGGCCTGGTGCTTTCGGCGTGCACGGTCAACCCGCCGCCGGCCCCGCAGAGCACCGACACGCCGCACAATTCGGTGCCGCCGCCGCCCCGGGTCAGCCAGATCATCATGGGCATCGACTCGATCGGGGCGGGCTTCAATCCGCACCTGCTCTCCGATCTGTCCCCGGTCAACGCGGCGATCAGCGCGCTGGTGCTGCCCAGCGCGTTCCGGCCGGTGCCCGATCCCAACACGCCCACCGGCTCGCGCTGGGAGATGGACCCGACCCTGTTGGTGTCCGCGGAGGTGACGAGCCAGAACCCGTTCACGGTGACCTACAAGATCCGGCCCGAGGCGCAGTGGACCGACAACGCCCCGATCGCCGCCGACGACTTCTGGTACCTGTGGCACCAGATGGTCAGCCAGCCCGGGGTCGTCGACCCGGCCGGCTACGACCTGATCACCGGCGTGCAGTCGCTGGAAGGCGGCAAGCAGGCGGTGGTCACCTTCTCCGAGCCCTACCCGGCGTGGAAAGAGTTGTTCAACAACATCCTTCCGGCGCACATCGTCAAGGACGTGCCCGGCGGTTTCGCCGCCGGTCTGGCCCGGGCGCTTCCGGTCACCGGCGGGCAGTTCCGGGTGGAGAGCATCGACCCGCAGCGCGACGAGATCCTGATCGCCCGCAACGACCGCTATTGGGGCCCTCCGGCCAAGCCCGGCCTCATCCTGTTCCGGCGCGCGGGAGCGCCTGCGGCCCTTGCCGATTCGGTGCGCAACGGCGACACCCAGGTGGCGCAGGTGCACGGCGGCTCGGCGGCGTTCGCGCAGCTGTCCGCCATCCCCGACGTGCGGACCGCCCGGATCGTCACACCGCGGGTCATGCAGCTCACGCTGCGCGCCACCCAGCCCAAACTTGCCGACACGCAAGTGCGTAAGGCGATCCTGGGATTGCTCGACGTCGACCTGCTCGCGGCGGTGGGCGCGGGCAGCGACAACACGGTCACCCTGGACCAGGCCCAGATCCGGGCGCCCAGCGACCCCGGCTACGAGCCGACCGCCCCGCCGGCGATGACGACACCGGCGGCGCTGGCGTTGCTGGAAGGCGCCGGATACAAGGTGGAGCCCAACACCTCGGCCTCGCCGGCGACGCCCGCCCCGGGTCCGCCCAACACCGGGCCGCCCGAGGTCATCCGGGGCCGGATCAGCAAGGACGGCCAACAGCTCTCGCTGGCCATCGGGGTGGCAGCCAACGACCCGACCGCGGTGGCGGTGGCCAACACCGCCGCCGACCAGCTGCGCAACGTCGGCATCGCCGCCACCGTGCTGGCGCTGGACCCGGTCACCCTCTACCGCGACGCGCTGAACGACAACCGGGTGGACGCGATCGTCGGATGGCATCAGGCGGGCGGCAACCTGGCCACCCGGCTGGCCGCCCGCTACGGCTGTCCGGCGCTGCAGTCCACCCAGGTGCCGGCCTCCACCGAGCCGACGCCCACGTCGCCCGCCCCGGGCGGGCCCGCCCCGTCGACCGGACCGGCCACCAGGTCGGCAACCCCCACCTCGACACCACCGCCGAGCCGGCCCGCCGACCCCAATGCCCTGGTGCAGGCGCCGTCCAACCTCACCGGCATCTGCGATCGCAGCATCCAGTCCAACATCGACGCCGCCCTCAACGGCACCAAGAACATCAACGACGTGATCACCGCGGTCGAACCGCGCCTGTGGAACATGTCCACGGTGCTGCCGATCCTGCAGGACACCACCATCGTGGCGGCCGGCCCGAGCGTGCAGAACGTCAGCCTGTCCGGCGCGGTCCCGGTCGGCATCGTCGGTGACGCCGGCCAATGGACCAAGACCGGGCCGTAGCTAGTCGGCGGCGCGGTCCGAATCCCGCGGCGGGATCACGGTATCGACGATCAGGGCCAGCTCCCGCCGGTTCGGCGGCGACCCGTTCAGCAGGAAATGCTGGTTGATCAACGCCGACCCGATGCGAGCGGTGAGCGGGGTGATCGACTTCGGATCGAGGTCGCCGTCCTGCACGGCGGACTGCAGGATCGATTCCACGATCTTCAGCCGCGGCCGGACCACCGCGTCGGCGAAGATGGCCCGCATCTCGGGCTCGTGCAAGAGCTGCTGAATGACCTCGATGCCGGGAAACGCGGTCTTGCCGGCCAGCAGGTCGCGCTGCGCGGTGAACATCGCCAGCAGGTTCTCCCGGGCCGACCGGCCGGACCGCAGCTCGGGCACCGGCGGCAGCGCGAAAACCAAAGCGGCGTGCACCAGTTCGCACTTGGTGTCCCAGCGCCGGTAGAGCGCGGCCTTGCCGGTGTGGGCCCGCGCCGCGATGCCCTCCATGGTCAGGCCCCCGTAACCGACTTCCGTCAGCTCGGCCAGGGTGGCCTCGTAGAGGGCGCGTTCGAGGACCTCGCCGCGCCGACGGCTTCGGCTGCCGGTCCGGTCGGTCAGCTGGGGCATTTCTTGATAGTAGCCGTGCGCGTTCCTATCTGCTGCTTCCCGGCGCAGCAACCGCACCACGGCGGCCGGTAGGGTGCGCTGCATGGCTGAGACGCCGCGGCTGCTGTTCGTCCACGCGCATCCCGACGACGAGAGCCTGGGCACCGGCGCCACCATCGCGCACTACACCGCGGCCGGCGCGGACGTCCGGGTGGTGACCTGCACGCTGGGCGAAGAGGGCGAGGTGATCGGCGAGCGGTGGGCCGAACTCGCGGTCGATCGCGCCGACCAGCTCGGCGGCTACCGGATCGGCGAACTGACCGCCGCGCTGCGGGAGCTGGGCGTCGGCGAACCGTGCTATCTGGGCGGCGCGGGCCGCTGGCGCGATTCCGGCATGCCCGGCACCCCCAGGCGGCGCCGGCAGCGATTCATCGACGCCGACGAGCGCGAGGCCGTCGGCGCGCTGGTGGCCGTCATTCGCGAGCAGCGCCCGCACGTCGTCGTCGGCTACGACCCCGCCGGCGGGTACGGCCACCCCGACCACGTCCACGTGCACACCGTGACGACGGCCGCCGTGGCCGCGGCCGGCGCCGGCGACTTCCCGGGCGAGCCGTGGGCGGTACCCAAGTTCTACTGGTCGGTGTTCGCGACCCGGCCGTTCGAGGCGGCCGTGCAGGCGCTGACGCCCGAGGACCTGCGGCCGGGCTGGTCGATGCCCTCGGCGGAGCAGTTCACCTTCGGCTACGCCGACGACCACATCGACGCCGTCGTCGCGGCGGGCCCGCACGCCTGGGCGGCCAAGCGGGCGGCGCTGGCCGCGCACGCCACCCAGGTGGTCGTCGGGCCGACCGGCCGCGCCTGCGCGCTGTCCAACAACGTGGCCCTGCCCATCCTGGACGAGGAGCACTACGTCCTGGTCGCCGGCGCCGCCGGCGCGCGCGACGAGCGCGGCTGGGAGACGGATCTGCTCGCGGGCCTGGAATTCGGCGCCGCCCCCAGGCGGTAGGCTGCCAATCAGGCAGCCACGGAAGGAATTCGCATGGACCCCGACCTGGACCCTAATCAGCAGCACTGGCAGGACCGGCTCGACAGCCTGCAGTGGGTTATCGGCTCGATACTCTCCAACATCGACAGCGTTCCGACCTGACCGAAACCAAGCCGCGCGTCGCGTCCGGTGAAGACAGCGGCGCGACAGACCCCGCGATTCGTTTCGTTGTCCTGGCGCTGTTGGCGGTCGACGGGGTTCTCTCCGCACTGGCCGGGGCCCTGCTGCTGCCTTTGTATATCGGGACGGTTCCCTTTCCCATCAGCGGATTGATTTCCGGGCTGCTCAACGCGGCGCTGGTGTGGGCCGCCGGGCGCTGGACCCGATCACCGCGGCTGGTCGCGCTGCCGCTGTGGACCTGGCTGCTGACCGTCGCGGTGATCAGCATGGGCGGCCCGGCCGACGACGTCATCCTGGGCGGCCGCGGGGTGATGGCCTACGGGGCCCTGCTGCTGCTGGTGCTCGGGGTGGCGCCGCCGGTCTGGGTGCTGTGGCGGCGCGGCCGCGGCGGCTGAGCCGCCGTGTTCCGGGCCGGGATGTCGCCCGCTTGCCGGTGTGGGCGTGGCGCTACTGTTGACAGTTGCCCATCCGGGACCCGCCACGGGTGCCACGATTTCACATGTTGGGACGCGCGGATGAAATTCGATCGTGGGGAAGTTACACCAAGGTGCTGTTGACTCCGGGCGAGGAGCCTACCGCCCTACCTGATCCTGTGGTTCCGGCCAGGGCCTCATCGCGGGCCACGCCGAAGGCGACCGCCTCGGCGTTACGACGGGTGTTGCGGCGGGCTCGAGATGGCGTTGCGCTGAACATCGACGAGGCGGCGGTCGCGATGACCGCGCGCGGGGACGACCTGGCGGACCTGTGCGCCAGCGCGGCCCGGGTCCGCGACGCGGGCCTGGAGTCGGCCGGCCGGCGCGGCCCGGGCGGCGGGCTGCCGATCACCTACTCGCGCAAGGTTTTCATCCCGGTCACCCACCTGTGCCGGGACAACTGCCACTACTGCACCTTCGTCACCGTGCCGGGCAAACTGCGCGCCCGAGGCGCGGGCCTGTACCTCGAGCCGGACGAGATTCTCGACATCGCCCGCCGCGGCGGTGAACTCGGTTGCAAGGAAGCACTATTCACCCTCGGCGATCGCCCCGAGGATCGCTGGCCCGAGGCGCGGGAGTGGCTGGAGGCGCGCGGCTACGATTCGACGCTGTCCTACGTGCGGGCGATGGCGATCCGGGTGCTCGAGGAGACCGGGCTGTTGCCGCACCTGAACCCCGGCGTGATGAGCTGGTCGGAGATGGCGCGGCTCAAGCCGGTGGCGCCGTCCATGGGCATGATGCTCGAGACGACGTCGCGGCGGCTGTTCGAGACGAAAGGCCTTGCGCACTACGGCAGCCCGGACAAGGACCCGGCGGTGCGGCTGCGCGCGCTGACCGACGCGGGCCGGTTGTCGATTCCGTTCACCACGGGTCTGCTGGTCGGCATCGGCGAGACACTCGCCGAACGCGCCGACACCTTGCACGCGATTCGCAAGTCGCACAAGGAGTTCGGCCATGTGCAAGAAGTGATCGTGCAGAACTTCCGGGCCAAGGAACACACCGCCATGGCCGCGGTCCCCGACGCCGGCATCGAGGATTACCTGGCGACCGTGGCGGTGGCGCGGCTGGTGCTGGGCCCCGGGATGCGGATTCAGGCCCCGCCGAACCTGGTGTCCCGCGACGAATGCCGGGCGCTGATCGCCGCCGGGGTCGACGACTGGGGTGGTGTGTCACCGCTGACGCCCGACCATGTCAACCCCGAGCGGCCGTGGCCGGCGTTGGACGAATTGGCCGCCGTCACTGCCGAATCCGGCTACGAGCTGGTCCAGCGGCTGACCGCGCAGCCCAAATACGTGCAGGCGGGTGCGGCCTGGATCGACCCGCGGGTGTCCGGGCACGTCCGGGCGCTGGCCGATCCGGTGACCGGTCTGGCCCGCGACGTCAATCCGGTGGGGCTGCCGTGGCAGGAACCCGACGACGTCGGCTCCTCGGGCCGCGTCGACCTCAACGCGGCGATCGACACGCAGGGCCGCAACAGCGAGACCCGCAGCGACATCGACAGCGCCTTCGGCGACTGGGAGTCGATCCGCGCGCACGTGCACGAGCTGGCCGCGCAGGGCGCCAGAGCGCCGGAACGCCTGGACAGCGACGTGCTCGCCGCGCTGCGCTCCGCCGAACGCGACCCGGCCGGCTGCACCGACAGCGAATACCTGTCGCTGGCCACTGCCGACGGTCCGGCGCTGGAAGCCGTTGCCGCCCTTGCAGATTCGTTGCGCCGCGACACCGTCGGCGACGACGTGACGTTCGTGGTGAACCGCAACATCAACTTCACCAACATCTGCTACACCGGCTGCCGGTTCTGCGCCTTCGCGCAGCGCAAGGGCGACGCCGACGCGTACTCGCTGTCTACCGAGGAGGTCGCTGACCGCGCCTGGGAGGCGCACGTCGCCGGCGCCACCGAGGTGTGCATGCAGGGCGGCATCGACCCCGAACTGCCGGTCACCGGCTACGCCGATCTGGTCCGCGCGGTCAAGGCGCGGGTGCCGTCGATGCACGTGCACGCGTTCTCGCCGATGGAGATCGCCAACGGGGTGACCAAGAGCGGGCTGTCGATCAGGGAGTGGCTGATCAGCCTGCGTGAGGCCGGGCTGGACACCATCCCCGGGACCGCGGCCGAGATCCTCGACGACGAGGTGCGTTGGGTGCTGACCAAGGGCAAGCTGCCGACCTCGCTGTGGATCGAGATCGTCACCACCGCACACGAAGTGGGGCTGCGGTCGAGCTCGACCATGATGTACGGCCACGTCGACAACCCCCGGCACTGGGTGGGCCACCTCAACGTGCTGCGCGACATCCAGGACCGCACCGGCGGTTTCACCGAGTTCGTGCCGCTGCCCTTCGTGCATCAGAGCTCGCCGCTGTATCTGGCCGGCGCCGCCCGTCCCGGCCCCACCCATCGGGACAACCGGGCGGTGCATGCGCTGGCCCGAATCATGTTGCACGGCCGCATCTCCCAGATCCAGACCAGCTGGGTCAAGCTCGGTGTGCAGCGCACCCAGGTGATGCTCAACGGCGGCGCCAACGACCTGGGCGGCACGCTGATGGAGGAGACCATCTCCCGGATGGCCGGCTCCGAACACGGGTCGGCCAAGACCGTGGCCGAGCTGACCGCGATCGCCGAGGGCATCGGGCGCCCGGCGCGCCAGCGCACCACCGACTACACCCCGCTGGCCGCCTAGTTCGCTTTCCTGTCACAGCCGGCGGGTATACCCGAGACCGTGAAGCGACGAATTGACGACGATCGATTTCCGGAGTGGCGTCCGTTCTGCGACGCGGCGCAACGGCGCGGTCCCGACGCGGGCACCTGGTGTGAGGCCTGGACGGTGCGCGACGTCGTCGTCCACCAGGCCGGAAACGCCGAGGAGCTGGCCCGGGTGCTCGGCGCTCACCTGGCGGGCGAGCCGGTGGCCACCCGCGGTTTCGAGGAGCGGGAAGGCCCGCTGCGCGTCCTGAACGACGCCGACCTGTGGGGCGCGCTGGCCGACCGGATGGCCACCCTCAACGAGGTCGCGGAGGCCGCCGAAGCCATCCCCGCCGACACCGACGTGGCCTGGACCGGCCGCACCATGAAGGTGCCGTGGTTCGCCGAGCACATGCGCGAAGAACTCGTCCTGCACGGCTGGGACATCACCGGGGACTCCGACGGCGGCGGGGCCTTCCAGGCGGGGCTGGCCGAGCCGTGGATGACCACGCACAGCGTGCTCGCGGTCGGCCGGCCGCTGCTGGTGAAGGGGGCCAGGCAACTGCAACCCGGCGAGCGGGTCGAAGCCCGGCTGCGCGTCGACGGCACCGACGACGTGGTGCTGGACGCCGATCCGGAGCGGATCAGCATCGGGTTCGCCGAGCCGCAGGGCCCGGCCACCCTGGAAACCGACGCGGCCGCGCGGGTGCTGCTGCTGTGGGGGCGCAGGCCCGCCGACCCGTCACGCATCCGCAGCCGCGTCGGACCGCAGGTCCTGGGACGGGTGCGCTGCCTGCTCGGCGGCTACTGAACGGCTTCCGGCGACCCGGCGCGCTCAGAAGTTGTTACAGGTGACCGCGACCTGGTTGATGTCGTTGATGTACTGCTGCGCGGCCGGCATGCCCTGGATCTGCTGGGCCATCTGCTGACGCTTCGCCGGCGGGGAGGCCAGGAACCGCTGGATGTAGGACTGCGCCATCGGCGACGAGTTCAGCTGCTGGGCAGCCGCCGGGTCGGACGCGTTCAGCGCGGCGATCACCTGCCCGTAGTTGCAGGTGGTGTTGATGATCGCGTCCATGGGGTCGGCGGATGCGACACCGGCCGCGGCGGTCAATGCCACTGCCGCGCTGCCCACCGCAACGCCCAATTTGCTCAACGACAGCCTCATGTGTGGACACCTTCCCCAGTCAATGCACCGCTATTCCGGCGAGAACATCTGCCCAGCGGTTGCCGTCTTTCGGTTGAGATTACCAGGCCCCGCGAGCGTGCTTGTACCGCAACAGATATCGAAGACCGCCGGGTCGACGTAACTCCGCGCAGGTCAGCGGCGTGTCGACGGTGTTCGCGCTGGGCGAAACGGGGCCCGCGCGCGGGCTGCGAGACTGTCAGTCTTAAATCGGTAACCCGAGGGGCGCGCCAAATGGTTGACCTGTATCTGCAACGTCTAGTATCAGTAACCGAAAGCTCCGCCGGAAGCGGTCGCGACGCGCCGGTGAAAGCTTGAACAGCAGCCCACGCGTTGAGCCCTAGTGCACGGACTAGAACATGGAGGAGACGTCTGTGACGTACACGATCGCCGAACCCTGTGTCGACATCAAGGACAAGGCCTGTATCGAGGAGTGCCCGGTCGACTGCATCTACGAGGGCGCCCGGATGCTCTACATCCACCCCGACGAATGCGTCGACTGCGGGGCGTGCGAGCCCGTCTGCCCCGTCGAAGCGATCTATTACGAAGACGATGTGCCGGACCAGTGGAGCCAGTACACGCAGATCAACGCCGACTTCTTCGCCGAGCTGGGTTCGCCCGGCGGGGCGGCCAAGGTCGGGCTGACCGAGAACGACCCGCAGGTGGTCAAGGACCTGCCACCGCAAGGCGAAGGCGACTGAGCGGCCCGGTGCCACACCAGCTCAGGAAGCGTCGCCCGGCCGTCTCGGCGGCCCTGCCGGAGTTTCCCTGGGACACGCTGGCCGAGGCCAAGGCGCTGGCCGGTTCGCATCCCGACGGCATCGTCGACCTGTCCGTCGGCACCCCCGTCGACCCGGTGGCGTCCGTGATCCAGCAGGCGCTGGCCGCCGCCGGCTCGGCATCCGGATACCCCGCCACCGCGGGCACCGCCCGGTTGCGGGACTCGGCGGTGGCCGCCCTGGCCCGCCGGTTCGGGGTCGTCGGGCTGACCGAGGCCAGCGTGCTGCCGGTGATCGGCAGCAAGGAGCTCATCGCGTGGCTGCCCACCTTGCTGGGCCTGGGGCCGGCGGACCTGATCGTGGTGCCCGAGCTGGCGTATCCGACCTACGACGTCGGCGCCCGGCTGGCCGGGGCGCGGGTGCTGCGCGCGGACTCGCTGACCCAGGTGGGCCCGCAATCCCCGGCGCTGTACTACCTGAACTCCCCGAGCAACCCGACCGGGCGGGTGCTGGGCGTCGATCATCTGCGCAAGGTGGTGGCATGGGCCCGCGACCGGGGCTGCCTGGTGGCCTCCGACGAGTGCTATCTGGGATTGGGCTGGGACGCGCAGCCGCTGTCGATCCTGCATCCGCAGGTCTGCGACGGCGACCCCACCGGGCTGCTCGCGATCCACTCGCTGTCCAAGAGTTCGTCGCTGGCCGGCTACCGGGCCGGTTTCGTCGCCGGGGACGCCGAGCTGATCGCCGAGCTGCTGGCGGTGCGCAAGCACGCCGGGATGATGGTGCCGACGCCGGTGCAGGCGGCCATGGTGGCCGCCCTCGACGACGACGCGCACGAGCGGACGCAGCGGCAGCGCTATGAACGGCGCCGGGCCGCCCTGTTGCCCGCGCTGCGTTCGGCCGGCTTCGCCGTCGACCATTCCGAAGCCGGCCTGTATCTGTGGGTCACCCGCGGCGAGCCGTGCCGGGAGACGGTCACCTGGCTGGCGCGGCGCGGCATTCTGGCGGCGCCCGGCGAGTTCTACGGCCCGCGCGGCGCGCAGCACGTGCGGGTCGCGCTGACGGCCGACGACGAGCGCATCGCCGCCGCGGTGCGCCGGCTCGCCTGATCGCACCGGCTCGCCTGATCGCACCGGCGGCCGTGCGGGCGTGCACAATGCTCGGAGGCGTCTCACATAAGGACGGTGCTCGTGACCAGTTCGACCGGCAACCTGCGCATCCCGCTCTCGTTCGGGGATGTGGCCAAGCGCGTGTTTCTGGGCAAGCCGCTGATCACTGAGGACATCGCGTCCGAGAAGTTGTCCAATGGTGTTGCGCTGGGCGCACTTTCGCCGGACGCGGTGTCGTCCGTCGCCTACGGTCCCGAGCAGATCCTGATCGAGCTGTTGCCGCACGCGGGGCTGGCCGCGTTCCTGTTGCTGCTGCCCATCACCGGCGTCATCCTGCTCATCCTGGTGCTGGTGGCCGCCTCCTACCGGCAGGTCGTCATGGCCTACACCCGCGCGGGCGGCTCCTACATCGTCGCCCGGGACAATTTCGGCCCCCGGGTGGCGCAGATCGCCGCCGCCGCGCTGCTGATCGACTACGTGGTGACCGTGGCCGTGCAGTCGGCCGCCGGGACGGTCGCGGTGGTGTCGGCGATCCCCGTGCTGGGCCCCTACAGCCTGGCGATCACGGTCGGCGTGGTGCTCGTCATCTGCTACGCGAACCTGCGCGGATTGCGGGAAGCGGGAATGCCGTTCGCGGTGGCGACCTATTCCTTCATCGTCATGGTGGGACTGACCATCGTGATCGGCGTCGTGCGCGCGGTCATCGGCAACCTGCCGATCTACGATCCCGCACACCTGGCCGGGACCGTGCCGGTCCATCAGGGCAACGGGCTGGTGCTGGGCGCGACGATCCTGGTGTTGCTGCGGGCCTTCGCCAACGGCGGTTCGTCGCTGACCGGGGTCGAGGCGATCTCCAACACGGTGGACTACTTCCGAAAGCCGCAGGGCCGCAACGCCCGTCGGGTGCTCACCGCGATGGCCAGCATCCTGGGCTTCCTGCTGGCCGGGGTCGCCTATCTGGCCCACGTCACCCACGCCACCCCGTACCTGACCGAATACCCCTCGGTGCTGTCCCAGATCGGCCACGCCGTCTACGGCGGCGGCGTGGTGGGCGACATCTTCTTCGTCATGGTCCAGGCGTCGACGGCGGCCATCCTGTTCACCGGCGCCAACACCAGCTTCAACGGGTTCCCGGCGTTGGCCAGCTTCGTCGCCGAGGACCGCTTCCTGCCCAGGCAGTTGACGAAACGCGGTCACCGCCTGGTGTTTTCGAACGGCATCATCACCCTGACCGCGTTGTCGGTGGCGTTGCTGGTCGCGACCGGTGGCTCGGTCAACGCGCTGGTGCCCTTCTACGCGATCGGCGTGTTCACCGGGTTCGCGATGGCCGGTTACGGGATGACCAAGCACCACTTGACCCATCGGGAAGCGGGCTGGCGGCACCGGCTGACGATCAACCTGTCCGCGGCGGTCCTGTCGACGATCGTGGTGGGCATCTTCGCGGTGGCGAAGTTCACCGAGGGCGCCTGGCTGGTGGTCGTGGTGTTCCCGCTGCTGGTGTTCGTGCTGACCCGGCTCAACCGCGAATACCGGGCCGAGGCAGCCATTCTCGAGATGTTCCGCACCGACCGCCCGGAGCTGGTGAAGTACGCGCGGCACAAGGTGCTGGTGTTCGTCGACTCGGTCGACCTGGCGGTGATCGAGGCGCTGCGATACGGCCGGGGCCTGCGGGCCGACGAGCTGGTGGCGGTGCACTTCATGGTCGACCCGGCGCACGCCGCGCAACTGCGGAACCGCTGGGACCACTTCTCGCTCGACACACCGCTGCGGATCGTGGACTGCCCGGACCGGCGGATCAGCCGGTCCGCGCAGCTGATGGTCGCCAAGGTGCGCGACGAGCATCCCAATACCAACGTGACGGTGCTGCTGCCGCGACGGACCTTCGCGCGGCTGCTGGGCCGCCTGCTGCACGACCGGACGGCGGACAAGGTCGCCCGGGCCGTCAGCCAGATCCCCGACGCCGCGGCGACGATCGTGCCCTATGACGTGGAATCGCGGATCCGGGAGGCCTACCCGGACACGTTCGAGCAGCGCATCGCCAAGGAGCTCGACAAGATCCAGGCGTGGGTGTCCCAGGACGAGGACCAGAAGGTCGCGGCCTACGAGCATCCGGCGCGGTCGTCGGCGGTCATCATGGTGGCCGGCCTGATCTCCGGGCAGCGGGCCACCATCGAGGGGCGGGTCAGCGAGGTCGAGGACGTCGCCGAGCGCGGCGGCACCCGCCGGCGGATCGTGGTCGGCGACAGCAGCGGGGAGATCACGGTCATCTTCCATCACGGCCACGGCGGCGCCGACATCCAGCCCGGTCAGCTGTTGCGGATCAGCGGCAAGGCCCGCCAGGCCGGTCAGCGGGAATTGTCGATGGTCGATCCGGCGTATGAGGTGATCGAGGATCCGGCCCGCGAAGCCGAGGAGTCCGGGGACTCCGAGGAATCCGGCGACTCGCAGCGGGCCGACAAGAAGTAACACTCGGCGCTGCGGGCGCATGAAATGGGCTGAGTTCCAAGCGGTTTCGCTGCAGGCGTCGGCACGTGTTCCGGCCGACCGCTGGTGACGCGGATGCGTCGCGGGCGCGTTTCCGCTACCCCCGGGAGAAATTCCTCACTCCCGCCAAGCGGGCGTGGTTCCGCAGGTAAATTGACATCTGCACAATAACTGCTGTACGTACTTCCTCCGGCACGCGCGAAGAGACGGTGCGCGCCGGCCAGGGGAGTGGGCGAGAACAGGGGACTGCACATTGCGTGCCGCAACTGCCACACCCGTTGCCGTCATCGGAATGGCCTGCCGGCTTCCCGGCGGGATCGATTCCCCGCAACGCCTCTGGGAGGCATTGCTGCGCGGTGACGACCTGGTCGGCGAGATTCCGGCCGACCGGTGGGACGCGGACCTCTACTACGACCCCGAGCCCGGCGTGCCCGGCCGGTCGGTCACCCGGTGGGGGGCGTTCCTCGACGACGTGGGGGGCTTCGACTGCGACTTCTTCGGGATGACCGAGCGCGAGGCGACCGCGGTCGACCCGCAGCACCGGCTGCTGCTGGAAACGTCGTGGGACGCCATCGAACACGCGGGCCTGGACCCCGCGTCGCTGGCCGGATCGCAGACCGGCGTGTTCGTCGGGCTGACGCACGGCGACTACGAACTGCTGTCCGCCGACTGCGGCGCGGCCGAGGGCCCGTACGGATTCACCGGCACCTCCAACAGCTTCGCCTCCGGGCGGGTCGCCTACACGCTGGGCCTGCACGGGCCGGCGGTCACGGTGGACACGGCGTGCTCGTCCGGGTTGATGGCCGTGCACCAGGCCTGCGGCAGCCTGGGCGGCGGCGAAAGCGACCTCACCCTGGCCGGTGGGGTGGTGGTGACCCTGGAACCACGCAAGTCGGTGTCGGGTTCGCTGCAGGGCATGTTGTCCCCGACCGGCCGCTGCCACGCCTTCGACGTGAACGCCGACGGCTTCGTCTCCGGTGAGGGATGCGTGATGCTGTTGCTCAAGCGGCTCGACGACGCCCGGCGCGACGGCGACCGCATCCTGGCGGTGCTGCGGGGCACCGCCGCCAACCAGGACGGCCGCACCGTCAACATCGCCGCGCCCTCGGAAACGGCTCAGGTCGCCGTCTACCGGAAGGCGTTGCAGGCGGCGGACATCGACGCCACCACGGTCGGCCTCGTCGAGGCGCACGGCACCGGCACCCCGGTCGGCGATCCGATCGAATACTCCAGCCTGGCCGCGGTGTACGGAACCGACGGGCCGTGTGTGCTGGGGTCGGTCAAGACCAACTTCGGCCACTTGCAGTCGGCGTCCGGGCCGCTGGGGATGATGAAGGCGATTCTCGCGCTGCAGCACGGCGTGGTGCCACGGAATCTGCACTTCACCCGGTTGCCCGACGAGATGGCCCGGATCAACACGGAACTTTTTGTGCCGCAGGAGAATACGCCGTGGCCCAGCAACGGCCATCATCCGAGACGCGCCGCGGTGTCGTCGTACGGCATGTCCGGCACCAACGTGCACGCCATCCTGGAGGAGGCCCCTGCCCCGGAGGCGGCGAGTTCGGCGGCGCCCGAAGTCGTTGGGCCACTGCTGTTTCCGTTGTCGTCCACCTCCGCCGAGCAGCTGCGGGTCACCGCCGCCCGGCTCGCGGCGTGGCTCGACGAGCAGGGCGGCGACGCGCTTGCCGGCCCAAGAGGCTGCAGCCTAAGGGATCTGGGCTACACGCTGACGCGCCGCCGTGCGCACCGCCCGGTGCGCACGGTGGTGTCGGCCAGCGGTTTCGCCGAATTGCGCACCGAACTGCGCGCGGTCGCCGGCGGCGACATCCCGTATCAGCCCGCCGTGGGACAAGGCGACCGCGGGCCGGTCTGGGTGTTCTCCGGGCAGGGCTCGCAATGGTCGCAGATGGGCGCCGAACTGCTGGACAAGGAGCCGGTGTTCGCCGCGACGATCGCCGCCGTCGAGCCGTTGATCGCCGCCGAATCGGGGTTCTCGGTCACCCGGGCGCTGTCGGCCCCGCCGGCCGTGACCGGCATCGACAAAGTCCAGCCGACGATCTTCGCGATGCAGGTCGCCCTGGCCGAGACGATGAAGTCCTACGGGGTGCGTCCCGGCGCGGTGATCGGGCATTCGCTCGGCGAGTGCGCGGCCGCGGTGGTCGCCGGCGGGCTCTCGCTGGGCGACGGCGTGAAGGTCATCTGCCGCCGCTCCCGGCTGATGGCGCGGATCGCCGGCCGCGGCGCCATGGCATCGGTGGAACTGCCCGGCCAGCAAGTGCTTTCGGAACTGTCCATCCGCGGCATCTCCGACGTGGTCCTCTCGGTGGTCGCCTCACCCACCTCGACCGTCGTCGGCGGGGACGCCGAGGCGATCCGCGAGCTGGTCGCGGCCTGGCAGCAGCAGGACGTGATGGCGCGCGAGGTCGCGGTGGACGTCGCCTCGCACTCGCCGCAGGTGGAGTCCATCCTCGACGAGCTGGTAAAGGTGCTCGCCGAGCTGGAGCCGACGGCACCCGAGGTGCCGTACTACTCGGCGACCCTGTGGAATCCGCGCGAGCGGCCGTCGTTCGGCGGCGACTACTGGGCCGAAAACCTGCGCCACACCGTGCGATTCGCGGCGGCAGTGCAGGCCGCGCTCAAGGACGGATTCCGTGTGTTCGGTGAGCTGGCGCCGCATCCGTTGCTCACCCATGCCGTCGAGCAGAACGCCGCCAGCCTGGACGTGCCGATCGCCGCGCTGGCCGCGATGCGCCGCGAGCAGGAGCTGCCACTGGGGTTGCGCGGCTTCGTCGGCGACCTGCACAGTGCCGGCGCCCTGGTCGACTTCTCGGTGCAGTACCCCGCCGGGCGATTGGTGGATGCGCCGCTGCCCACCTGGTCGCACCGGCGGCTGATGCTTCGCCGCGAGTCGGTGCAGCGGGCGCACGGCTCGTCGGTCCAGGCGGTGCACCCGCTGCTCGGGGCGCACGTGCACCTGCGGGAGGAACCGGAACGGCACGTGTGGCAGGGCGAGGTCGGCACCGACGCCCATCCCTGGCTCGCCGATCACCAAATCCACGGTGTCGCAGCGTTTCCCGGCGCCGGCTACTGCGAGATGGCGCTGGCGGCCGCCGCCGCGACGCTCGGCGAGCGCGCCGAGGTGCGCGACGTCACGTTCGAGCAGACCCTACTGCTGGCCGGGCGGACGGAGGTCTCCTCGACGGCGACCGTGACCGGGCCCGGGCGGCTCGAGTTCACCGTGGACACCCACGAAGTCGGCGAGCGCATCCGGCGGGCCGGCGCGGTCCTGCACGCCTTGCCGCCAGAGCACGGCGGCGAGACCGGGCCGCCCGCGCACGACGTGGCAACGCTGATCGCCGACCACCCGTCCCGCATTGAGGGCGCCGAATTGCGAAAGGCGTTCGGCGCCATAGGTATTCAGTACGGCCCGGCCTTTTCGGGTCTGGCCGCGGTGCTGGTCGGCGACGGGGACGTCGGCACCGTGCTCGCCGAGGTGGCGCTGCCGGGCGCGATCCGCTCACAGCAGTCGGGTTATGGCGCGCACCCGGCCCTACTGGATGCGTGCTTGCAGTCCGTCATCGCCGCGCCCGAGGTGCAGCGGGCGGGGGCCGGCGGTCTGCTGCTGCCGGTGGGCGTGCGCCGGCTGCGCAACTATCACTCGACGCGCAACGCGCACTACTGCCTCACCCGGATCACGTTCTCGCGTCCCGGTGAGTGCGAGGCCGACGTCGACGTGCTGGACCAATCCGGGACGGTGCTGCTGACGGTCGAGGGGCTGCGGCTGGCCGGCGCGGCCTCCGAACACGAACACGCCCAACGGCTGCTCGACGAGCGGCTGTTGACCATCGAGTGGGAAGCCCGGGAACTGCCCGAGGCGCCGCAGGGCGAGCCGGGTTCCTGGTTGCTGCTCAGCGCGTGCGACGCGGCGTCCAACGGCGATGACGCGTTGACGACGCAACTCGCCGACGTCCTGAAAACCGATGGCGCGCAATGCCGTACCGTGTCCCTGCCGCCGGGGGCGGTGGATACCGAAGAGCTGTGTTCGCTGCTGTCCGGCGGCGAGCCGGGCGGCAACGGTCACCGGCCGCTGCAGCGGCTCACCGGTGTCGTGGTGGTGGCCGCCGCCTCCGAGGCCGACCACCCGGCCGCGCCGCGGCGAGGCCGGGACTACGTGTCGCACCTCGCGACCGTCGCCCGCGAGCTCTCGGAGCTACCCGGCGAATCGCCCCGGTTGTTCGTGCTGACCCGCAATGCCGCGGTAGTCGTCGCCGGCGATGCGCCCAATCTGACCCAGGCCGGGCTGCGCGGGATGATGCGGGTGATCGACGCCGAGCATCCGCACCTGAGCGCCACCCAGATCGACGTCGACGACGCCACCGACCCCGGACACGTTGCGCGGCAACTACAAAGCCGCTCCGGAGAAGACGAGACCGCCTGGCGCGACGGGCAGTGGTACACCGCGCGGCTGCGCCCCGGCCCGCTGCGGCCGGCCGACCGGCGAACCACCGTCGTCGATCACGGGCGCGACGGCATGCGGTTGCACATCCGCACGCCCGGCGACCTGGAATCGCTGGAACTCACCGCGTTCGACCGGGTGCCGCCCGGGCCGGGGGAGATCGAGGTGGCGGTCGCCTCGTCGACCATCAACTTCGCCGACGTCCTGGTGGCCTTCGGGCGCTACCCGACGTTCGAGGGCTACCAGCAGCAATTGGGCGGCGACTTCGCCGGGGTGGTGACCGCCGTCGGACCGGGCGTCACCGAGCACCGGGTCGGCGACCGCGTCGGCGGCCTGTCCGGGAACGGATGCTGGGGCAGCTTCGTGCTCGCCGATGCCCGGCACGCGGTCACCCTGCCGCCGGAGATTCCACTCCGGGAGGCCGCCGCGGTGCCGACCGCGTCGGCCACCGCCTGGTACGGCCTGCACGACCTGGCCCGCATCGCGCCGACCGACAAGGTGCTGATCCACTCCGGGACCGGCGGCGTCGGGCAGGCGGCCATCGCCATCGCCCGGGCGGCAGGTTGCGAGATCTTCGCCACCGCGGGCAGCCCGCAACGCCGGCAACTGTTGCGCGACATGGGAATTGAGCACGTGTACGACTCGCGCAGCCTCGAGTTCGCCGAGCAGATTCGCCGTGACACCGACGGGTACGGCGTCGACGTGGTGCTCAACTCGCTGCCCGGCGCGGCGCAGCGCGCCGGGATCGAACTGCTGGCCCTGGGCGGGCGCTTCATCGAGCTGGGCAAGCGCGACATCTACCGCGACAGCCGGCTGGGGCTGTTCCCGTTCCGCCGCAACCTCTCGCTGTTCGCCGTCGACCTGGCGCTGCTGACCCACAGCCACCCGCACACCGTCCGGCGGTTGCTGACCACCGTGTACCAGCGCACCGCGGCCGGCGAGCTGCCGATGCCGCGCACCACGCACTATCCGCTGCAGGACGCCGTCGCCGCGGTGCGCCTGGTCGCCGCGGCCGGGCACACCGGCAAGGTGGTGCTGCAGGTGCCGCGGACCGCCAGCAGCGTGGCCGCCCTGCCGCCGGAGAAGGTGCGGCCGTTCCGCGCGGACGGCGCCTACATCATCACCGGCGGCCTCGGCGGCCTGGGCCTGTTCCTGGCCGGCGAAATGGCTTCCCGCGACGGCGATGTGGGCGCCGGGCGGATCGTGCTCAACTCCCGCTCGCAACCCGGCGAACAGGCCCGCCGGGCCATCGAGCGGCTGCGCGCCGCCGGGGCCGACATCGCGGTCGAGTGCGGCGACATCGCCCAGCCGGACACGGCCGAACGTCTGGTGACATGCGCGACCGCCACCGGGCTGCCGGTTCGCGGGGTGCTGCACGCCGCGGCCGTCGTCGAGGACGCCACCCTGACCAACGTCACCGACGACCTCATCGACCGGTGCTGGGCGCCAAAGGTGTACGGCGCGTGGAACCTTCACCAGGCCACCGCGGGGCAGCCGCTGGAGTGGTTCTGCCTGTTCTCCTCGGCCGCCGCGCTGGTGGGGTCTCCCGGGCAGGGCGCCTACGCGGCGGCCAACAGCTGGCTGGACGCGTTCGCCCGCTGGCGGCACGCCCGCGGCGCACCGGCCACCGCGATCGCGTGGGGGGCGTGGTCGCAGGTGGGCCGCGCCACCGCCCTGGCCGAAGACGCCGGCGTCGCGATCACACCGACCGAGGGGTTCCGCGCCTTCGAAACGCTGCTGCGCCACGACCGCCCGTATGCGGGCTACGCGCCGATCATGGGCACGCCGTGGCTGACCTCCTTCGCGCAACGCAGCCCGTTCGCCGAGGCGTTCCGGTCGGCGGGGCAGGGCCGGCCGGACGCCGGCAAGTTCCTCGCCGAGCTGCGGGCGCTGCCGCGCGAAGAATGGCCGTCGGCCATCCGTCGGCTGGTCTCCGGGCAGCTCAGCCTCTTGCTGCGCCGCACAATCGATCCCGATCGGCCGCTGTCGGACTACGGCTTGGATTCGCTGGGCAACCTGGAGCTGCGCACCCGCATCGAAACCGAGACCGGGGTGCGCATCAGCCCCGCCACGATCACCACCGTGCGCGGTCTGGCGGAGCATTTGTGTGACGAGCTGGCCGATCTGCCAGCCGCGCCGCCGGCTGGTGCCCCGCGCTAGCCGGCCGCGCCGCGATCGCTGACGTCGTGATTGCCGGCCTGCCGGGCGCAGTGCGCGCAGCAGAACATCGCGCCGCCCGATTCGACCCCGTGACCCAGGATCCGGCACTCGCAGTGCTCGCAGGTCGGCGCCAGCTCGACCGCGGCGCATTCCACGCTGTCGAACGTGGCGCTCCTGCCGTCGGTCCAGGTCACCTTGAACGCCTTGTCGTAGTCGTTGCCACAGGTATCGCAGATCGCCATCGGCCGTGACCTCCTCGAAGCGGGCGAACAGGCTGTGGTGACGGGCTTCCCGGCGCGGGTCGCGGCAAACATCGAACACCGCGACACCGGGGCGCCGGGGGAATCGTCCGGGCGGTGATTTCGGCCACCGACGATTGGGCTTACGCCCAGGGGGTATTGCTGCCCCATGAAGAAGACGGTCGAAATCGAGGTTGACGTCAACATGATTGACGACGCCATACGCCGGTTCCATCTGGCCGACGCCCGGGAGGCCGTCAATCTCGCGCTGCGCACTCTCATCGACGACGCCGGCCCCGGCCACCACGACGGCGAATTCGGCGACCTCGGCCCCTGGCGTGGCCCCGGGGACATCGCCACCAACACCGGCTAACCGCCGTAGGCCGGCCGCGGCATCCGGAAAGCGCGACGCCCGTTGCGCAGCACCGGGACACCGGCCGAGCGATCGGCGGTGCGCAGCGCCGGCGGGATTCCGGGCCGGCGGGCGAATCCGGCGCGGACGCCGACACCAGCCGAACCATGCCGCCCGGCTGCCGGATCACCGTCTCGCCCAGGGGCGCAACGGGATTCGCCGCCGGCCACGCCGGCGGAACGGACAGCCTGCCCACCGTTGCCGCCCGCCCCAGCCCGCCCGACACCGACGGGCCGGCGACCGCGGCGGGCAGGCGGACCGCTCCCGCTGCGGCCTTGGCCGCCTGGATGTTGGCCAGGTTGAGCCCGGTGCCGAATTGTCCCCAGCCCAACAGGGTGCGGGCCGCGGCGAAGAACGACTGCCCCGGCGTGGTGACCACGGTGTTGAAGCCGCTGACCGAGTTGACCAACGACGACCAGCCCGGTGGTTGCGAATCGGCGGCGTGGCTCACCGCGGCCGCCTGGGCCGCCCGCCCGTGCGCGGTGGTGGTGCGGGGCGGGTGGGTGAACGGGGTGAGCGTGGTCGCGGCCGACGACGCCGCGGCATAGCCGTACATGGCGGTGGCGTCCTGGGACCACATCTCGGCGTAGCAGCTCTCGGTGGCCGCGATCGCCGGTGCGTTCTGCCCGAAGAAGTTGGTCGCGATCAGGGTGGCGAGCTGAATTCGGTTGGCGGCCACCACATGTGGTGGCACGGTGGCGGCGAACGCGGCCTCGTGGGCGGCCGCCGCGGCACGGGCCTGCGCGGCGGCCTGCCCGGCCCGCGCGGCCGTGCCGGTTGCCCACGCCACGTACGGTTCGACCGCGGCGGCCATCGCGGCGGCCGCGTCACCGGACCACGCGGGGCCGCGCAGTTCGGCCAGCGTGGCCGAGTAACCGGCGGCGTAGCTCTCCAGCTGGGCGGCCAGCTCCTCCCAGGCCGCCGCGGCGGCCGTCAAGGGACCCGACCCCGGGCCGGAATACATTCTGGCCGAGTTGATCTCGGGCGGCAGCGCCCCGAAATCAAGCATCGGCGATCCTTTCTCAGCCATCGGTGACACCACCCGCACTGTGGGGGTGAATTAACCAGCGGTTCGGCGACCGGCTACCCGCCGGCGGACGGCCGCGGCATCTTGAACTGGCGCGGCGCGACCCGCAGCACGTTGTTGACCGAGGGCCGCGACAACAGCGACGACGAAGCGCCCGCCGCCGGCGCCCCGTTCCACATGCCGGCCGCCGGGCCTTCGTGCCAGGACGGCCCGCCGTCGAGTTCGGCGTCCGACAGCCACAGCGGTTCGGCGGCGGTGCCGGCCGCCGGGTTGGTCGCCGCCCAAGTCTGCGGCACGGACAGTCGGCCGACCGTGGTGGCGGTGCCCGCGCCGGCCACGGCCGGGCCGGGGACGACCGCCGCCGTCGAAGTGCCGGCCGCCGCGGCGGCGCCGGGGACGGCTTTGAAGGCTTCGCCCGCCGACTGCAGGTTCGAGCGGAACAGCCCGGTGCCGAAGGTTCCGCCGGACGTGACGGTGCGGCTGATGCCGTCGCCGAGGTTCACCGGTGCGGTCAGGGTGTTGAAATTGTCGACCGCACTCAGCGCCGACGACCCCGACGACGACGAGGAGGAGCCGGAAGACCCTGCGCCGGAAAGGGTTTGCAGCTGATGCGGGACCGCGGACATGGCCCGGGACAGCGAGGCGTGCGACTGGTTGGCCGCCGAGCCGGTGGCGGACCGGGCCACCGCGGCGGCCTGGGCGCCGGGCCCGTCGGCGTTGGTGGTGCGCGGCGGCTCGTCGAACGGCCGCAACCTGGTCGCCCCCGACGAGGCGGCGGCGTAGCCGTACATGGCGGCGGCGTCTTGGGCCCACATTTCGGCGTAGGCGCCCTCGGCCTCACCGATGGCCGCGGTGTTCTGGCCCAGGATGTTGCTCGCGACCAGTTGCGCGAACAGGGCGCGGTTGGCGGTCACCACCGCCGGCGGCACCGTGGCGCCGAATGCCGCCTCGTAGGCGGCCGCCGCGGCGCGGGCCTGACCGGCCGCCTCCTCGGCTTGTGTCCCGGCCTCGGCCAGCCAGGCGAAATACGGGGCAGCGGCGCCGGCCATCGCGACCGAGGCACTGCCGGACCAACTTTCGCCGTGCAGGCGGGTGATCACCGCCGAGTAGCCGCGCGCCGCGGTCTCCAGCGCGTTGGCCAGGACGTCCCACGCCGCGGCCGCGGCGATCAGCGGTGCCGAGCCGGGCCCGGCATACATTCTGGTCGAATTGATCTCCGGCGGCAGGGCCCCGTAGTCCAGCATGCGTGTTCCCCTCTTGGTCGAGCGATTGCCGCACCCGCCGCGAGCGATTCACTGCGGCGTGTCCGGGCCGCGCCTGGCCGGCACCGGCAACCGAGTCAATGGCTTCGGTGGTTGATGTCCTCCCGCATCACATCGCCTGCCGCGCGTTTGCCGGGCGGCTGCCGACTCGCTTCACCCGAGAGCCGCCGATCGATCGCCGCGCGCAGCGACGACGAGTCCCACCCCTGCGCGCCGGGCCGTCAGCGCACCGCAGCGGACGCGACGGCACCGTTGCGCTCCGCCTGAGTCAAACCCACCGGCGCCCGCCCGACAACCCCTGAACCGCGGATGTACAGAAGATTAACAGCTAACGCCGCCGGCGATCCAAACACCCACGGCGCTGCCGAAGTGCCCGCACCCGGCCGTGATTGTGCTAAAGGCCCCGATCGGCGCCGGCCGATCGGCAAAGCCCCGGCCGGACGGCTGTGAACCGCAGCGAACAACGGGCGGCCGGTGTGGCCGGCGCCGTTCGCCACCACCGTCGGGAACGTGTTTGCTGGCGAGCCCGAGTTCGGGGCTGCCGGAACGCTGCCGGCCCGCGGAATAAAACACCCGTAAATCGGCCATCTTTACTTGTGGGCTGGTTCTTACCCGGTTTGATTGCTAGACAATATGGTGAAGCGTGTGACCGGTGCGGCGAGGTTGCCGCGCCGCGCCGCGCGCCGGTGCCGGCAGGCCAGGCTCCACCCGGAGCGGGCGCGGCATCCGGTGACGCACAGGTGGTAAGCGGCCGTTGGGGTTTCGCTGCCGTCTGGGAATACAGGAGTCGGAAATGTCGAACAACATCACCTGGCACGAACACAAGATCAGCCGCGGCGAACGCGAGCAACTCAACGGCCACAAGGGCTGCGTCATCTGGTTCACCGGGCTCAGCGGCAGCGGCAAGAGCACGGTCGCCAACGTGGTCGAGCAGAAGCTCTACGAGCGGGGCATCCGCAGCTACCTGCTGGACGGCGACAACGTCCGCTACGGGCTCAACGCCGGCCCGGATCTGCTCGAGGAGCGGCACGGACCCGAGTTCGCCCAGCGGTTCGGGCTGGGATTCTCCGCCCAGGACCGCGAGGAGAACATCCGCCGGATCGGCGCGGTGGCGAAGTTGTTCTGCGAGGCCGGCATCATCGCGCTGACGGCCTTCATCAGCCCCTACGTCCGCGACCGGGACGCGATTCGGGCCACCCTCGACGACGGCGATTTCCAGGAGATCTTCATCGACACCCCGATCGAGATCTGCGAAAAGCGGGATCCCAAAGGGCTTTACAAGAAGGCGCGGGCCGGTGAGATCAAGGGATTCACCGGGATCGACGACCCCTACGAGGCCCCGCCGCGGCCCGAATTGCGGCTCGACGGCGCCGCCAAAGACGCCGAGACGCTGGCCGAGGAGGTGATCGCCCACCTGGAGCGGGTCGGCGTGATCGCCACCGACGGTCTTGCGCACACCCGGGGACGCGACGAGGTGACCGCATGAACTACACCGGCCACAACGGCAAGCCGCTGGTGGAGCGGGTGTCCACCGAGAACGCGGCGGCCCGCATCGAGGGCCTGCCGCGGGTGCCGATCTCGAAAGCCACCGCGCACGAGGTCATCAGCCTGTCCTACGGCTTCTTCACCCCGCTGACCGGATTCATGGGCCGGCGCGAGGTCGACGCGACCCTGGACGAGTTCGCGCTGCCGGACTCGACGTTGTGGAGCATTCCGATCGTCTTCGACATGTCGGCCGACGACATCGCCGAGCGCGACGTCAAGGAGGGCGCCAGCGTCGTTCTCGACTATCTCGGGGTGCCCATGGCCATCCTGGACGTCACCGAAATCTACGACTACGACCTGGAGCGGATGGCCGAAAAGACCTACGGCACAACCGACCCCAGGCACCCGGGCGTCAAGAAAACGTTGGGCTACCACAATCGCTTCATCGGCGGCGACATCACCCTGATCAACGAACCGGTCTTCAACGAGCCGTTCAAGAGCTTCTGGCTCACCCCCAGGCAGCACCAGGACGCGTTGGCGGCCAAGCACTGGCACCGGGTCGTCGCCCATCAGACCCGCAACGTTCCGCACACCGGCCACGAGGCGTTGATGAAGCAGGCCTGGCTGGCCGCCAACGAGGACCAGCCCGTCGACAGCCTCAACACCGGCGTGCTGGTGAACGCGATCATCGGCCAAAAGCGCGTCGGCGATTACATCGACGAGGCAATCCTGTTGGCGCAGAACGCCTTGCGAACCAGCGGATACTTCCGCGAGAACGTCCACATGGTGTCGTTCACCCTCTGGGACATGCGGTATGCGGGGCCGCGCGAGGCGATCTTCCACGCCATCCTGCGCACGAACCTGGGCTGCACGCACCACATGTTCGGTCGCGACCACGCCGGCGTTGGCGACTTCTACCATCCGTACGACTCGCAGAACATCCTCAAGCAATACCGCAACCAGCTGGGCATCAAGCCGGTGTTCCTGCGGGAAAACTGGTACTGCCCGGTGTGTTTGGAGGTCACCAACTCGGCCCTGTGCGGCCACGAGGCGCAGGCGCAGAGCTTCAGCGGCAGCCTGATCCGCAGCATCCTGACCGACGAAGTCAAGCCGACGCAGAAGGTGATGCGCCACGAGGTGTTCGAGGTCGTGATGGAGTGCGCCGCCAAGCACGGTCAGGGTTCGCCGTTCGTCACCGAGGAGTATCTGGCCAACAGGCTTCCGGTCTTCACACTCAACCAGCTGGAGGGTTCATGAGCAGCGACCACGACAACAACGGCAAGGCGATCAAGATCAACGTCTGGATCAACGAGGAGCGGCTGGAGGCGCTGGCCAACGCGGGGATGGCCGAGCTGGCCAACGAGGCGTTCGCGGGCATGAAGCTGCTGGAGATCCACACCACCGAAGAGCAGAAAAACATTGTTCTGCAACGGTTTCCGGGGGCGAAGTACGACTCGTCCACCACCCGGTCCATCGAGCTGCTGCCCAAGCAGGCCAAGGACCGGCTGTTGGAGCTGTCGATCGCGATGCATTCCACCGGCCCCGACGTGATGGGCCGTTTCCTGGAGGAGACCGAGCCGGCGTAGCGCCGGACGCTCAGCCGTCCAACCGGATGAAGGCACCCCGGAGGTAGCGCTCGACGCAGGCCGCCCGCCGGATCTTGCCGCTGGTCGTGGTGGGAATCGATCCCGGGGCCACCGGCACCAGATCCGCGACGTTGAGCCCGTGCGAATTCGAGATCGCCGCGGTGACTTCGTTTTTGACCGCGTCGAGCTTGCGCCGCGCGTCCTCGTCGGAATCGCCGCGCCGCTTCAGCTCGATGATGGTGACCAATTTCTCGGTCTCGTCCGCCGGCACCGAGATGGCCGCGACCCGGCCGCCGGTGACGGCCTGCACCGTCGACTCAATGTCCTCGGGATAGTGGTTGCGGCCGTAGACGATCAGCAAATCTTTCATCCGGCCGCCGATGAACAACTCCCCGGCGGAGATGAAGCCGAGGTCGCCGGTGCGCAGCCACGGCTGCCGCGGGGTGCCCGGCGACGGGTTGACCAGCACGCCGCCGAAGGTGCGTCGGGTTTCCTCCGGTTTGCGCCAATACCCCTGCGCCACGTTCTCGCCGTTGACCCAGATTTCCCCGACCGTTCCGTCCGCGCGTTCGGTGTTGGTGTCCGGGTCGACGATCCGCACCGTCGGCGACGTCGGCGCGCCGTAGCTCAGCAGCGGCGACCCGGTCTGCGCCGGGCACCGCTGCGCGCTGCCGGCCGACAGCTTTTCCGGCTCGAAGTGAACGACCTCGGGTGCGCCGGCCTCGGCGCGGCTGGCGACGTAGACCGTCGCCTCGGCCAGGCCGTAGGAGGGCTGCATCATGTGCTCGCGAAAGTTGTACGGCGCGAAGCGTTTACAGAACCGACGCAGCGTTGCCGGGTGGATGCGCTCGGCGCCGCTGACGATGCTGATGATGTTGCCCAGGTCGACGCCGGCCAGGTCGGCGTCGGTCGTCTTGCGCACGGCCAGCTCGAAGGCGAAGTTGGGCGCCGCGGAGAAGACCGGATCCGCCCGCGACATCGCCTGGATCCAGCGCGCGGGGCGCTGCAGGAACGCGACCGGGCTGGTGAGGTCGGCAGCGTAGCCGCCCAGGATCGGCGCGATGACGCCCTGGACCAGCCCCATGTCGTGGTAGAACGGCAGCCACGACACGCAGACCGTATCGCGCGGGGCCACCCCGTCGAAGTCGGGGAAGAACGCGGCCATCAGCTGCTGGAAGTTCACCTGCAGGTTGCGGTGCGAGACCATGACGCCGGCCGGCAGGCGGGTGGAGCCCGAGGTGTACTGCAGGTAGGCGATGTCCGGGGCCCCGCTGATCCGGATGCTCGACGAATTCGGTTCATCCAGGTCCAGCGAGTCGATTTCGACGACGGCCGGGGCGGGTCCGGTGTCCGGCCGACGCAGGTATTCGGTGACGATCGCGGCGGCCGCGGCGGTGGTCAACACCACGGCGGGGCCGGTGTCGGCCAGTACGGCGCTGACCCGTTCGTCGTGCGAACCGGGCTGGGGCACCGACAGCGGAACCGCGATCAGCCCGGCCTGGATCGCGGCCAGGAACGCCACGATGTAGGACAGGCCCTGGGGCGCGAGAATGACCGCCCGGTCGCCGGTGTCGCCATGCCGGGCGACCTCGCGGGCAAGATTCAACGTCCGCTGATAGAGCTGGGCCCAGGTCAGCGTCTCGGCGACGCCCGCCCAGTCCTGCTCGTAATCGGTGTAGCGGAACGCCACATCGTCGGGTTGCAGGCCGGCACGTTCCCGCAACAGGGACACCACTGACGAACCGTGCATGCGGGCTAGGTTACCGCTCCGGGGTTTTCGCGCCGGCCCGCCGCCGTGCGGGGCGGGCGTGCGGACCGGGACACCTTAGCCTGGTGCACGCCAATAGCGTTGTGCACGTTACTGTTTCGATCCGTCCCAGGTGGCCGGCATCATCGGCGCGCGCGGGGCGTCGGCGAACTCGTCGAGCACCGGCGCGCTCAGTCCCGCCGGTGCGGCGGCCGCGCGTTTGGCCGCGGTTCCGGCGAACCCCAGCGTCGGCGCACCCAGCTGCGAGGCGGTCATCGACGGCTCGGGATCCAGATACTCGTAGCCGCGGCCGAGTTGTTTGGCCGCGGCCCGGTGACGGCGCCGCTGCGTCGACTCTTCCTCCGGCTGCGCCACCGCGGGGGCCTCGACGTTTTCGGGCGCGGCCGCCTCGCGTCTGCGGGCGCCGGCGCTCGCGGCCCGCCGCGCGTCCGCAGTCAGGCCGCCGACCAGGTAGGCGAGGCTGTGCAGGGTGGCCACCGGCGGCCCCGACGGGGTGGGCGGCGGCGCGCCGGGTGCGGCCGCGGCGGCGCCGCCGCGGACGTCGGGGCCGGCGCCGGCGCGGGGGACGGGGCCGGTGCCGGCGCGGGCGGCGGACTCGGTGCCAGCGCCACCGGGACGAGCGTCGGCGCCGGGACGAACGGGGGCACCGGAATGGCATGCAGCCCAGCCAAACCCGTCAAGCCCGCCAAACCACCGACCAGGGTGGGCACGACCAACGGGACCACCGAGACGGTCAGCAGCGGCAGAATCGCCGGGATCAGCACGATCATCTGCTCGAGCAACGTCTTGATCAACGCGATGGTGTCGGTGATGACGGTGCCGATCACCTCGATGGTGGTGAACAGCAGGGTCCACGCGATGGTCGCGGGATTGCCCGACGCGAACGCCGCGGCCAGATCCGCCGCGACGAAGCTGAACATCTGCGCCAAATAGCCGAAGTACGAACCGAAATCCATCGGGTAGCCGAGGGCGAACGCGATGTTGAACGGGTTGAGGAAGCTCAGCGGATTGCCCAGCGACGGCAGCCACGGGTCGAAGCCGGAGAACAGCGACCGGAAGAACGGGTTGTTCATCAACTGGTCGATCAGCGGCTGGATGTAGCGGTTGTAGAAGTCGACGAACCCGGTCTTCTCCAGCCAGTCCAGCCACTGGTCCTGCGTGTCGGGCGGATACGACGACGACTGCGCGGCCGTGGCCGCCGGCGCGGCGGCCGCCATCACCCGCGGCGCCGGTTCGGTGTGCGGCGTGGCCGCCAGCGCGGCGGCCGCCACGTCCTGGTAGGTGCCCATCACGGTGGCCGCCTGGACCCACATCCGGGCATAGTCGGCCTCGTTCACCGCGATAGGAATGGTGTTGATGCCAAAGAAATTCGTCGCGGTCAACACGGCGTGTGCGGCGTGGTTGGCGGCCAGCTCGGGCAGCGTCGGCATCGCCGCCAGCGCCGCGGTGTAGCCGGCGGCGACGACTTCCTGCTGGGCGGCCACGGCCGCGCTGTCGGTGCTCGCCCGCGCCAGCCAGGCCAGATAGGGGGCGTGCGCGGCCAGGTAGGCGCCGGCCGTCGGGCCGTCCCAGTCGCCGGCCCGCACGGCGCCCAGCAGCGTGACCAGCTCGTCGGCCGACTCGGCGTACTGCACGCTCAGCGAGCTCCACGCCGCCGCGGCGGCGAGCAACGGCCCGGGCCCCGGCCCCGCGCTCAGCAGCGACGAATGCACCTCCGGGGGTGAGGCCATCCAGATGGGGGCGGTCATCGACCGCACCCTCGCAAAACCCTTGCCGCAGCGGGGGTATGGACGAAACGGGCGCGCCGTTGGGGCGCCGAAACGGTGGCAGCGTCGACGACGGCCACCCATGCCGGACGGGACATGGCGGTGACAGCTCTCTCGGGGTACATCCGCCCCGGGTCGCAGGACGCGATGACGCGAGTGTCCTGGCTCTCGGATCGCCGCTCGCCTCGCCTTCCAGCTTGTCAGCCGTGGCCGTTGAGGGTCGCTCCCCGATGACAGTGGCGGGACCGCGCCGGATTCGCACCGGCTTCCTGCATCGTCATCACCTTACGGGTGACATTCTTGCATCCGCCCCGGCGGACCCGTCGGCGAATCGGGCGTATGCGTCAGCGTTCGGCAACCCGCAACGCCAGCGCGAACAGCAGCCGCACCTCGGGGTCCGCCAGCGACACCGACAGCAGCTTCTCGATCCGCCGCACCCGGTAGCGAACCGTATTGGGGTGCACGCGCAACGCGTGCGCGGCCGCGGCGATGTCGCCGAAGGCGTCCAGGTAGGTCCGCAGCGTCTGGGCCAGCACCGGTTCCCGGTCGTGCAGCGCCACGATCCGCGGATCGACCAACCGCTCGTCGCGGCCGACCAGGGTGACGATCTCGTCGAGCAGGACCGTGGTGCGCGCTTCGGCCAGCGACGTCACCTGCCCGAACGAAAGGGGATGGCGCTCAGCGCTGTCCAGCACGCGGTCCACCTCGGCGCGCGCCGCGGCGACCGCGGAAAGGCCCGGGACCGGCGCGGCGATGACCGCCCGCAGCTGCACCCCGAGCTCGGCGCGCAGCGCGGCGATGGTGCCGCGCACCCACGAGCTGACCGACCGGTTCGGCGGCTGGGGCAGCAGCACGTAGGTCCGCGAGCCGTGACCGGCGACGTGGGCGTCGTGCCGGAAAGCGCTGGCGCTCAGCGCGATCACATCGGTCAGGCGGGTGTGGCGGGACGCCCCCTCGGCCGCCGCCCAACCGACCAGGGCCGCGCAGCCGTCCGCGGCCAGACCGAGCTCGGCGGCGATCGCGGTGAGGTCCACGGGCGCAAGGGTTTCCGAGTCGGTCACACCGAGCAGCTGCTGAAGCCGCCGCGCCTGGGTGGACGGGCGGGCCGCCAGCCGCGCCATGATCCGGGCGGCCAGCACCGCGGCGCCGCGCAGTATCTGTTCGGCGTCGTCGGCCAGCGGCTGCGCGCCCTGCTGCACCCAGATGGTCCCGGCGAACACCGGCGGTCGCCGGGCATCCGGGTCGGGCTGATGGATGGCGACCGCCAGCCGGGGTCGCAGCCCCAGCTCCGGCCGCTCGGCGACGCGCACCACCTGGGTGCCCGACCGCAGCGCGTCGAAGATGCCCCACTGGCCGATCCACTCGAGATGCTCGGGCGGGCCGGCCCGGCCCAGGATGGACAGCCGGCGCAGCTCGTCGGCCTCGTCGTTGGAGGCCGAATAGGCCAGCACCTGGGATTGGGCGTTTTCGATGCTGACCATGCCGTGGATGCGCTCGGCCAGTGACTGCGCCAACCCGAACAGGTCGGTGCCCGAGTCGTCCGCCGCGTCGGCGCGGTCGCCGTGATGTTCCAGCACGTGATTGACCAACTGGTACAGCCGTTCCCAGCGGGCCCGCGGATCGACGGCCACCACCGCCGATCCCGCCGCGACGGCCGTGCCGACCAGGGCGTCGGACGGCTCCTTGACGAAGACGGCCACCGGTACCCGGTCGCGGGCCTGGGTGTCGATCCAGCGCAGCGCCTCGTCGTCGCCGACGCCCAGCAGGAAGAAGACGTCGGCGGAGCCCGCCGCCGCGGCCAGCCCGAGCCGCACATCGTCGGAGTCGATCAGCGCCGCCGAAGCGACCGGTTGGTCCAGCCCACGCGGGGCGTCGACCAGGCTGACCATGGTCGCGTCCAGCGCGAGCAGCAACTGACCCAGCCCGACACCGGCCATATTGTCCGATCTTACTACGATGACCGGCCCATCTTGTCGGATCGGCTAAATCGCGGCCGTGGCCGCGGCGAGGATCCTGGGCAGCATGGATGCGATCACTGGAATTTCCGAGGTGCCGGTGCCGGCCAACGAGCCGGTCCACGATTATGCGCCGCACTCCGCGGAGCGCGCCCGGTTACGCGCCGAGTTGGCCGCGCCGGCCGGCCACCCCATCGACCTGCCGCACGTCATCGGCGGCCGCCACCGGATGGGCGACGGTGAACGCATCGACGTCGTCCAGCCGCACCGGTACGCCGCCAAGCTGGGCACCCTGACCAACGCCGTGCACGCCGACGCGACCGCTGCCGTCGACGCCGCGATGACCGCCAAAAGCGATTGGGCGGCAATGCCTTTCGACGAGCGGGCGGCGGTGTTTTTGCGGGCCGCCGATCTGCTGGCCGGGCCGTGGCGGGAGAAGATCGCCGCCGCGACGATGCTGGGCCAATCCAAGTCTGCCTATCAGGCCGAGATCGACTCGCCCTGCGAGCAGATCGACTTCTGGCGGTTCAACGTGGCGTTTGCCCGGCAGATCCTGGCGCAGCAGCCGATCAGCGGGCCGGGGGAGTGGAATCGCAGCGACTACCGCCCGCTGGACGGCTTTGTCTACGCGATCACGCCGTTCAATTTCACCTCCATTGCCGGCAACCTGCCGACCGCGCCGGCGCTGATGGGAAACACCGTGGTGTGGAAGCCGTCGATCACCCAGACCCTGTCGGCGTATCTGACCATGCAGTTGCTCGAGGCGGCCGGCTTGCCGCCCGGGGTGATCAACCTGGTGACCGGCGACGGGTTCGCGGTTTCCGATGTGGCACTGGCGGATCGGCGGCTGGCGGGGATTCACTTCACCGGGTCGACGGCGACCTTCCAGCGGCTGTGGTACCAGGTGGGCACCAATATCGGTCACTACCACTGCTATCCGCGGCTGGTGGGCGAGACCGGCGGCAAGGACTTCATCGTCGCGCACGCCTCCGCGCGCCCGGATGTGTTGCGCACCGCGCTGATTCGCGGGGCCTTCGACTACCAGGGGCAGAAGTGCTCGGCGGCGTCGCGGGCGTTCATCGCGCAGTCGGTCTGGCGGCGGATGGGCGACGAGTTTCTGGCCGAGACCGCCGCATTGCGCTACGGCGACGTCACCGATCTGACCAACTTCGGCGGCGCGCTGATCGACCGGCGGGCCTTCGTCAAGAACGTCGACGCCATCGAACGCGCGAAGGGCGCGCCGCACGTCACCATCGCGGTGGGCGGCGAATACGACGACAGCGAAGGCTATTTCGTGCGGCCGACGGTGTTGCTGTCCGACGACCCGGCCGACGAGTCGTTCGCGACCGAATACTTCGGCCCGCTGCTGTCGGTGCACGTGTATCCCGACGACGACTACCAGCGAATCCTCGACGTGGTCGACACCGGATCGCGGTACGCGCTGACCGGTGCGGTCATCGCCGACGACCGGGCGGCGGTGCTGGCCGCGCAGGACCGGCTGCGCTTTGCCGCCGGGAACTTCTATGTCAACGACAAGCCGACCGGGGCGGTGGTGGGGCGCCAGCCGTTCGGTGGTTCGCGCGGCTCGGGCACCAACGACAAGGCCGGCTCTCCGTTGAACCTGCTGCGCTGGACGTCGGCCCGCACCATCAAGGAGACGTTCGTCCCGGCCACCGACCACACCTATCCGCACATGGAGGCCGACTGATGGCCGGGCTGTTCGCCCACACCCTGCGTCCGGCGATCCTGGCCGCGGGCCGGCGACCGGGGTTGCGCCGGGCCGCCGAAGCGCTGCCGGTGACCCGCCGGGTGGTGCACCGGTTCATCACCGGGGAGACGATCTATTCCGCGCTGGACAGCGTGACGGCCCTTCGTGATTCGGGACGCTGCGTCAGCGTCGACCATCTGGGCGAGGACGTGTCGGACGCCGACGACGCCGATGCGGCGGTGCGGGTGTATCTGGAGCTCGTCGACCGCCTGGGCTGCCTCGGCGATGGGGCGGCCGTCCGGCCGCTCGAGGTGTCGCTGAAACTGTCCGCGCTGGGCCAGTCGCTGGATCGCGACGGTGAGAAGATCGCCCGGGAGAACGCGTGGGCGATCTGCGCGGCCGCGCAGCGGGCCGGCGTGTGGGTGACGGTGGACGCCGAGGACCACACCACGACCGATTCGACCCTGCGCATCGTGCGCGACCTGCGGCGCGAATTCGATTGGCTGGGTGTGGCATTGCAGGCCTACCTGCGGCGCACGCTCGGCGACTGCGAGGAGTTCGCCGCCGCCGGCGCGCGGGTGCGGCTGTGCAAGGGCGCCTACGACGAGCCCGCCTCGCTGGCCTACCGCGATCCCGCCGCGGTCACCGATTCCTACCTGCGCTGCCTGCGGGTGTTGATGGCCGGTTCGGGCTATCCGATGGTGGCCTCCCACGATCCGGCGATCATCGAGGCGGCGCCGTCGCTGGCCCGCGAATCAGGGCGTGGCACCGGTGAATTCGAGTACCAGATGCTGTACGGCATCCGCGACGACGAGCAGCGGCGGCTGGCCGAGGCCGGCCACACCGTCCGGGTCTACGTGCCCTTCGGCACCCAGTGGTACGGCTACTTCATGCGCCGGCTCGCCGAACGCCCGGCCAATTTGACGTTCTTTCTGCGCGCGCTGGCCGCGCGTCGGCATTGAGTGTGCGTCCGGGGCTTGCGGAGTTGCATCAGGTCGACGACACGCCGACGACGCCCGCCGCCGCTACACACTCAACGCCGAGGATGCACACTCAACGTCGCCGCGGGCGCTCGCTGGCGAACCCGCGCACCACATGCGCGCGAACGAATTCCGCCGTCACGCCGGGATCGTCCAGGTTCAGCGTCGGCGACGGTGTGCTGAACAACGAGAACAGGATGCGCGCGAACCATTCACCGGCCGCCTCGACGTCGAGGTCCTTGCGCACCTCACCGGTGAGCCGGGCGGCGGCCAGATACGGGGCGAAGAACTCCACGCATTCGCGCAGCAGCACGGCGGCGTCCTTGGTCAGCAGCAGGCTGATCGCGTCCTCGTCAAAGTACTTCTCCGAAGCGATGACTCGGCGGGCCTGGGTGACGAACACCGCCGCCGCGCAGAGCCTCTCCTCGAGCGTGCCGCCGCGGTCCACGGCCTTGGCCATCTCGCGGTAGAAACGCTCGGAGGCGTGTTCGGCGCAGGCCTCGACGATGGCGGCCTTGTCGGAAAAGTATTCGTAGATCGTGCTTCTCGACACGCCGGCCTGCTTGGCGATGTCGACGATGGTGGCCTTCTGCAATCCTTGCGTGCCGAAACACGTGAACGCGGCCGCGACGATCAGCTCGCGGGTGTCGGTCGCCGGGGACACGTTCGTCGACATGGAATCAGCGCGCCTTTCCCTCAGCCGGCCGGCGCGAGGATCAGACCACTCGTGGGCACGCCGGTTCCCGAGGTGACCAGCACGTGCTCGACATCGGCGACCTGGTTGTGGGAGGTGCCGCGCACCTGCCGCACCGCCTCGGTGATGCCGTTCATGCCGTGGATGTAGGCCTCACCGAGCAGCCCGCCGTTGGTGTTGATCGGGAACTCGCCGCCCAGCGACAACCGCTCGACGGTGGCGAAATCCTTGGCCTCACCGCGGCCACAGAAGCCGAGTTCTTCGAGCTGGACGAACACGAACGGGGTGAAATGGTCGTAGATGAAGGCGGTTTGGATGTCCTGCGGCTTGCACCCCGAATCCCGCCACAACTGCCGCGCGACCACCCCCATCTCGGGAAGCCCGGTGATGTCGTCGCGGTAGTAGCTGGTCATCATCTCGCCGTCGGCCGCCGCGCCCTGGGCGGCCGCGGCGATGACGGCCGGCGGCCGGCGCAGGTCGCGGGCGCGTTCGACGCTGGTGACGACCAGCGCCACCCCGCCGTCGCTTTCCTGACAGCAATCCAGCAGGCGCAGCACCGGTTCGACGATCCAGCGCGAATTCTGGTGGTCTTCCAGGGTGATCGGTCGCTGGTAGAACCACGCGTCGGGATTGGTTGCCGCGTGCTTGCGGTCCACCACCGCGATCCGGCCGAAGTCCTCGTTGGTCACCCCATAGGTCGACATGTAGCGCTGGGCATGCAGCGCGACCCACGCCGCCGGGGTGAGCAGCCCGAACGGCGCGTAATGCGCCATGAACAATGGGGTTTCGGCCATGTTGCGGCCACTGCCGCCGAACCGGAAGCCGGAGCGTTCGTTGAAGGCGCGCCAGCACACCACCACGTCGGCGACCCCCGTCGCCACGGCCATCGCGGCGTGCACCACGGTGCCGGCCGCCGCGCCGCCGCCGTGGTGCACGCGGGAGAAGAAGCTCAGGTCGCCGATGCCCACGTTGCGCGCGATGTCGATCTCGTCGCTGGAATCCATGGTGAAGGTGACCATGCCGTCGACGTCGGCGGGCGTCAGACCGGCGTCGTCCAGCGCGGCGCTGACCGCCTCGCACGCCAATTGCAGTTCGCTGCGCCCGGATTCCTTGGAGAACTCCGTCTGGCCGATCCCGACGATGGCCGCGGCGCCGGGCAAGATGCTGCTCATGAGCCCGCACCGTCGAGCAGGCTGAGCACCGCGGTGCCGGAGACGTGATCGCCGAGGCTGTTGGACGCCTTGAAGGTCACCTCGACGAAGTTCTCAGCCGGCGGTGGCCCTGCCGGGCCACGAGTCTTGCCGGTGACGCTGCCGGTGAACCGCAGCGGGTCGTCCGGAAAGCACGGCACGCCAAGGCGAATCGACAGCTTCTTGACCATCGCCTCGGGCCCGGCCCAGTCGGTGAGGAACCGCACGCAGTAGCCGTTGGTGGTCAGGATGTTCATGAACAGGTTGGGCGAACCCTGCTTCTTGGCGTAGTCGCGGTCGTGGTGCACCGGCATGAAGTCGCGGGTGGCGATCGCGCCGGCGACGATCATCGTCGTGGTGATCGGGATTTCCAGCGGCGTGACCTCCTCGCCGACCGAAATGTCCTGCCATCGCAACGTGTGGTTGGCGGTCCTCGTCATGCGTGTCCTTCCGAATAGGTTGCGCCGAGGTGGGCCAGCTGCGCCGAAGCCGGACCGAGGGTGAGCTCGTTGTGCTTGGCCCACAGGAAATAGCGGTGCAGGGGATAGGTGACGTCGATGCCGATGCCGCCGTGGACGTGCTGGGCGGTGGCGGCCACCCGAGCGCCGGCCTCGGCGGCCCAGAACTTCGCGATGCGCGCCGCCCGGTCGGCGGGCCGACCGTGGGCGACCAGCCAGGCCGCCTGCCAGGTGGTCCACCGGATCGCCTCGACGTCGATGAAGGCGTCGGCCATCCGCTGCTGCACCGCCTGGAAGCTGCCGATCGGGCGGCCGAATTGCTCACGGCCCGCGGTGTATTCGGCCGCGATGCGCAGCGCCCGCTCGACGACGCCGAGCTGGATCGCGCACAGCGCCACCAGCGCCCGGGTGAGCAGTGACTCGACCAGTCCCATGCCGGCGATCCGGTCCGCCTCGGAAACACGTGCGCCGTCTAAGAATACGTCCGCGTGCGGTTCGCGATTCGTGGTGGGCACCGGGCGGATCTCGACGCCGGCGGCGTCGGCGGCCAGCAGGAACAGCCCCACGTCGCCGTCGTCGAGGACGGCGGGAATCAGCATCGTGTCGGCGAGTTGGGCGGCCGGCACCAGCTCCTTGGCGCCGTCGAGGCGCCAGTTCGGGCCGTCGCGACGCGCGGTGGTGGCCGGGCGGGCCGGATCCGAACGGCCGGGTTCGGCCAAACCCGCTGTCAGGATGCGCGATCCGGCGATCACGCCCGGCAAGACCCGCTGCTGCTGTTCTGAGCTGCCGTGCCGGGCGATCGAGTCGGCGCCCAACACCAGCGTGGCGTAAGCGGGCACCGGCGCGACGCCGTAGCCCACCTCCGCCAGCAGCACCCCGAGCTCCACGAAGCCGCCGCCTGAAGCACATGAGCCTCCGACCGCCTCCGGCAGCGCGGCACCGAGCAGGTCGGCGGCGGCCAGCTCTTCCCAGAGCGCGGCGTCGTGGCGGGTGTCGCCGGCCTCCAACTCGGTCAGCCGTTCCGGGGTGGCGCGGCGTTCGAACAGATGGCGGGCCAGCTTGCCGATCGTCTCCTGCTCTTCGGTGAACGAGAAGTCCATGACGGGCCTATGCGCTCGGCCGGAACTGGTGCAGCACCAGCTCTTGCGAGCCGTCGAAGGTTTGGTAGTAGACCTCGACCGGCAGTCCGGGCGTCACCTCGGCCGGGTCGATGCCGGTCAGGTTGGACACCAGCCGCACCCCCTCCTCGAGTTCCACCAGCACGACGATGTAGGGGTACTCGAAGAACGGAAACTTCGGCTCGTGCGGCATCACGTAGCTGTACACGGTGCCGCGGCCCGACGACTCGACGGCCTGCCAGTCCAGCGACCGGCAGTGCGGGCACATCGGCCGGGGTGGGTGACGCAGCTGACCGCAGCCGCTGCAGCGCTGGATCAGGAGTTTGTTCTCCCGCAACCCGTTCCAGAAGAATTCGGTGTCTGCGGTGATCGCCGGAGCCAGACGGGCCGCCATCAGCCGGCCGGCCTGAAGCGCAGCACCCGGAATCGCTGGCGCCCCAACACCTCGCCGTTCTGGTCGGTGTAGGTCGTCAGCCAGGTCAGGAAGAAGCCGGTGCCCAGGGCCGTCTTCTTCTCGTCGGAGACCGACTCGTAGACGGTCGTCGCGCTGATCACGTCGCCCAGCCTCGGGTATCGCTCGATCTCGAACTCCGAGTTCGTCGCCACCGTGCTGGTGTAGCCGGCCTCATCGAGGAAAGCCGTTGGATTGCCGTCGATTTCGACGGGCGCCCCACCGCGCTCGCCGATTCCCTCCAGCTTCGGCGACGGCATGGTCCAGGTCTGCAACATCACCGGCGGCGAGACGATGCCGCCGAACCGTGACGACGCGGCGAACTCCGGATCAAGGTAGACGGGGTTCATGTCGGCCATCGCGTACGCCCAGTGCCGGATCATCGGCTGGTTCACCGGGTCGGGTGCCAGCGAGGGTTTTCCGGTGCCGCCGGTCGGCCGGCCGACCAGGGCCCGCACCTTGGCGCTGACGGTTTCTGAGTCGGTCACTGCGGTCCTGTCCTCCTTGCTATTTCGCGGCCCGAAGGTCGCGGGGTGCGCGGGGCATGCCCAACGCGGTCATGGCGATGATGTCACGTTGAATCTCGTTGGCGCCGCCCCCGAAGGTGTTGATGACGGCCTGACGGTAGGCGGATTCCAGCGCGCCACGCAGCGGAGCCTCGGCGCCGCGCCGCACCCCGTTGTCGTCGAGCACCTCGAGCAGCTCCCGGGCGACCTGTTGCGTGAGCTCGGTGCCGAACACCTTCGCGGCCGAGGCTTCTCCCATGTTGAGCGCACCCTTCGTCATCGCCGCGTTCACCCGCAGGTTGACGAGCTTGTAGGCGGCCACCTGCGCTTCGACCCGGGCCAGCGCCGATCGCACCCAGGGCTGGTCGATGACCCGGCCGCCGTCGAGTTCGGTGGACAGCGCCCAGTCCAGCGTCTTGTCGAACAGCGGCTCGAGCGCGCCCAGGTTGCCCAGGGCGGCGCGCTCGAAGTTCAACTGCGTGGTGATCAGCTGCCAGCCCTGGTTCTCGGCCCCCACCAGCGCGCTGACCGGCACCCGCACGTCGTCGTAGAACGTGTAGAAGGTCGAGATGCCCGGCATGGTGTGCAGCGGTTGCCAGGAGAATCCGGGCGAGGAGGTCGGCACGATGAGGATGGAAATGCCGTTGTGCTTCTTGGCATCCGGATCGGTGCGCACGGCCAGCCAGATGTAGTCGGCGTAGGCGGCGCCGCTGGTGAACATCTTTTGACCGTTGATCACATACTCGTCACCGACGCGCACGGCCGTCGTGTGCACCGAAGCCAGGTCGCTGCCCGCCCCCGGCTCGGAGTAGCCGATGGCGAATTCCACGGTGCCGTCCAGGATCGCCGGCAGAAACCGTCGCTTCTGCTCGTCGGTGCCGTAGTGCATCAACGTCGGGCCGACGGTGTTGAGCGTCACCAGCGGGATGGGTGCGCTCACCCGGCGCGCCTCCTCGGCGAAGATGAACTGCTCGATGGCCGAAAACCCTCGTCCACCATACTCTTTGGGCCATCCGACACCCAGCAGGTTGGCCGCCGCCAGGGCGCGGACGCATTCGTGCACCGCGGGACCGCCGTCCATCTGCTCGCTGACCGCGGCGACGCGTTCGGGCGTCATCACGGTCTGAAGCGTCGCGCGGATCTCGGCGCGCAGCTGCTGTTGCTCCGGCGTGTATTCCAGATCCATCGGCTCAGGCCCCCATTCGCACCGGCATGCGTTTCACCCCGGGCACCATGGTGGCCCGCATCCGGTCCACCTCGCCCACCAGCTCGATGCGGGGATACCGGCGCAGCAGCTCCTCGAAGAACACCGTCGCCTCCAGTCGCGCCAATTGTGCGCCCACACAAGAATGTTCACCGCAGCCGAAGGCGATGTGCGGGTTCGGGTGGCGGGTCACATCGAATTCCTCGGAGTCCGGGCCGAATACGTCCTCGTCCCGGTTGGCCGACCCGTAGAGCATCACCACCACCTCGCCGGCGCGGACCCGCTGTCCGCGGATCTCGACGTCGGCCGTCGCGGTGCGGGCCATGTGTACCACGGGACTGTTCCACCGCAACATCTCCTCGACCGCAAGCGGGATGCGGGCGGGCTCCTCGACGAGCAGGCGGTATTGGTCGGGATGCGCGATCAGGGCCAGCGTCCCCAGCGCGATCAGGTTGCGGGTGGTTTCGTTGCCGGCCACCAGCAGCAGAAAGGCGAAATTGAGCAGGTCTTCGTCGGTCAACCGGTGCTCGTCGATCTCGGCCTCGGCCAGCACCGAGAGCAGGTCGGCGCGCGGTCGCGCGCGGCGTGCCGCGATCAGCCGCTGGAAGTACTCGTAGAGTTGCCCGGCCGCCACCGCCGGGTCCAGCTCGATCTCCGGGTCGGCCGTCCCGGTGGCCGCATCCGACCACGCCCGGAATTGCTCCCAGTCGTCGGGCGGGGCCCCGATCAATTCGGCGATCATCCGGGTGGGCAGCGGAGCGGCGATCTGTTCGGCGAACTCGTGCACGGCGCCGCGTTCGATGCCGTCGAGAATGCCGCGCACGATCTTGCGGATCTTCGGTTCCAGCACGGAAACACGCCGCCGGGTGAATCCGGAGTTGATCAGCTTGCGCAGCTGCCGGTGCCGCGGCGGATCGGTGAAGATCAGGCTGCCCTGCTGCACCGGGTTGGGCAGCTGCGGATCCGGGATCGTGATGCCCCGGGTCGAGGTGAACAGAGCCGGATTGCTCGACACGAACCGAATGTCCTCGTATTTCAACAGCGCCCAGAAGTTGGTGACGTCGTTCCAGCACACCGGCGCCGTCGCGCGCAGCTCCCGGTAGGCGGGATATGGGTTACCCGCGTAGAAGTCCGGGGAATGCAGCGGGAAGCTCGGCGAGCGCAGCGGCGGATGAGTCTGCACGGCAAGCCCCTCTCGCAGGACACCCGATCCGACAGATTGGTTCAATCTGTCTGCCGACTGTGTCTACTCTGCGCCGCCGCGTGCTGTCAACACGGTGCCAAAGTAATGAGATAACTCGATTTTCACGCGAAGGACGATTGACGGGCGACACGCGGGGGTGTACACCAAGTGATCAGATGACCGGAGGAAGCAACATGGCCGATCCGCCCGCTCTTGTCCAGACCTACCAGCTCTACATCGACGGCCAGTGGGTCGAGCCGCAGGACGGTCGCTACGACGACCTGTCCCCGTCCACCGAGGCCGTCATCGCCACCGCACCCGACGCGAGTGTGGCGCAGGTCGACGACGCGATCGCGGCCGCGCGCCGCGCCTTCGACAGCGGGCCGTGGGGCCGGATGTCCGCCGAGCAGCGCGCCCGGTGTCTGAACCAGCTGGGCGAGGCACTCACCAAGCACGCCGACGACTTCTTCGCGCTGTCCCAAACGGAGTGGGGCTGCATCGGCAACGAGCGCATCATGCAGATCGACGGCGCCGGGTTCATGTCCATGCACGCCGCCCAGCTCGCGACCCAGCTGGTCGACCAGGAGGTCGCCGGCATCAGCGCCGGCACCACGTTGTTGCGCCACGTGCCGCTGGGCGTGGTAGCGGTGCTCACGCCCTGGAACTTCCCGCACTGCCTCAACGTCATGAAGCTGAATCATGCGCTGGCCGCGGGCAATACGGTCGTGCTCAAGCCGTCTCCGCTGACACCGCTGGCCGGGCTGGCGCTGGCGCGCCTCATCGACGAGCACACCGACATCCCGCCGGGGGTGGTCAACGTCGTCACGCCCTCGGGGGTCGAGGCGGCCAAGCTGCTCACCACCGATCCGCGCATCGACATGGTGAGCTTCACCGGCAGCTCGGCCGTCGGCCGCCAGGTGATGTCGGCCGCCGGCGACACGATCAAGCGAATCCTGTTGGAGCTGGGCGGAAAGTCGGCCAGCATCGTCCTCGACGACGCGAACGTCACCGACGAAATGCTGGAACAGATGCTGTTCCAATCCTGTTCGCTGCATGCCGGACAGGCCTGCATCCTGCACAGCCGGCTGCTGTTGCCCGATTCGCTGCACGACGACGTCGTCGATCGGCTGGCCGCGTTGGCCCGCGACGTCAAGGTGGGCGACCCCACCGATCCCGACGTGCAGATGGGTCCGCTGATCAGCGCGGCGCAACGCGACCGGGTCGAGGCGCACATCGCGGGCGCACGCAGCGACGGGGCCACGCTGGTCACCGGCGGCGGGCGACCCGCCGGGCTGGACGTCGGCTACTACGTCGAACCGACGATCCTGTCCGGGGTGGAGCCCAATTCGACCGTCGCGCAAGAGGAAGTGTTCGGCCCGGTGTTGTCGGTACTGCGCTACCGCGACGACGACGACGCCGTCGCCATCGCGAACAACTCCCGATACGGGCTCTCCGGTGCGGTGTGGGGTGACGACGTGGATCGCGCCGTCGGCGTCGCGCGCCGCATTCGCACCGGGCAGATCGCGGTCAACGGCATCAGCCCCGCCGGCGCGCCGTTCGGCGGCTTCAGGCTCAGCGGGCTGGGCCGCGAGGGCGGCGGAATCGGCGGGCTGCACCAGTACATGGAGCCGATGGCCATCGGGGTTCCCGCGTGACGGCACCCCTTGCGGGGCTGCACGTCGTCGAAATCGCCAGCGAGATCTCGGGTCCCTACGCGGCCAAGCTCCTTGTCGATCTGGGCGCCGAGGTCATCAAGATCGAGCCGCCCGCCGGGGACCCGCTGCGGCGCTGGGGCCCGTTCGCCTCGGGCGTTGTCGACCCGGACCGGTCGGGCCTGTTCGAGTACATCAACGCCGGCAAACACGGTGCCACGCTTGACTTCTCGGAGACCGCCGACGTCGCGGCGGCGCGGGAACTCATCGCCCGGGCGCACCTGCTCATCGACGACTCCGGATCCGCAACGCTGCAGGGATACGGGCTCGGGCCCGACGACCTGCAGCGGATCAACCCAAACCTGGTGTTACTGCGCATCTCTGGGTTCGGCCAGACCGGACCGTTCCGCCGCCGCCCGGCGACACCGCTGACCCTGCAGGCGGCATCGGGCTGGATCAGCTCCCGCGATCCGCAGCGTCCACCGGTTCAGGTCGGCGCCCGGATCGCCGAGTACGTTGCCGGCGCCTACGGCGCGCTGGGCGCACTGACCGCCCTGCGTTCACACCCCGCCGGACAGGTCACCGAAGTCGATGTCTCCCAGCTGGAATCGTTGCTGTCCACGTTGCCGTATCCGATGTTGATGGCTCAGCGGATGCGCCGGCTCGGGCTGCCCGCCAACCTGCGGTCGGCGCCCATGCTGGGCGTGGTGCGGGCCGCCGACGGCTGGGTCGGCATCAACTGCCTGACGGGCCAGCACTGGCTCGACGTCTGCGCGATGCTCGGCCTGCCCGAGTTCGGCGAGCACCAGCTCGCGATCATGCTGGGCGGCCCGGAGCGCGCCGACTTCTTCGCCAAAGCTGAGCCGGTGCTTGCCGGCCAGACCGTCGCCGAGATCGTGGAACTCGCTCAGGCGCTGCGGATTCCGGCCGCGCCCGTCAACGACGGCGCCACTGTGCTCGATTGCCCGCAATACGCCGAGCGGGGGTTCTTCGTCGACACCGGGTCGTTTCGGCGGCCCGGGCCGCCATTCCGGTTCTCGAAAACCCCTGTGCCGCAGCCACGTCCGGCGCCACTGTCTGGGGCGTCGCGAACGACGTGGACCGGTGACGGCCGAGCGCTGCACCGAGCGCCCGGGCCGCTGCCCTTCGCCGGGCTGCGGGTGCTCGACCTCACCACGTTCTGGGCCGGCGCCTACCTGACCTGCTACCTCGGGGCGTTCGGCGCCGACATCGTCAAGGTCGAGTCGATCCAGCGCCCCGACGGGCACCGCTATTCGGGGGCGTTCGCCTACGAGGGCGACGACTGGTACGAGCGCAGCCCCATCTGGCAGGGCACCAACCTCAACAAACGCGACCTCACGCTGGACCTGACGTCGCCGCGGGGCCTCGACCTGGCGCGGCGGCTGGCCGCCCGGGCCGACATCGTGGTGGAGAACTTTTCGCCGCGCGTCGTCGAAAATTTCGGGCTGGACTACGACTCGCTCACGGCGCTGAACCCCGACGTGATCGTGGTGCGGATGCCCGGCTACGGCCTGCACGGCCCGTGGCGCGACTACGTCGGCTGGGCGCTGAACTTCGAGCAGACCGCCGGAATGTCGGCCGTCACCGGCTTTCCCGACGGCCCGCCGTGCAACCCCCAGGGCCCGGCCGATCCGATCGTCGGCGTGCACGCCGGGGTCGCGCTGCTGGCCGCGCTCGAGCACCGCAACCGCACCGGCGCCGGCCAACTCGTCGAGGTGGCCCAGATCGAGGTCGCCGCCGCGGTCACCGCCGAACCGGTCATCGAGTACTCGATGACCGGTGTGGTGCGGCCGCGGGAGGGCAACCGCCGGCGCGGCTGGCTGCAGGGCGTCTACCCGACCAACGAGAAAGAAGTGTGGGTGGCGCTGTCGGTGCCCGGTCAGCCGATCGACCACGACGCCTTCGACGAGCTCGTCGCCGCCTGGACCCGCACCCAGACCGCCGCGGCGATCGTCGAAACCCTTCAGGCGCAAGGGATCGCGGCCGAGCGGGTGATCACCGGCGACCAGATGTACGATCCCGGGCTGATCGGGGCCCAGCTGGACGCGCGTGGCTACTACGAGGAGCTCGAGCACCGGATCACCGGGCCGCACCGCTACCCCGGGTGGCCCTTTCGCATCGCGCCCGGCCCGCGGCGGCACCACCGCACCGCCCCGCCGACGCTCGGCCAGCACAACGACGAGGTGCTGCGCGAGCTGGGCCTGTCCGAGGCGGAGATAGCGGACCTGCGTCAGCAGCGGGTCATCGGCGAGCGGGTGCTCAACGCATAGCCGCCGGCAACGCATGCCCGGCCCTTTGTAAACCGCGCGTGACATGCCAAGCTGCTCGACATGGCCATCGAGATCGCCCGCCCCAAACTCGAGGGAAACGTCGCCGTCGGTGAGGACCGCCAGATCGGGTTCGCCGAATTCGGCGACCCGCAGGGGCGCGCGATGTTCTGGTTGCACGGCACCCCCGGCGCCCGCCGGCAGATCCCGGTCGAGGCCCGCCTGTACGCCGAGAACCACAAGATCCGGCTGATCGGGCTGGACCGCCCGGGCATCGGGTCGTCGACGCCGCATCGCTACCAGAACATCCGGGCGTTCGGCGAGGACCTGCGGACCATCGCGGACACGCTGGGCATCGACAAGATGGCCGTCATCGGGCTGTCCGGCGGCGGCCCCTACGCGCTCGCGTCCGCCGCGGTGCTGCCCGACCGGGTCGTGGCGGCCGGCATCCTCGGCGGCGTCGCGCCCTTCCTCGGCGACGAGGGCATCACCAGCGGCCTGATGAACCTGGGCAAGCGGGTGGCTCCACTGCTGAAGCTGGGCGGCGACCCGCTGCGGATCGGCGCCAGCCTGGTCGTGCGGGCCATCCGCCCGGTCGCCAACCCCGCCCTGTACCTGTACGCGGCGATCTCGCCCGAGGGCGACCGGCGGCTGCTCACCCGGCCCGAGTTCGGGGCCATGTTCCTCGACGACCTGCTCAACGGCAGCCGCAAGCAACTGGCCGCCCCGTTCAACGACATCATCCTGTTCACCCAGGACTGGGGATTCCGGCTCGACCAGGTCAAGGTCCCGGTCCGGTGGTGGCACGGCGACAGCGACCACATCGTGCCGTTCGCGCACGGACAACACGTCGTGTCCTTGCTGCCCGACGCAGAGCTGTTCGTGCTGCCCGGCGAGAGCCACCTCGGCGGGCTGGGCCGCGGCGAGGAGATCCTGTCCACCCTGACCAAGATCTGGGACGAGCAGAACTGACCCGTGCCGGCGGCGGGTAGCCTGCTGGCGTGCTGCTGACGTCGCTGAATCCCTCGGCCGTTACCGCCACCGACATCCCCGACGCGGTACGCATCGACGGCACCGTGCTCAGCCGCGCCGACCTGCTCGGCGCCGCGACCTCGGTGGCCGAGCGGGTCGCCGGTGCGGGCCGGGTCGCCGTCCTCGCCACACCGACCGCCGCCACGGTGCTCGCGGTGACCGGGTGCCTGATCGCCGGGGTGCCGTTCGTCCCGGTGCCCGCCGACGTCGGGGCCGCCGAACGCCGGCACATGCTGGCCGACTCCGGGGTGCGGGCCTGGCTCGGCCCCCTGCCTGACGAGCCCGACGGCCTGCCGCACGTCCCGGTGCGGCTGCACGCCCGCTCCTGGCACCGCTACCCCGAGCCGTCACCGGACGCCACCGCGATGATCATCTACACCTCGGGCACCACCGGGCTGCCCAAGGGCGTGGTGCTGAGCCGGCGCGCGATCGCCGCCGACCTGGACGCCCTCGCGCAGGCCTGGCAGTGGACGGCCGACGACGTGCTGGTGCACGGGCTGCCGCTGTTTCACGTGCACGGTCTGGTGCTGGGCCTGCTGGGCTCGCTGCGGATCGGGAATCGGTTCATCCACACCGGAAAACCGACCCCGGCCGGCTACGCGCAGGCCCGCACCGACTTCGGCGGCACCCTGTTCTTCGGGGTGCCGACGGTGTGGTCGCGGGTGGTGGCCGACGAGGCGGCCGCCCGCGCGCTGCGCCCGGCGCGGCTGCTGGTCTCCGGCAGCGCGCCGCTGCCGGTCCCGGTGTTCGACCGGTTGGCCGGGCTCACCGGGCACCAGCCCGTCGAACGCTACGGCGCCTCGGAATCGCTGATCACCATCTCCACCCGGGCCGACGGCGAGCGGCGCCCCGGCTGGGTGGGCCTGCCGCTGACCGGCGTGCAGACCCGGGTGGTCGACGACGACGGCAACCCGGTGCCGCACGACGGGGAGACCGTCGGCAAGCTGCTGGTGCGCGGCCCGATGATGTTCGACGGCTACCTCAACCGGCCCGACGCCACCGCCGAGGCGTTCGACGCCGACGGCTGGTACCGCACCGGCGACGTCGCCGTCGTCGACGACGCCGGCATGCACCGCATCGTCGGGCGGGAGTCCGTCGATCTGATCAAGTCCGGCGGCTACCGCATCGGTGCCGGCGAAATCGAAACCGCGCTGCTCGGCCACCCCGGCGTCGCCGAGGCCGCCGTCGTCGGGATGCCCGACGAGGACCTGGGGCAGCGCATCGTCGCGTTCGTCGTCGCCGCCGGCCGGGTCAACCCCGACGACCTGATCGACCATGTCGCCCAACAACTTTCGATACACAAGCGGCCCCGCGAGGTGCGCGTGGTGGACGCGCTGCCGCGCAACGCCATGGGCAAGGTGCTCAAGAAGCAGCTGCTGTCCGACGGCTGAGCGGGCGTCGTGATGCACGACACGCAGCAACTTGCCAGCTTCGGGGCCGAGCGTGGCCGCCACGCTTCACCTACCGTCGTAACCGTGCATTCAGGCAACCGGAGCGCAGGCGGCCACCATGGGTGAGCCGTCCGTGCGCGCCACCACGCCCGGCACGCCCATGCGGCGGATAGCGGCCGCCTGCCTGGTGGGTTCGGCCATCGAGTTCTACGACTTCCTGATCTACGGGACCGCGGCGGCGCTGGTGTTTCCCGCGGTGTTCTTCCCGCGGCTCGGCCCGACCGTCGCCACCATCGCCTCGATGGCGACCTTCGCGACGGCCTTTTTGTCCCGTCCGCTGGGCGCCGCCGTCTTCGGCTACTTCGGGGACCGGCTGGGCCGCAAGAAGACCCTGGTCGCCACCCTGCTCATCATGGGCGCCTCGACCGTGAGCGTCGGCCTGGTGCCCAGCACCGCGTCGATCGGCATCGCCGCGCCCCTGCTCCTCACCGTGCTGCGGTTGCTGCAGGGGTTCGCGGTCGGCGGCGAATGGGCCGGCTCGGTGCTGCTGAGCGCCGAGTACGCCCCGACCGACCGGCGCGGCTGGTACGGCATGTTCACCCTGCTCGGCGGGGGCACCGCCGGGATCCTGGCCAGCCTGACCTTCCTCGCCGTCAACCTCACCATGGGGGAGCACAGCCCGGCGTTCATGCACTGGGGCTGGCGGGTGCCCTTCCTGATCAGCAGCGGGTTGATCGGCATCGCCCTGTACGTGCGGCTCAACATCGACGAGACGCCGATATTCGTCGAGGAGAAGGCCCGCCATCTGGTGCCCAAGGCGCCGCTGACCGAACTGCTGCGGTTGCAGCGACGCGAGATCATCCTGGTTGCGGGCAGCTTCGTGGGCGGCATGGGCTTCATCTACCTGGGCAACACGTTCCTGGTGATGTACGCCCACAACCATCTTGGGTACTCGCGCAGCTTCATCTGGGGCATCGGCGCGCTGGGCGGGCTCACCAGCATGGCGTGCGTGGCCTGCTCGGCGTGGATCTCCGACCGGGTCGGGCGCCGCCGGGTGATGCTGTGGGGCCTGGTCGCGTGCCTGCCGTGGGCGTTCGTGGTCATCCCGCTGATCGACACCGGCCGACCCGTCTGCTACGTCGTCGCCGTGCTGGGCATGTTCGGCACCGCGGCGGTGGCCAACGGCCCCACCGCCGCCTTCGTTCCCGAGCTGTTCGCCACCCGCTACCGCTACAGCGGCGCGGCGGTGGCGATGAACCTGGCCGGCATCGTCGGCGCCGCCGTGCCGCCGCTGCTGGCCGGCACGCTGCTGGCGACTTACGGCAGCTGGGCGATCGGGCTCATGATGGCCTCCCTGGTGCTGGCCAGTTTCGTGTCCGTGTATCTGCTGCCCGAAACCCGCGGGGCCGCGCTGGACGCCGCCGCGGCCGCCGAGAAGGTCGCCGCCCGCTAGTTCAGTTGGCGTGCAGGTCCTCGTTGAGGGTGATGCCGGTGCCGCCGCGGGCCACCACCTCCACCGCCCCGGTCAGCGAATTGCGCCGGAACAACAGGTTGTTGCCGCCGGACAGCTCGCGGGCCTTCAGCTGCTTGCCCTCGGGCGTGATGACCTTGGTGCCCGCGGTGACGTACAGGCCCGCTTCCACGACGCAGTCGTCACCGAGTGAAATGCCCAGGCCCGCATTGGCGCCCAGCAGGCACCGCTTGCCGATCGAGATGACCTCGGTGCCGCCGCCGGACAGCGTGCCCATGATCGAGGCCCCGCCGCCGATGTCGGAGCCGTCGCCCACCACGACGCCCGCCGAGATGCGGCCCTCCACCATGGAGGCGCCCAGCGTGCCGGCGTTGTAGTTGACGAAGCCCTCGTGCATCACCGTCGTCCCCGGCGCCAGGTGTGCGCCGAGCCGCACCCGGTCGGCGTCGGCGATGCGCACCCCGGTCGGCAGCACGTAGTCGACCATCCGCGGGAACTTGTCGACGCCGTAGACGGTCACCGGCCCGTGCCGGCGCAGCCGGGCCCGGACCGCCTCGAATCCCTCGATGGCGCACGGTCCGCGATTGGTCCACACCACATTGGTCAATACCCCGAACAAGCCGCCGGCGTTCAGCCCGTGCGGCGCCACCAGCCGGTGCGACAGTAGATGCAACCGCAGGTAGGCGTCGTAGGCGTCGGCGGCCACGTCGTCCAGCGAGCCGATCACCGTGCGCACCGCGACGGTCTCGGTGCCGCGGTCGTCGTCGCGGCCGATCAGCGCGGTCAGCTCGGGCGGGACGTCGGACAGCGCGAGCCGCGACGTGCCGCTGGTGCCCGGCCCGGTCAGTTCCGGTGCGGGAAACCATGTGTCGAGGATCGATCCGTCGGCGGCCAGCGTTGCCAGGCCTACTCCTGCGGCACCTGCTGCTGTTGTCACGGCGGTCAGGTTACTTCCTGGGCCGCACCCGAATCCGCCCGCCCCGGCGGCGGTCGCGGCCGGCCGTGCGGTCGCGGTCCGGCCCGGCGCGCCTACACCGGCGTCAAAAGCTCACCGGTGCAAGGTAATTGAGCGACGTCGCGGCACCGGCACCGCACGGTGTGCGTCCGGTCCGTCGTCGTGCCAGGTCAACCGCGTGAACTCGGCCGTTTCGGGGTACCTCGGTCCCGTGGATCGGCCGGTCATGTCCTGGGCCTGGCGGGGGAGTCACGGTCGCGGGCCCGCAACGGGGCCGGCTCGTCGAGAGAAGGAGAACATCATGTCCTTTGTCACCACCCGGCCCGAGGCGCTGCTGGCCGTGGCCAGCATGCTCGAAGGCCTCGGCTCGTCGATGGATGCCCAGAACGCGGCGGCCGCCGCGCCCACCACCAGCATCGCGCCGGCAGCCGCCGACGAGGTGTCCGCACTGCAGGCCGCCCAGTTCTCCGCCTACGGCACCTGGTACCAGCAGGTCAGCGCCCAAGCCAAGGCGATTCACCAGACGCTGGTGCAAAACCTGGACACCAACGCCGATTCGTACGGCGCGACCGAGGCCGCCAACCGGGTGAACACCAGCGCCGCGGCGCTGCAGGGGTTGGCGCCCAACGTGATCCCCAACGCCGCACCGGCGGCCGACCCGCCGCCCGCGGGGACCACCAGCCTGGGCACCTCCATCGGCTGGGCGCAGAACGTGGGCGCGGCCGCGTCGGACTTCATCACCCTGGGCGAGGGGCAATTCGCCCCGGTGCCCGGTGCCGCGGGGATCCCGAATTTCAACCCCGGGCTCACCGCGGCGACGACGGCCGGCCCGCCCGCGCCGGCGGCGCCCGCCGCCGCGGCCGGCGCCCCGGTGCTGGCCAGCATGGGCCGCGGGCCCTCGATCGGCGGCCTGTCGGTGCCGCCGAGCTGGGCGCCGGGCGGCGTCGCCCCGGCGGCCAACGCCACCCCGGCGCAGCTGGTCGGCGCCGGCTTCACCAGCGCCGCGCCCGACACCGCCCCGGTGACCGCGGTGCCGGGCGGAGTGCCCTCGATGGCCACCGCCGGCCGCGGCGGTTACGGCCTGGGCGCCCCGCGCTACGGCGTCAAGCCCACCGTCATGCCCAAGCCCGCCATCTAGAGCACCCCAGAACAGGAGCGAGACAATGACTTTCGACTTCGGAGCACTCCCCCCGGAGGTCAACTCCACCCGCATGTACACCGGGGCGGGCGCCGCGCCGATGATGGCCGCCGCGGCGGCGTTCAGCAACCTGGCCGACGAGTTGAGCACCACCGCCGCGGCCACCCAGTCGGCGATCGCGAACCTGACCGGCGAGGAGTGGATGGGCCCCTCGGCGGCCGCGATGGTCACCGCCGTCCAGCCGTATGTGCAGTGGATGCACACCACCGCCGGGCAGCTGCAGCAGGCGGCCGCCCAGGCCATGGCCTCGGCGGCCGCCTACGAGACCGCCTTCGCCATGACGGTGCCGCCGGCGCTGGTCGCGGCCAACCGCGCCCAGCTGGCGGCGTTGATCGCGAGCAACGTGCTGGGGCAGAACGCCGCGGCGATCGCGGCCACCGAGGCGCAATACGGGGAGATGTGGGCCCAGGACGCGGCCGCCATGTACGGCTACGCTGCCTCGTCGGCGACCGCGGGCAAGCTCAGCCCGCTGACCTCGCCGGCGCCCACCAACCAACCCGGCGGGCTGGGCGCCCAGGCCGCCGCCGTCTCCGGGGCGACCGCCACCAGCGCGCAGACCAGCGGGCTGCAGGGGACCGTCGCCAACGTGCCCAACGTGGTGCGCACGCTGGCGGCGCCGGCGGACCCGCCGGGGCTGAGCGCGCTGGACAACCTGCTGGGCAACCCGGTGGTGAACAACGTCGGCAACGCCGGCTTCAACGTGGTGTCCTGGAACGTGTTCAACACCATCGTGTCCAACATCCTCTACAACCACACCCTCGACACCGCCGCGGCGGCCGGGGTGGCCGGTGAGGTGGGCGGAGCGGTCGGCGGCGGCGCGCTGGTCGGTGCCGCGGCCCCCGCCACCGCGGGTGTGGGCGCCGCGCCGGTGCTGGCCAGCATGGGCTCGGCCGCCACGGTCGGCGAATTGTCAACGCCGGCAACGTGGTCCGCGCCCACACCGGAGCCCGCCGCGACGACCGTCGGCGCCACCGAGTGGGCCAGCCCCGCCGAGGAGCCGCACACCGCTTGGGCCACCGGCATGCCGGCGGTGGCCTCGGCCGGGCGCGGCGGCTACGGCATGGGGCCGCGGTACGGCGTCAAACCCAAGGTGATGCCCACCCGGTTGCCGGTCTGACCGGCGGCGCGGGGCATCGCGGCCAGGGTCCAGCCACTACCCTGGGAGCGTGCTGGACTTGACCGGGGACCCGGTTGCGCTGACCGCGGCGCTGGTGGACATCCCCAGCGAATCGCGCGACGAGGCGCGGCTGGCCGACGAGGTCGAGGCCGCGCTGCGGTCCCAGACGTCCGGTTTCGAGATCGTGCGCAACGGCAACGCCGTGCTGGCCCGCACCGACCGCGGGCGGCCGTCGCGGGTGCTGCTGGCCGGGCACCTGGACACCGTGCCGGTCGCCGGGAACCTGCCCAGTCGCCGCGAGGACGGCGACCTGTACGGCTGCGGCACGGCGGACATGAAATCCGGGGATGCCGTCTTCCTGCATCTGGCCGCCACCGTCGCCGACCCGGCGCACGATCTGACGCTGGTCATGTACGACTGCGAGGAAATCGACGCCGCCGCAAACGGATTGGGTCGCATCCAGCGCGAGCTGCCGGACTGGCTGTCCGCCGACGTCGCGATCCTGGGCGAGCCCACCGGCGGCTACATCGAGGCCGGCTGCCAGGGCACGCTGCGGGTGGTGGTCAGCGCCACCGGAACCCGCGCCCATTCGGCACGATCCTGGTTGGGCGACAACGCCATTCACAAACTGGGCGCCGTGCTGCAGCGGCTGGCCGGCTATCAGGCCCGCAGCGTCGAGATCGACGGCTGCACCTACCGTGAGGGCCTGTCGGCGGTGCGGATCGACGGCGGGGTGGCGGGCAACGTCATTCCGGACGCGGCGGCGGTGACGGTCAACTTCCGCTTCGCCCCCGACCGGTCGCCGGCCGAGGCGCTGCAGCATGTGCGCGACGTGCTCGACGGCCTCGACGTGCGCATCGAACAGACCGACGCCGCCGCGGGCGCGCTGCCCGGGCTGTCCCAGCCCGCCGCCAAGGCACTGGTCGAGGCGGCCGGCGGCCGGGTTAGGGCCAAATACGGCTGGACCGACGTGGCGCGCTTCGCCGCGCTGGGCATACCGGCGCTCAACTTCGGCCCCGGGGATCCCAACCTCGCGCACCGGCGCGACGAACGGGTGGCGGTCGCCGCCATCACCGCCGCGGCGGACCTGCTGCGCGGTTACCTGAGCGGCTGAGCCGCCGCGCCCCGGCGCGCCTGCGCGGCGGCGTCCGCGGCCGCGGCGCGCATCCCGATCGACGTCAGCTCCTCCGACACCGCCAGCAGCGCCGCTTCGTCGCCGGCCGCCAGCGCCCGCGCGTGGGCCAATGCGATTCTCGCTGCGGCGCAGTCGATCTCGTCGCACAACCGGGCCAACGGCTCGGCCGCTCGGGTGTCGCCGAGCCGCACCGCCTCATGCCAGACCCGCGCCGCCACCGCCCGCTGGCCGCCGCGCTCGGCCATCCGGGCGGCATCGCGCGCGGCGGCCACCGCGCCGTGGGCGTCACGCATCAGGGCCAGCCGATGCGCCCGCGCCACCCCGAGCTCGGGCGCGAACAGCGCCGACTTGGTGCCGTGCCGGGTTTCGGCCCGGCTCAACGCCTTCGCCGTGGCGGCGGTGTCGCCCAGCTGGGCCAGCGCGGTGGCCAGCAGGGTCAGCGACAACGGCCCCCACGAGTAACCGGTGCGCTCCAAGGTGGCCGCGGCTGGACCCAATAACGCTGCCGCAGAAGCGAATTCGCCCTCGGTGAGCAGCACGTGCGCCACCAGCACCTCGCCGATCGCGCGACCCGGCTGCTGCAGCTCGGCGAAATCGGTGAACTGCTGCGCGAGTTCGCGGGCCTGCTCGAGCCGGCCCGCCAGCAACAGCGTGGTGGTCTGCGCCAGCCCGATGGTGAAGCGCAGCAGCCCGGGATGTTCGGCGGCCAACGCGCGCCGCGCCAACGGCTCGACGTCGTCGAACCGCCCCTGCCGCGCCGCGCACAACGCGGCCGCGCTGCCCGCCCAGGCCACCGCCTGGTCGTCGGCGGCGGGCGAGCCGAGCACCTCGCCGGCGACCTTGACGGCGTGCCCGACGTTGCCCGTGTTCATCGCGAAGGTGGCGCTGAGCGCGTCCAGGGTGGTGCGCGGGCCGGGGTCCGCGACGCGGTTGCGGACCGTGCGCAGGAAGGCGGTGGCCCGCTCCGGCTCGCTGAGCATCCAGAACTGGTTCGCCGCCCGCAGCAGGGCCCAGTCCATCAGCGCCGCCTCGGTCAAGCCGGTGGAGTCGACCTCGGCCAGCAGCGCGTCGGCCTCCCGGCCGCGGCCCTGCCAGCCCAGCGCATGCGCCAGCGCCAGCCGCGCCGCCAGGCCGCCGGAGCGCCGCAGGGCGGCGCGGGCCAGCCGTTCACCCAGCGCCAGGTCGCCCAGCCGCAGCGCCTGCCGCGCGGCGTCGACGACGTCGGCGGCCCGCGGCGGCGCGTCGCTGTCCAGCGCCAGCGACACCAGCCGCAGCCGGTCGCTGAGCCGGTCGGACGGATGTCGCGCCAGCACGGTGACCAGCTCGGTGCGTCGTTGCCGGGCATCGTCGGGGTCCAGCGCGGCCCGCACCCGCTCGGCGAACAGCGGGTGCGCGGTGTACACCACCGGGTCGTCGGACGTCCCGCCGCGCATCCGGGTCTCCGCCGCGCCCCACCGTTGCGCCTCGGCCACCGCGCCGTCACCGGCGAGCGCGTTCAGGTCGGTGACCGACAGCGGCTCGGCGACGGCCAGGTATTCCAGCACCGCGCGCGCCGGCGGCGTCAGCTCGGCGAGGAAGGCGTCGATCTCGCCCGGCGAGGTCGGGGCATCGGGCGCCTCGACGTCGATCCGGGTGAGCAGGCCGTCGTCCCACAGCGCCGCGATGGCGTCCGGGGCGCCGTCGGCGCGGGCGGTGACGATCAGCCGCGCCGCGCCGGCGCGGGCCAGCTGGTACACCAGGGTGGCCGACAGCACGTCCAGCTGGTGGGCGTCGTCGACGACCAGCAGCAGGCCGGCGTCGCCGAGTGAGGCCCGGGCGGCCCGCAGCAGCGCGGCCGGCTTGCCGATCTCGGCGATCCGCACCAGGTGGCTGAACGCCCCGAACGGGACCGCGCGTTCGGTCGGCGTGCCGGTCACCCAGCGGACCCGGGTGCCGGGGTGCGCGGCGGCGAACCGCTCGGCGGCCACCCGCGCCAAGGTGGATTTGCCGATGCCGTCGGGGCCCAGGACCACCGCCCCGGCCGCGGCGGCGGTGTCGGCCAACGCCGCGTCCAGCCGCTCGGCGGCCGTCGCCTGTCGGGGGACGTTCCATCGAATCGGCACGGCCGGATTTTATGGCGCGCGGGCCCGCCGCCACGGCGAAAGCCCCAGATATGACGGGCCGCGCGGGGTTGGTCTACGTTTGTCGGATATGCCCGCAGAACGCGATTCGTCGGCCGCGTGGGCGGTGTGCGTGTACTGCGCGTCCGGCCCGCAGCATCCCGAATTGCTCGGTGTCGCTGCGGAACTCGGCGAGGCGATCGCCGAGCGGGGCTGGACGCTGGTGTGGGGCGGCGGCCGGGTGTCGGCGATGGGCGCGGTGGCCAGCGCGGCCCGGGCCCGCGGCGGGCGGACCGTCGGTGTGATCCCCACGGTGCTGATGCGCCGCGAGATCGCCGACGCCGACGCCGACGAGCTGATCGTCAGCGACACCCTGCACGAGCGCAAACAGATCATGGAGGACCGCGCCGACGCGTTCATCGCGTTGCCCGGCGGCATCGGCACCCTCGACGAGGTGTTGGACGCGTGGACGACGGGGTTTCTCGGGCTGCACGCCAAACCCATCGTGCTGCTGGACCCGATCGGCCACTACGAGGGGCTGTGGCTGTGGCTGTCCGGATTGCTGGACAGCGGCTACATCACCCAGGCGGCGATGGACCGGGTGGTCCTGGTCGACAAGGTGGGTGCCGCGTTGGAGGCGTGCGCGCCCGGCTGAGCCCGACGACCGCGCCGCCGCCCGGCTAGGCTGTCCGCCGAGCTTGCCTTCTTTTTCCTACAAGATCGAGTTCCTACAAGATCGAGTTCCTAAAAGATCGAGTTCCTACGAGATCGAGTTCCTACAGAATCGAGGGGATCAGGTGTCCGATCGTGACGGGGGAGCGCGCACGGCGGTCAAACTGACCGACATCGCAGCTCGGGTGCCGACCGTGCTGGCCGACCTGCCGGTGATCGCACGCGGCACGCTGACCGGGCTGCTGGCCCAGCCCGGCTCGCACAAGTCGATCGGCACCGTGTTCCAGGATCGGGCCGCCCGCTACGGCGACCGGGTCTTCCTGCGGTTCGGCGACCAGCAGCTGACCTACCGGGACGCCAACGCCGCCGCCAACCGGTACGCCGCGGTGCTGGCCGCCCGCGGCGTCGGCCACGGCGACGTCGTCGCCATCATGCTGCGCAACTCGCCCAACACGGTGCTGGCCATGCTGGCCGCGGTCAAGTGCGGCGCGGTCGCCGGCATGCTCAACTACCACCAGCGCGGCGAGGTGCTCGCGCACAGCCTGGGCCTGCTGGACGCCAAGGTGCTCATCGCCGAGACCGATCTGGTCAGCGCGGTGGCCGAGCGCGGCGGCTCGGGCAGCACCGAGACCCTGACCGTGGAGGACCTGGAGCGCTTCGCGGTCAGCGCGCCGGCCACCAACCCGGCGTCGGCGTCGGCGGTGCAGGCCCGCGACACCGCGTTCTACATCTTCACCTCGGGCACCACGGGATTCCCCAAGGCCAGCGTGATGACGCACCTGCGCTGGCTGAAGGCGCTGGCCGCGTTCGGCGGGATCGGGTTGCGGCTGAAGAGCTCCGACACCCTGTACTGCTGCCTGCCGCTGTACCACAACAATGCGCTGACGGTCGCGCTGTCGTCGGTGATCAACTCGGGGGCGACGCTGGCGCTGGGCAAGTCGTTCTCGGCGTCGAAGTTCTGGGACGAGGTGATCGCCAACGACGCCACGGCGTTCATCTACATCGGCGAGGTGTGCCGATACCTGCTCAACCAGCCGGCCAAGCCCACCGACCGGGCGCACCGGGTGCGGCTGATCGCCGGCAACGGCCTGCGCCCCGAGATCTGGGACGAGTTCACCCAGCGGTTCGGGATCGCCCGCGTCTGCGAGTTCTACGCCTCCAGTGAGGGCAACGCCGCGTTCATCAACGTGTTCAACGTGCCCCGGTCCACCGGGATCTTCCCGCTGCCCCTGGCCTACGTCGAGTACGACCCCGACACCGGCGCCCCGCTGCGCGGCGACGACGGCCGGGTGCGCCGGGTGCCGCCCGGACAGCCCGGGCTGTTGCTCAGCCCCGTCAACCGGCTGCAGCCCTTCGACGGCTACACCGACCCCGAATCGAGCGAAAAGAAGTTGGTGCGCAACGCTTTTCGCGACGGCGACTGCTGGTTCAACACCGGTGACGTGATGAGCCCGCAAGGGCTGGGGCATGCTGCGTTCGTCGACCGGCTCGGCGACACCTTCCGCTGGAAGGGGGAGAACGTGGCCACCACGCAGGTCGAGGCGGCGCTGGCCTCCGACGGGTCCGTCGAGGACTGCACGGTCTTCGGGGTCGAGGTGCCGCGCACCGGCGGCCGCGCCGGCATGGCCGCGATCAAACTGCGCGACGGCGCCGAGTTCGACGGGCGGTCGCTGGCCCGCACCGTCTACGAGCAGCTGCCCGTCTACGCGCTGCCGCTGTTCGTGCGGGTGGTGGACTCCATCGAGCAGACCACCACCTTCAAGAGCCGCAAGGTGGAGCTGCGCGAGCAAGGCTACGGCCCCGACGTCAAGGACCCGCTGTACGTGCTGGCCGGCCGCGACGAGGGCTACGTGCCGTTCTACGACGAATACCCCGACGAGGTCGCCGAGGGCAAGCGGCCCTAAGGCGGCGGTGCGACCTGGCCCTGCGCGCCCTCGGCCGACCAGGCACCATAGACCCGTGCAATCGACGTTCTGCGGGCGTCCGGTCGCCGGTGATCGCGCGCTGATCATGGCGATCATCAACCGCACCCCGGACTCGTTCTACGACCGGGGCGCCACCTTCAGCGACGACGCCGCCCGGGCGGCCGTGCACCGGGCGGTGGCCGAGGGCGCCGACGTCATCGACGTCGGCGGCGTCAAGGCCGGGCCCGGCCAGGACGTCGACGCCGACACCGAGATCGCCCGGCTGGTGCCGTTCATCGAATGGCTGCGCGACGCCTACCCGGACCAGCTGATCAGCGCCGACACCTGGCGTGCCGAGGTGGCCAAGGTGGCCTGCGCGGCCGGCGCGGACCTGATCAACGACACCTGGGGCGGCGTCGACCCGGCGCTGCCGGAGGTGGCCGCGGAGTTCGGGGCGGGCCTGGTGTGCTCGCACACCGGCAACGCGCTGCCGCGCACCCGCCCGTTCCGGGTGAGCTACGGAACCAGCACCCGCGGCGTGGTCGACGACGTGATCGCCCAGGTCACGGCGGCCGCCGAGCGGGCGGTCGGCTGCGGCGTGGCCCCCGACCGGGTGCTGATCGACCCCACCCACGACTTCGGCAAGAACACCTTCCACGGCCTGCTGTTGTTGCGGCACGTCGGCGATCTTGTTAACACCGGATGGCCCGTGCTGATGGCTTTGAGCAACAAGGACTTCGTCGGGGAGACTCTGGGTGTGGAATTGACCGAGCGGCTGGAGGGAACGTTGGCGGCCACCGCGCTGGCGGCGGCCGCCGGCGCCCGGATGTTTCGGGTGCACGAGGTCGCGCCCACCCGCCGGGTGCTGGAAATGGTGGCCTCGATCCAGGGCACCCGCCCGCCCACGCGCACGGTGAGGGGGCTCGCATGACGACGTCCGACCTGGTCGCCGGGGAGCTGGCGGGCGACGGGCTGCGCGACACCCGGCCCGGCGACACCTGGCTGGCCGACCGCAGCTGGAACCGCCCCGGCTGGACGGTCGCCGAGCTGGAGGCCGCCAAGGGCGGCCGGACCATCTCGGTGGTGCTGCCCGCCCTCGACGAGGAAGACACCATCGGGTCGGTGATCGACAGCATCTCGCCGCTGGTGGACGGCCTGGTCGACGAGCTGATCGTGCTGGATTCGGGCTCCACCGACGACACCGAGATCCGCGCCGTCGCCGCCGGCGCCCGTGTCGTCAGCCGCGAACAGGCGCTGCCCGAGGTGCCGATCCGGCCGGGCAAGGGCGAGGCGCTGTGGCGTTCGCTGGCCGCCAGCCGCGGCGACATCGTGGTGTTCGTCGACTCCGACCTGATCAACCCCCATCCGATGTTCGTGCCGTGGCTGGTCGGGCCGCTGCTCACCGGGGACGGCGTGCACCTGGTCAAGAGCTTCTACCGGCGGCCGCTGAACGTCGGCGACGCCGGCGGCGGCGCGGGCGCGACCGGGGGCGGGCGGGTCACCGAGCTGGTGGCCCGGCCGCTGCTCGCCGCGCTGCGCCCGGAGCTGGGCTGCATCCTGCAGCCGCTGGGCGGCGAATACGCGGCCACCCGGGAGCTGCTCACCTCGGTGCCGTTCGCCCCGGGCTACGGCGTGGAGATCGGGCTGCTGGTGGACACCTTCGACCGGCTGGGCCTGGACGCGATCGCCCAGGTCAACCTGGGGGTGCGGGAGCACCGCAACCGGCCGCTGGCCGAGCTGGGCGCGATGAGCCGCCAGGTCATCGCGACCCTGCTGTCGCGCTGCGGCATCCCCGACTCCGGGGTGGGGCTCACCCAGTTCGTGGCCGACGGGCCGGAGGGACAGAGCTACACCCAGCACACCTGGCCGGTGTCGCTGGCCGACCGGCCGCCCATGCAGGCGATCCGGCCCCGCTGACCGGCGACCGGGCCGGCGGCGCTGTCGGCCCGATAGGGCAGTATCGATCACGTGGCGTTGGTGTTGCTGTACCTGGTGGTCCTGGTGCTGGTGGCGATCGTCCTGTTCGGCGCGGCCAGCCTGCTGTTCGGTCGCGGTGAGCAGCTGCCGCCCCTGCCCCGGGGGACGACGGCGACGGTGCTGCCCGCCTACGGGGTGACCGGGTCGGACGTCGACGCCGTCAAGTTCACCCAGGTGCTGCGCGGATACAAGACCAGCGAGGTCGACTGGGTGCTGGACCGGCTCGCCCGCGAGCTCGAGGCGCTGCGCGGCCAGCTGGCGGCCGCCCACGCGGCGGCGGGCGAACAGCAGACCGGGGGCCAATCCGCGGAACCCGACGACGGCGCGGATCGTCAGGACTGAATGTGAGTGACGACGAGCCGATCCGCTGCGGCTGGGCCACCGCGCGGTCCGGGCCCGATTTCGAGCTGTACCGCGACTACCACGACCGGGAATGGGGCCAAACCGTGCGCGACGGGGTGGCCCTGTTCGAGCGGATGAGCCTGGAGGCCTTCCAGAGCGGGCTGTCGTGGCTGACCATCCTGCGCAAGCGGGAGAACTTCCGCCGCGCGTTCTCCGGTTTCGACATCGACGCCGTCGCCGGGTACACCGACGCCGACGTGCAACGGCTGATGGCCGATCCCGGAATCGTGCGCAACCGCGCCAAGATCGAGGCCACCATCGCCAACGCGCGCGCGGCCGCCGAGCTGGGTGGCGCCACGCAGCTGGCCGAGCTGCTGTGGTCGTTCGCGCCGGCGCCCCGGTCCCGGCCGGCCGACGCGTCCGAAATACCCTCGGCCACTGCCGAATCGACGGCCATGGCCGGTGAACTCAAGCGGCGCGGCTTCCGCTTCGTCGGGCCGACCACCGCCTATGCGCTGATGCAGGCGACCGGCATGGTCGACGACCATATTCGCGGTTGCTGGGTGCCCGCGGCGGTGCGCTGAGAACACAGATGTGGGTCTTTGCACAAGTGGTGACCTGGATAGGGAACAATAGAGGGGTGATTAGGCAGTTCGATGCCGGGCATGGCTGGAAGTTCGCTGGCGGGGCGTGCCCGGCGCCGACCAGGCTCGCAAGGGCGGGCCAGCTCGAACCTGGAGGGAGCACTCGATGGCGGCGATGAAGCCCCGGACCGGAGACGGTCCTCTCGAAGCGACAAAGGAGGGGCGCGGCATCGTGATGCGGGTACCACTTGAAGGAGGCGGTCGACTGGTCGTCGAGCTGACACCCGACGAAGCCGCCGCCCTCCGTGACGAACTCAAGGGCGTCACGAGCTCCAGCTAGAGCGTGCCGCCGGACCAATGTCGGCGGCGCTATGCACACACTTTCCGATAGATCTCCAGGGTCTGCTCGGCGACGTGGGCCCAGGAGAACTCCTCGACGCAGCGCTGGCGTCCTGCCCTGCCGTAGCGCTGCGCCTTTTCCCGGTCGGCGATGAGCTCGTTGACCGCGTCGGCCAATCCGGCCTGATAGCCCGCCGGGTCGCGCGGGTCGTAATGCACCAGCGAGCCGGTGACCCCGTCGGCGACCACCTCCGGGATGCCGCCGACGTCGGAGGCCACCACCGGCGCTGCGCAGGCCATCGCCTCCAGGTTCACGATGCCCAACGGCTCGTACACCGAAGGGCACACGAAAACCGATGCGGCCGACAGTATTTCGCGTAGTTCCCCGATGGGAAGCATTTCCCGGATCCAGAACACGCCGGTGCGGCCGCGGGCCAGGGCGGCCACCGCGTCGCGGATCTCGTCGGCGATCTCGGGGGTGTCCGGCGCGCCGGCGCACAGCAGCACCTGCGCCTCGGGGCTGAACCGGTGCGCGGCCGCCACCAGATGCGCGAGCCCCTTCTGCCGGGTGATCCGGCCCACGAACACCACCAGGGGCCGGGCCGGGTCGACGCCCAGTTCGGCCAGCATCGATCCGGTCTGCATCGGGCCGGCGGGATACCAGACGTCGGTGTCGACGCCGTTGCGGATGACGTGCACCGCACTGGGATCCAGTGCCGGGTAGACCCGCAGGATGTCCTCGCGCATCGCGGAGCTGACCGCGATCACGGCGTGGGCGGCCAGCACCGCGGTGTGCTCGACCCAGGTCGAGATCCGGTAGCCCCCGCCCAGCTGCTCGGCCTTCCACGGGCGCAGCGGCTCGAGCGAATGCGCGGTCAGCACGTGCGGGATGTCGTGCAGCAGCGCGGCCAGATGCCCGGCCATGCCGGTGTACCAGGTGTGTGAGTGCACGACGCTGGCCTGCGCGGCGGCGTTGGCCATCATCAGGTCGGCGGACAGGGTCGACAGCGCCGGGTTGGCGCCCTGCAGCCGCGGGTCGGGCTGGTGCACCTGCACCCCGGCGGCGCCCGGGCGTAGAGCGCCCATGCAGTGCACGTCCACCGCGCACAGCCGGCGCAGCTGGGTGACGAGTTCGGTGACGTGTACCCCCGCCCCTCCGTAGACCTCCGGTGGGTATTCCCGCGTCATCATCGCCACCCGCATACCCGCACCGTAGTTCGGATGCGGCGGGGCCCGCGAGTCGGGCCGGGGCCCACTTTCGCCAGTGATCCGTTTGCCGGCGCGGCCAATTACCTTGACGGACAGCCGCACAGAACATCGCCAATAGCCCGTTCCCCCTGGCAGCGCTTTGCCGCGGCCGATAGGTTTGAAGCCATGAGGGAAGCACCACACGTGCTGGGCATCGTCCTGGCCGGCGGTGAGGGCAAGCGGCTGTATCCGCTGACCGCGGATCGCGCCAAACCCGCGGTTCCCTTCGGGGGCGCCTATCGGCTGATCGACTTCGTGCTGTCCAACCTCGTCAACGCCCGCTATTTGCGGATCTGTGTTCTCACGCAGTACAAGTCGCATTCACTGGACCGTCACATCTCGCAGAACTGGCGGTTGAGCGGCCTGGCCGGCGAGTACATCACCCCGGTGCCGGCCCAGCAGCGGCTCGGCCCGCGCTGGTACACCGGCTCGGCCGACGCGATCTACCAGTCGCTGAATTTGATCTACGACGAAGACCCCGACTACATCGTGGTTTTCGGCGCCGACCACGTGTACCGGATGGACCCCGAGCAGATGGTTCGGTTCCACATCGACAGCGGGGCCGGCGCGACGGTGGCCGGCATCCGGGTGCCGCGCAGCGAGGCCACCGCCTTCGGCTGCATCGACTCCGACGAGTCGGGCCGCATCCGCAAGTTCGTGGAGAAGCCGCTGGATCCGCCGGGCACCCCGGACGATCCCGAGACGACGTTCGTGTCGATGGGCAACTACATTTTCACCACCAAGGTGCTGATCGACGCGATCCGCGCCGACGCCGACGATGACCATTCCGATCACGACATGGGCGGTGACATCATCCCGCGGCTGGTCGACGACGGGATGGCCGCGGTCTACGACATCAGCGACAACGAGGTGCCCGGCGCCACCGACCGGGACCGGGGCTACTGGCGCGACGTCGGGACGCTGGACGCGTTCTACGACGCGCACATGGACCTGGTGTCGGTGCATCCGGTGTTCAACCTGTACAACAAGCGCTGGCCGATTCGCGGCGAGTCGGAGAACCTGGCCCCGGCCAAGTTCGTCAACGGCGGCTCCGCGCAGGAGTCGGTGGTGGGTGCGGGCAGCATCATCTCGGCGGCCTCGGTGCGCAACTCGGTGCTGTCGTCCAACGTGGTGGTCGACGACGGGGCGATCGTGGAGGGCAGCGTGATCATGCCCGGTGCGCGGGTGGGGCGCGGCGCGGTGGTGCGCCACGCCATCCTGGACAAGAACGTGGTCGTCGGGCCCGGCGAGATGGTCGGGGTGGACCTGGAAAGAGACCGGGAGCGCTTCGCCATCAGCGCCGGCGGCGTGGTCGCGGTGGGCAAGGGCGTCTGGATCTAAGGTCGCCATCGCATCGCGAGCAGACGCAAAAGCCCCCAATTCTTCGGCGTGTCGGGTGGTTTTGCGTCTGCTCGGCGACTCAGGGGATCTCGGGGATCAGCAGATGCGCGTCGCGGCGCGGACCCCAGTGCAGGCTGACGCGACCGCGCGGCGAGTTCTGGTAGGCGGCCGGGATCTGGCCGGTGAGCGGATTGGTCGGGCACAGCCAGCGCCCGGCGACCACCAGCCGCAGGTGCTCGCCGGCGCGGAACAGCGTCGCCGACGGGCCCAGCGCGACGTCGACCGCGACGACCTCGCCCGCCGCGACGGGTTGCGGATCGGTGCAGGCCGCGACGGGCTGTCCCGGCCGCGACAGCCGGGAATCCAGGGCGCGCAGCGAAACTCGTTGCCAGCCGGTGCTGACCCGGTCGCGGCCGTAGCCGTAGGACCCTTCGAACGCGACGAAGCGGTCGCGGAACCGGCCGGGGCGCCACTTCTCCACGCCGACGAACAGGTTCGCGTCGTCGCAGCCGTGCAGTTCCACCCACAGCCGGGCGGCCATCGGCCCGGTCAGTTCCACGTCGTCGGGCACCGTCCAGGTGAAACATGCTGCGCGGGAACGTGTTCCGAATGCCACCCTGCCCGGCTGTGCGGCCGGGTCGGTTCTCAGCACCCCGGCGTCACCCAGATGCAGTGCGCGCCAGCGGGTCCGGGCCAGCGGCCATTCGGATTCCTCGCGCACCGCCGTGACGGTGTCGCGGTCCTCGCGTACCTCGAGGCGCACGCTGCGCGCGGCCGGTGCCCCGTCCAGTACACCGCGAAAGAAGCTCAGCTGTTCGGCCAGCGCCTCCTCGGCGTAAAAGGTCGCCCACTTGCCGCCGCGATGGGTGTAGAGCCGGGCATGCGTCGAGCTGCTGTGCGTGAAGGCGCGCAGCGAGCCGCGGCTGTGTAAGTTGTTGTCGGAGAAGCTGTCACAGACCAGCATGGGCACGGCGATCGCCGACAGGTCGGGCACCAGCGAGCGCCAGAACTCGTCGCGCAGCGGGTGGCGGTCCTGCATGTCCTGCAAGTCGTAGGCCTGGCGGGTATCACGTCGCACATTGCGTGACCACATTCGGATGAAGCCCAACTCGCGCACGCCGCCGGGAAACATCAGGTCCCGGTAGGCGTCGGTGAAGCCCTCCCACGGGCAGATCGCCCGCAGTGCCGGCGGCTGCAGGGCGGCGACCGCGTATTGGCTGATGGCCAGGTAGGACACCCCCAGCATGACGACGTTGCCGTCGCTCCACGGCTGCCCGGCGACCCACTGCACCAGGTCGTAGGTGTCCTCGGCCTCGCGGTGCGACAACAGGTTTCCGGTGCCCTCCGAACGGCCGCAGCCGCGCGAGTCGGCGTTCACCACGACGAAGCCCTGCGCCGTCCACCAGGCGGGATCGGGCGCTTCCCAACCGGTCAGCGCCGAGAAGGTCACCGGTCGCGGCTGGCGCAGTATCCGGTACTGCGCCGAAAAGGTCCACCGGTTGCCCCGCCGCTTGGGCAGGCTGTCCTTGCCGTACGGGTGGATGCTCAGGATGACCGGTCGCGGCTCCGCGTCTGCCTTGCGAAAGACGTTGATTCGCAACACCGTTGCGTCGCGGGTGGGGACGGCGACGTCCCGTTCGACGTGCAGGTCCGCGGGTGGGTCGGTGACGGTGACGGGCGGTTTGGCGACGCCGCGAATCCTGTTCAGCGCGTAGCGCAGTGCGCCGGGGCGCCGCCAGGGACGGTCCAGCGCGGTCATCCGAGTGGGCGGCACGCCAATACCCTAGGCGCTCGGCGGCGCGCCTACCAGAGGTGGGGGGCCAGCCGGTAGCGCACCTTCTGGGTGTAGTCGGGGTATCCGGGTAGTTCCTGCAGCAGCAGCTTTTCCTCGTCGAAGATGCGCAGCGCGAGCAGCGCGGTGCCCGGGACGACGAACAGCAGTCCCCAGTACGAGCCGAGCGCCAGCGGGATGCCGATCATCATGATCACGTTTCCGGTGTACATCGGGTGACGCACGAATCGATACAGCCCGCTGGAGACCACTGTCTGGCCGGCTTCCACCGTGACTGTCGCTGCGGCGTAACTGTTTTGAATGACCACCAGCATGGCGATCCCGAGGCCGGTCGCCACCAGCACGTCGCCGAGCAGCGACAGCCAGGCCGGCACCGACGACCAGCCGAACCGGTGGTCGAGCGCGCTGAACACCATCGCCGCGAACAGGCTCAGGAACGAGCCCGTGATGATGAACTTCTGCGCGGTCCGGGGTTCGGCCCGCGGGCCCGCGCGCATGCGGCGCTGCAGGGCCGCGGGGTTGGTGCGGGCCAGGTAGGCGGCGGGCACGATGGTCGCCACCGTGAACACCGCGATGAAAACCCAGGCCTGCCAGTAGTGCAGCGTGCCGGCCGGCAGCAACAGGATCAAGATCCAGGAGAGAATTCCCCAGACGGACGTCGCCGTCACCCGGAGTCCGGTTTTCATCACGCTCTCCTAGCAACGTAGGTCGCGGCGCCGAAAAGCCATGGCACCGAGAATGGTCAACCCTATGTCGATGGCCAGTAGCCATAACAGGGGTACGGCGGTGAAATCTGCGCCGACTCTGGGAATGTGGGCGAACGGTTCCAGGTCGAGCAGCCACTGGGAGAACCCGGCCAGCGACCCGATCAGATACAGGGCGACGAAGCCGATCAGCACGCCCCAGGCCACCGGGGCGAACCGCGGCGCGACGCCGAAGACGCAGACCGTCACCGCCGACAGCAGCCAGACCGCGGGCAGCTGGACGGCCGCGCTGGCCACCACCATGGCCAGCTTGCCGCCGACATCACCGGCCGCGATGCCGTAGACCAGGCCGGCGACTGTTCCGCTGGCCAGCATCGCCACCCCGGACCCGGCCAGCGCGATCACCAAATGACTTGCCAGCCAACGGGTTCGCGACACCGCACTGGCCAACACCGTTTCGGCGCGTTGGCTCGATTCCTCCTGGTGCAACCGCAGGGTGAGCGAGACGGCGAACGCGGCGGCGACCATGCCCATCATGGCGAACGCCACGGCGATGAACGCGTCCTCGAGGGCGCTGGTGCCGCCCATCCGCGCGACGATGTCGCGTGCCTGTCCGCTGTCGCCCAGCTCGTCGCCGATGCCGTGCACCACGCTGCCGATCAGCAGGCCGTACAGGGCCAGTCCCGCCGTCCACAACAGCAGCGCGGCGCGGTCCAGCCGCCACGCCAGCCCGAAGGCGTTGCCCAACCGCGGCGCGGCGGTGGCCGGGCCGGGGCGCTCGGCGATCAGCCCGGCGCCGACGTCGCGGCCGGCGAGCAGCCGGTAGGCCAGCACGGTTAGGCCGGCCGTGGTCACCAGGTGCAGCACCAGCACCCACCAGCGATCGCCCGCATACGGTTTCACCAGCAGCGACCAGCCCAGCGGGGACAGCCAGGACAGGCCGCCCGGGCCGGCGTCGCCGACGGCACGCACGGTGAAGGAGGTGCCCAGGACGGCGAACGCGGCGCCGCGCGCGAACCGGGCGCTGGGCGACAGCTGCGCGGTGACCGCGGCCACCGCGGTGAACACCAGGCCCGACCAGGCCAAGGCCGCGCCGAAGGCCAGCGACCCGCCGGCCGGGACGTCGGTGCCCAGCAGTCCCGCCGCGCCGATCGCGCCGGTGGCGATCGAGGCGGCGAACGACAGCGTCAGCGCCGCGGTCAGGCCGGCGTAGCGGCCGATCGCGGTGGAGTCCACCAGCTCGGTGCGCCCGTTTTCCTCGTCCGCGCGGGTGTGCCGGATCACCGTGAGGATCACCGCGATGGCGATCAGCACGTGAAACATTCCGGCTTTCCAAATCCCCACGGCCCCAAGGCTGTCGCTGTACACCTTGCCGTACAGGGCGCGCTGGGCCGGGCTGGCCATGATGGAGGCGGCGAAACCGGCCCGCGCGGCGGCGGTGGGGTAGACCTTCTCTATGCTGCCGACGTAGACCGTGGACAACGGCACCGACAGCAGTAACACCCACAGCGGCAACGAGATTCGGTCCCGGCGCAGGTAGAGCCGCAGCATCTGCAGCGTGCCGGAGAAATGCGCACCGCCTAGCGGCGCGGGCGAGGCCGATGCGGAGGGCCGGGTCAGGGTTGTCGCACTCATGACAGCGACACCTCGGCCTCGTGGGCTCCGCGCTCGCCGTCGGTCCCGGAGGTGTCGTAGTGGCGCAGGAAGAGCTCCTCGAGGGTCGGGGGCTGGCTGACCAGACTGCGCACCCCAGCATCCCCGAGCACCCGGATGAGCTCACCGAGGCTTTCGCTGTCGACCTGCGCGCGCAGCGTGTTGCCCTCGATGCTGATGTCCTCGACGCCCTTGATCCGCCTGAGATCACCGGGGTCACCGGTCATTTCGGCCTTGATCGAGGTGCGGCTCAGATGCCGCATCGAGCTCAGCGAACCGCTTTCGATGGTCTTGCCGGCCCGGATGATCGTCACCCTTTCGCACAACGCCTCCGTCTCGGCCAGGATGTGGCTGGACAGCAGCACCGTGGTGCCCCGGTCGCGGGCCTGCGCCACGCACTGTTGAAAAACGTTCTCCATCAACGGGTCCAGGCCGCTGCTGGGCTCGTCCAAGAGCAGCAGCCGGGCGCGCGACGAGAACGCCGAAATCAGCGAAACCTTCTGCCGGTTGCCCTTGGAGTAGGTGCGTGCCTTCTTGTGCGGGTCGAGGTCGAAGCGCTCGATCAGCTCGGCGCGGCGCCTCTTGTCGATGCCGCCGCGCATCCGGGCCAGCAGGTCGATGATCTCGCCGCCGGTCAGTGACGGCCACAGCGTGACATCGCCTGGAACATAAGCGATTTGGCGATGCAGTTCGACGGCCTGGGTCCACGGGTCGCCGCCCAGCAGCCGCACCGTGCCGCCGTCGGCTTTCACCAGTCCCAGCAGGATGCGGATCGTGGTCGACTTGCCGGCGCCGTTGGGCCCCAGGAAACCGTGGACTTCTCCCTCCCGCACGGTGAGGTCGAGACCGTCCAGTGCCCGCACCGCACCGAAGTTCTTGGTGAGCCCGCGGATCTCGATGGGCGCAAAACCGTCAGTTGCCATGGGAATCTCCTTGATCTTCGGCAGCCAGAAATGCGTCGTACATGGTGCGGTCCGCCATCAGGCCCTCGGTGTAGATCTCGAGGGCGGGCAGGATCATGTCGCGCGAATAGTCGCGCAACACCGCACGCAAATCGGTTGGGTTGTCATGCATTTGCAGATAGAGCAACAGTCCGCCGCCTCCGGTGATCCCGAGATATTTGGCCCTGGCCCGGGGATCGCGGCTGGGTTTGATCGTCCCGGCCCGCACGCCTTCTTCCAGGTATCCCTCGGCGTTCTCGATCATCTGGCGCCACAGCATCTTCGCCAGGTCGCCGCCGGTCTGCATGCTGCGCAGCACGTAGGCGATCAGCGGTGCGAATTCCTCGATTTCGGCCAATTGCCCGAACCAGACGGCCGGGTCGTTGGTCTGCAGCGCCTCGGTCTTGCTCTCGCGGATCTGCTCGGCGATGTGGTCGTCGCACGCCTTGCGCAGGCCCTCCTTGGAGCCGAAGTGGTGGATCACCAGCGCGGCGCTCACCCCGGCCGCCTCGGCGATCCGGCGCAGCCCGACGCCGAACCCGTGTTCGCCGAATTGCTCGATGGCCGCGTCCCGGATCCGGGCGGCGGCGGTGAGGTCGGCTGAACGCATGTTCAGCATGCTAAACGTATGTTCAGCCCGCGGTCAAGGAGGGCGCGCGTCAAGAATCGGTAAAAATGCGGCCGGCCCGGCAAGGCCCGGCAAAGGCCCCCCAAAGGCCCGGCAAAGGCCCCGCCGACGGCCCGGCAAGGGCGCGACGGGCCCGAGGTGCCCGTGTCAGTCGCGCACCGCGGCCAGGATGCCGTCGCCGAGCGGCACCAGCGCCGGCGTGAGCCGCTCGTCCTCGGCGATCAGCCGCGCCGCCTCGCGCACCGCCACCACCTCGGCGTCGCGGGCGGCCGGGTCGCCGGCGCGCCCGCCCAGCGCGGCCCGGTGCACCACGATCACGCCGCCGGGCCGCAGCAGCCGCACCCCCTCGACCACATAGTCCGGCTGGTCGATCGGGTCGGCGTCGATGAACACCAGGTCATAAGACTCGTCGGCGAGCCGGGTGAGCACCTCCTGGGCGCGGCCGCCGATCAGCCGGGTGCGCGACGGCCCGATGCCGGCCTCGGCGAACGCCTGCTTGGCCAGCCGCAGGTACTCCGGCTCGATGTCGATCGTGGTCAGGACGCCGTCGTCGCTCATGCCCGACAGCAACCACAGCCCGCTGACGCCCGCGCCGGTGCCCACCTCGGCGATCGCCTTGCCGCCGCTCAGCTTGGTCAGCAGGCTCAACAACGCGCCGACCGCCGGCGTCACCGCGCCCGCCCCGATGTCGACGGCCCGCTCGCGGGCGGCCGCCAACAGCGCGTCTTCGGAGATCGAGGCCTCGGCATGGGCGACCAGCGATTCGGCCCGACTGGGCGCTGTTTGGCCGGGGGCTTCTGCGTCGGTGCCGTCCATGCCCGCAGCGTATTCCAATTCACCGCGCAGTCCGACAGGCGCGCCTGAACCCGATCCCGCCGACACGCCCGACCGGCGCGCCGCGTTTAAGGTCACCGGGCGATGGATATCTGCTGGACAGCGCAGGTAACGAAAAGGTTTCTCAGGCTCAGCTCAGATTGTTCATATACCGCACATACGCCGATACGCGACGGTGTCCGTATGGATCGCGGAGCGCGGGAGACCGGGAATACCGAATGGCAGCTGCCTGTTGCCGCCAATGACGAAATGCCGCTGATCGGCATGCCGAATTCGGAGGAATTGATCATCACCACGCTTTTGAGCCCGTCCAGCATGTCGCACGCGCACGACCCTTCCGCCGACGGGTGGGCGGAGCCGTCCGACGGGCTGCAGGGCACCGCGGTCTTCGATGCGACCGGTGACAAGACGGCCATGCCGTCGTGGGACGAGCTGGTGCGCCAGCACGCCGACCGGGTGTACCGGCTGGCTTACCGGCTTTCCGGCAATCAGCACGACGCCGAGGACCTCACCCAGGAGACCTTCATCCGGGTGTTCCGGTCGGTGCAGAATTACCAGCCGGGAACCTTCGAGGGCTGGCTGCACCGCATCACCACGAACCTGTTCCTGGACATGGTCCGCCGGCGCTCGCGCATCCGGATGGAGGCGCTGCCCGAGGACTACGAGCGGGTGCCCGCCGACGAGCCCAATCCCGAAGAGATCTACCACGATTCGCGGCTCGGCCCCGATCTGCAGGCCGCGCTGGACTCGCTGCCGCCGGAGTTCCGCGCCGCGGTCGTGCTGTGCGACATCGAGGGCCTGTCGTATGAGGAGATCGGCGCGACGCTGGGGGTGAAGCTGGGCACCGTGCGCAGCCGCATCCACCGCGGCCGCCAGGCCCTGCGCGATTACCTGGCCGCGCACCCCGACCACGACGCGCTGCGCGCCTCCTCGGCGTAGTCAGCGCCCGCCCGGCTAACGTTCGGGCAGCTATTCAGCGGCTTTGCGGCCTTGGCCTCGGTATCGGGCGCCCTGTCGCGCTACATTCGAAGAAGGCGAATAAGGCGGCAATAAGAATGAATGGCAAGGAGCTGGCGATGCCCGATCGAGGACATGTGTTCCGCCGCGCGTTCTCCTGGCTGCCCGCACAGTTCGCCTCCCAGAGCGACGCGCCGGTGGGCGCGCCCCGCCAGTTCGGCTCCACCGAGCACCTGTCCGTCGAGGCCATCGCCGCGTTCGTCGACGGCGAGCTGCGGATGAACGCGCACCTGCGGGCCGCGCATCACCTCTCCCAGTGCGCACAGTGCGCCGCCGAGGTCGACGACCAGAGCCGGGCGCGCGCCGCGCTGCGCGACTCGCGCCCGATCCGGATCCCCGCCAACCTGCTCGGGATGCTGGCCGAGATCCCCTACGAGTCGCCCGACGCCCCCGACCGTTTGGCGGACCGCGACGCCCGCGACCGGCGCCGGCGTCCGTAGCGTCGTGCCGTCCCGCGCGTTCCCGGCGGCCACCGGTGCGCCGTGGATACTAGGGTGGACACGGACAACGCCGGTGCCGCGTAAATCGCCCGGTAAAGGCCTGTCTCGAGCGCTCAAATCGAGGATCCAAAAGGGATAACGTGACCTCCGACCCAGGCTACGACCAAGCAAAAGACAGCGCCAACCGGTTGGCGCCGCGCCCCATCTCGCGCCCGCCCGTCGACCCCGCATCGCGCCGGGAGTTCGGTCGGCCCGCCGGGCTGCGGGGATCGTTCGTGGCCGAACGCGTGCGTCCGAAGAAGTACCGGGAGCAGTCGGAGTTCCGGCCGAGCGAGCAGTCGGCCGACCCCGTGCTGCAGGAGGCGTTCAGCCGGCCCGACGGCAGCCCGGAGACGCTGCAGCGCCACCCCGTCGACAGCGGCGCGCTGGCGGCCGAGAAGGACGGGGTGGAGCCCGACCACGCCGACGACCCGTGGCGTGACCCGGGGGCCCCGGCCGCGTTGGGCACGCCGGCGGTGGCGCCGTCGCCGTCGCGGTCCGCGCTAGGCTACGGCGGCAAGCTGGGTGTGCGCGACGTGCTCTTCGGCGGCAAGGTGTCCTACCTGGCGTTGCTGGTTCTGCTGCTGATCGCGCTGGTCATCGGCCTGATCGGCGGTGTGGTCGGGCGCAAGACCGCCGAGGTCGCCGAGGCCTTCACCACGTCGAAGGTGACGCTGTCGACGAACGGCAACGGCGAAGCCCCGGCCGGGCGCTTCGCGAAGGTGGCGGCGGCCACCGCGGGCGCGGTGGTCACCATCGAGTCCAAGAGCGACCAGGAGGGCATGCAGGGCTCGGGCGTCGTCATCGACGGCCGCGGCTACATCGTCACCAACAACCACGTCATCTCCGAGGCGGCGAACAACCCCAGCCAGTTCAAGACCACCGTGGTGTTCAACGACGGCAAGGAGGTGCCCGCCAACCTGGTCGGCCGCGACCCCAAGACCGACCTGGCCGTGCTGAAGGTGGACAACGTCGACAATCTGTCGGTGGCCCGGCTCGGTGACTCCGACAAGGTGCGGGTCGGCGACGAGGTGCTGGCCGCGGGCGCGCCGCTGGGGCTGCGCAGCACCGTGACGCACGGCATCGTCAGCGCCCTGCACCGACCGGTCCCGCTGTCCGGGGAGGGCTCGGACACCGACACGGTGATCGACGCCGTGCAGACCGACGCGTCGATCAACCACGGCAACTCCGGCGGCCCGCTGATCGACATGGATTCCCAGGTGATCGGTATCGACACCGCGGGTAAGTCGTTGTCCGACAGCGCAAGTGGGCTGGGCTTCGCGATCCCCATCAACGAGGCCAAGGAGGTCGCCCAGACCTTGATCAGGGACGGCAAGATCGTGCACCCGACGCTGGGGGTCAGCACCCGCTCGGTGAGCAACGCGATCGCCTCCGGCGCGCAGGTGGCCAACGTGAAGGCGGGCAGCCCCGCGCAGAAGGGCGGCGTCCTGGAGAACGACGTCGTGGTCAAGGTGGGCAACCGCAAGGTCGCCGACGCCGACGAGTTCGTGGTCGCGGTGCGGCAGCTGACCATCGGCCAGGATTCCCCGATCGAGGTGGTGCGCGACGGCCGCCACGTCACCCTGACGGTGAAGCCGGACCCGGACGGCAGCTGATGCTCGGCAGTCTGAGCTGGGAGCACATGCTGGTCCTCGTCGTGGTGGGCCTGGTGGTGCTCGGGCCGGAGCGGCTGCCGGGCGCCATCCGGTGGACGTCGAACGCCCTGCGCCAGGCGCGGGACTACCTCAGCGGTGTGACCACCCAGTTGCGCGAGGACCTCGGGCCCGAGTTCGACGATCTGCGCGTCCCGCTCAGCGAGCTGCAGAAGCTGCGGGGGATGACGCCGCGGGCGGCGCTGACCAAGCACCTGTTGGACGGCGACGATTCGTTCTTGACCGGGGCCTTCGACCGGCCGGTCAACGGCGCCGCGGCCCAGCCGCCGCCCGCCCCGGCGCCGCCGCCCGAGCCGCACCGCCCCGGCCAGACGCCGTTCGACGCCGACGCCACCTGAACCGTCAGCGCCGGGTGGGGTCGAGCCCCAGCGACACGCCGGCCAGTCCGCGCCGGCGCGACGACAGGCTGTCGGCCACCGCGCGCAGCGCCTTGCCCACCGGCGAATCCGGCGCGCTGAGCACCAGCGGGGTACCGGAATCGCCCGCCTCCACCAGCGCGGGGTCCAGCGGGATCTGACCCAGCAGCGGCACCTCGGCGCCGACCGCCCGGGACAGCCGCTCGGCCACCTGCTTGCCGCCGCCCTCGCCGAACACCTGCAGCGTGGAGCCGTCCGGCAGGGTGAGCCCCGACATGTTCTCCACCACACCGACCACCCGCTGGCGGGTCTGCAGCGCGATGCTGCCGGCCCGCTCGGCGACCTCGGCGGCGGCCAGCTGCGGCGTCGTCACCACCAGGATCTCGGCGTTGGGAATCAGCTGGGCGACCGAAATGGCGATGTCACCGGTGCCCGGCGGCAGGTCGAGCAGCAGCACGTCCAGGTCGCCCCAGTAGACGTCGGCCAGGAACTGCTGCAGCGCCCGGTGCAGCATCGGGCCGCGCCACACGACCGGGGTGTTTCCCTGGGTGAACTGGGCGATCGAGATGACCCGCACGTCGTGGGCGATGGGCGGCAGGATCATCGACTCGACCTGGGTGGGCCGGTCGGTGGTGCCCATCATCCGCGGGATGGAATGGCCGTGGATGTCGGCGTCCAGCACGCCGACCGACAGGCCGCGGGCGGCCATCGCCGCGGCCAGGTTGACGGTGACGGTGGACTTTCCCACCCCGCCCTTGCCGGACGCGACGGCGTAGACCCGGGTCAGCGAATTCGGTTGCGCGAACGGGATAACCGGCTCGCGGGCATCGCCGCGCAGCTGCTTGCGCAGCTCGGTGCGCTGCTCGTCGCTCATCACGTCCAGGGTGACCTTGACCGCGCCGGTGCCCGGGACGTCGGCGACCGCCCGGGTCACCCGGTCGCTGATCTCGGTCTTCTTCGGGCACGCGGCGGTGGTCAGGTAGATCGCGACATGCACCGCGCCGTCGGGCTCGGTGTCGATGCTCTTGACCATCCCGAGTTCGGTGATCGGACGCCGCAGTTCGGGGTCGATCACCTTGCCCAGGGCGGCGCGGACGGCGGCGCTCAGGTCGGCTGCTGAGTCGGAGGAGTCATGGCGGGACATCACCGCCGAGTGTAGGCGGGTGGCCGGGTGCTGTCGGGAGGCGACCCTGCGGCCGGCTAGGCCGGGCCGGCTTCTTCGGCGCGTTCGGCGCGGGCCGGCCGACTTGGGCGACGGCGCTTGCGGTGCGGCTCCGGCCGGGGCGCCGCCGCGGCTTGCGGTGCCGCTCCGGCCGGGGGCGCCGGGACGGGTCCGGCATCCGGGGGCGGCGGCCCGAACGGGGGCGGGCCGGCCGGCGGGGGGCCCTGCGAGCTGATGCAGATCACCGTGCACCCGGGAACCTGGGTCGGCGCCTGCTGCGGGGTGGGCGTCATCCACGGGAACATCGGCTGCGGGCTGCCGAGCGCGGGGCTGCTCAGGTCGATCAGCGGCACTCGGGCCAGCGGGTCGTCCAGCGGCAGGCCGTTGATGTTCATCGGCAGGTTGGGCCCGAGCCCTTCGGGGTGCTCGAGGTGCGCATCGCCCAGCGGCGGCGGCGGCCCGGTCATCGGCGGCAGGTCGACCGGGACGACGCCGGTCGCATAGGCCGCCGCCCAGCCCAGCACGTTCTGCGCGTAGGGCATCGAGTTGTTGTAGCGCAGGATCGCGGTCAGCACCTGCGACTGGTCACGCAGGTTGAGCCCGCCGCTGCACAGGTAGCGCGCGGCCGCCAGGGTGGAGTCGAACAGGTTCTGCGGGTCGGCCACGCCGTCGCCCTTGCCGTCGGAGGCGTAGCGCGCCCAGGTGCCCGGCAGGAACTGCATCGGCCCCATGGCGCGCGCGTAGGTGACCCGGTTGCCGGCGGCGCTTTGGATGATGACCTCGTTGCCGGGCAGGGTGCCGTCCAGCGACGGGCCGTAGATCGGGGTGATCGCGGTGCCGCGCGCGTCGACCGCGCCGCCGCCCGCGTGGCCCGATTCGATGCGCCCGATCCCGGCCAGCAGGTTCCAGCTCACGCCGCAGCCCGGGGCGGCGACGGCCATCTTCTGCTCCGCATTGCGGTAGGCGGCCAGCGCGATGCTCGGAATGCCAAGCGCCCCAGGCGCGTTGACGATCGCGGCCGGCGGCGGGGCGGACAGTGCCGGCTCGGCGACGTGAAAGGCGGTGGGGCCGCGGTCGATCGCGACGACGGCGGGACCGGTGAGGTCGGGGAAGGTCGGCGAGACGGCGGCCACCGGGGTGACGGCGGCGTGGACCGGGGGCGTTCGCACCGGCAGCGATGGGCCCGTCGCGCTGACCGCACCCGCGAAGACCAAGGGAGTGATCATGGCGATGCCGAATATCGGCTTGCGCGTGTTCCGAAGTGCTCGCTGCCGCACAGTCGCGGCGGCCGGGTCTGCACCCCGGCTTCCCCCTATGCGCACTCGACCGTCCTAGGTGTGAGCTGGGCGTTACTTTCTGTTAGCTCGGTGAACCAGATCACCATACATAACTCTTGTGACGCGAGTGGCGCAATGGTTTGACCGGTTCTCACCTGGATTTCTTAGCCGTCTGCTCCCGGTTGTCGGCGCCGGAAACCGGCTCGCCGTCGGCGCTTTGGGGCCGCAGCTCGGCGAGCAGTTCACGCAGGTCGTCGAGCTCGTGGCGCAGGTACTCCCGCGTCACCACCTCGCCGACGGCCAGCCGCACCGCGGCCAGCTCGCGGGCCAGGTACTCGGTGTCGGCCTTGGTCTGGGCAGCGCGACGGCGGTCCTCTTCGAGCGCCACCCGGTCGCGGTTCTCCTGCCGGTTCTGCGCCAACAGGATCAGCGGCGCCGCGTAGGCGGCCTGGGTGGAGAACGCCAGGTTCAGCAGGATGAACGGATAGGGATCCCAGCGCAGTCGCACCGCGAACACGTTCACCACGATCCACACCGCCACCACGATGGTCTGCAGCAACAGGTACCGGCCGGTGCCGAAGAAGCGCGCGATCGACTCGGTGATCTGCCCGACGGTCTCGGGATCCAGCCGCGGCGAGTACCGGCGCGATGTCCGCGGCGTGTACAGCCGGCGCACAGCCGTGGATTTGCTCACCCGGATCCTCCCAGTCCCTCGAGCCGGCCGGCGGTGTCGAGTTCCTGCATGTCCACCCGCCAGTCCGGCGGCAGCAGGTGATCGAGCAGGTCGTCCACGGTCACCGCGCCCAGCAGGTGGTTCTCGTCGTCGACCACGGGGCCGCACACCAGGTTGTATGCGGCCAGGTAGCGGGTCACCGCGACCAGCGGCGTCTCCGGCCGCAGCGTCAGCAGGTCGCTGTCGACGATCCCGCCGACCAGCTCCGCCGGCGCCTCGCGCAGCAGCCGCTGCAACGGCACACAGCCCAGATAGCGGCCGGTGGGCGTGGCCGTGGGCGGGCGCACCACGAACACCATGGACGACAGCGCGGCGGTCAGATCGGGATCGCGGGCCCGGGCCAGCGCCTCGGCGACCGCGGTGTCCGGGGTGAGCACCACCGGGTTGGAGGTCATCAGGCCGCCCGCGGTGTCGGGGGAGTGGGTGAGTAGGCGGCGCACCGAGGCCGAATCGCCGGGGTCCATCCGTTTCAGCAGCATCTCGGCGTCGGTCGGATTGAGCACCCCGAGCAGGTCGGCGGCGTCGTCGGGATCCATCTCCTCGAGCACGTCGGCCGACCGTTCGGTCCCCAGCTGCGAGAGCACCTCGGCCTGGTCGAGTTCGGGCAGCTCCTGCAGGATGTCGGCCAGCCGGTCGTCGTTGAGCGCCTTGAGCACCTCGTAGCGGCGCTTGGGCGGGAGTCCGCGGATGGCGTCGGCGACGTCGACCGGCTTGCGGCCCTCGAACTGTTCGAGCAGCTGCGCGACGGCCTGGCCGGGCAGCGCCAGCGCCGACGGGGTCAGGCCCTGCACGTTGCGCCAGTCCACCACGTGCACCGGGCCGCGCCGGCGCAGCCGTCGCTGCGGGCGCACCGCGACCCGGGTGACCATCCAGTCCCGCGTCCGGGTCTGCTCGATGCCCAGGTCGGTCACGACCACGTCGACACCGGCCAGCTCCGGCAGTTCGGGGTCGTTGACCTTGACCACGGTGTCGAGCACCTGACCTATGGCCAGCACCTCGCCGGGCCGCTGCTCGAAATGGCGCAGCGACACGCTGCCGGTGCTCAGCGTGACGGCGTTGGGGTCGATGGCGGCCACCCGCAGGATCGGGATGAAGATGCTGCGCCGCGTCGCCAGGTCGACGACCAGCCCCAGCACCCGCGGTTGCTGGCGGACGATGCTGATGCTGATCACCACGTCGCGGACCCGGCCGACGGATTCGCCGAGCGGGCCCAGCACCAGCATCCGCGCCAGCCGCGCGATGTACACCCTGTTGACCGATCCCATGGCAGTAGAGCCTAGGCAGCCGCCGGTTCGATGGCCGAGCGCACCTAGTGGGTGTGCAAGGCGAACAGCACGACCACCAAAGTCACCACCAGGGTGGCGATTCCGATGACGATGCCGGCGACGGCCAGGCCGAAGCCGTCCTGCCGGGTCCGCTTGATCTGGTCCAGGGCGATCGCGCCCAGCACGATGGCCACGACCGAGCCGATCCCGCACAGCAGGCCGGTGAACGACGCGATCAGCGAGGCGATCGCCAAACCGTTGGTCCCGGGCTGCCCGCCGAGCAGCGGCGGGTAGCCACCGTAATCCGGACCGGGGTAGTAGCCACCCGGGTATCCGGGCGGTCCGTAGCCCGGCGGGGGCGGCGGCCCGTACCCGGGCGGGGGCGGCGGAACGGGGGAGGCCACCGGCGGCGGGTACGGGGGCGGATAGCCGGGTGGGTAGTCGGCCGGATAGCCCGGCGGTGGGTAGGGCGGGGGTGCGGAGCCGGCGGGCGGTTCCCACGGGGCCGGCTGGGCGTGCGGCGCCGAGGTTGCGTCGTCGTTGGGCTTGTCGCCGTGGGCCTTGTTGCCGTGGTGGTCGCCGTGGTGGTCGTGTTGGGCGCTCTCGCCGAAGCCGCCGCCGGGAGCCGTCATGGTGTTCAACCTAACCCATCCGCGACCGGCGGTTGCGGCGCCGAAGCCCGGCGCGCGGCGCGCGGTGTTTCCGCAGGTGGCATCCGTTGGCCGGCTGGACCGGCTGGATAGGCTGGGGAGGACCTGAGATGAAACGACGGTCGAGGCGGAGGAGAATGAGCGGCGATGACTAGTCCTTTCCAGCCCGGGCAGGTTCCCGGCGCGCCACCCCCCGGCGCGGGCGGTCGCCGCGGCGTGCCCGGTCTGCCGACACCGCCCCGGGGCTGGCCCGTCGGCTCCTATCCCACCTACGCCGAGGCGCAGCGTGCCGTCGACTACCTGTCCGACCAGCAGTTCCCGGTCCAGCAGGTCACCATCGTCGGGGTCGACCTGATGCAGGTGGAACGGGTGACCGGCCGGCTGACCTGGCCCAAGGTGCTCGGCGGTGGCGTGCTGAGCGGGGCATGGCTGGGTTTGTTCATCGGGCTGGTGCTCGGATTCTTCAGCCCCAACCCGTGGGGGGCGCTGGCCACCGGTCTGGTCGCCGGTGTGTTCTTCGGGTTGATCACCTCCGCCGTTCCTTACTCGATGGCCCGTGGCACAAGGGATTTCAGCTCGACCATGCAGCTGGTGGCGGGCCGCTACGACGTGCTCTGCGATCCGCAGAATGCGGAGAAGGCGCGGGACCTATTGGCGCGCTTGGCGATTTGAGGCGCGCACGAGAGGTGTGAACAAGTGGTGATCGGTCGTGGGCGCGTACGCCGGGCAGGCGCGGTCGCGCTGGCGACACTCACCATCGCCGCGGCGTCGTCGGCGTGCGCCGCCGGGCCGCGCGGGCTGGTGATCAGCTTCTACACCACGGCCACCGACGGCGCCACGTTCGCCGCGATCGCCCAGGATTGCACCAGGCAGTTCGGCGGCCGCTTCGCCATTCAACAGATCAGCCTGCCCCGGGCCCCGGGCGAGCAGCGGTTGCAGCTGGCCCGTCGGCTGACCGGTCGCGACCGCACGCTGGACATCATGTCGCTGGACGTGGTGTGGACCGCGGAGTTCGCCGAGGCGGGCTGGGCGCTGCCGTTGTCCGACGACCCCGCGGGCCGCGCCGAAGCCGACGCGACCGTGGACACCCTGCCCGGCCCGCTGTCCACCGCGCGCTGGCACGACAGGCTGTTCGCCGCGCCCGTCACGACGAACACCCAATTGCTGTGGTACCGGCCGGATTTGGTGCCTCAGCCACCGCGGACCTGGGACGCCGTGGTGACCGAGGCGGCCCGGCTGCACGCCGCGGGCCAGCCCAGCTGGATCGCGGTGCAGGCCAACGAGGGCGAAGGCCTGGTGGTCTGGTTCAACACGTTGCTGGCCAGCGGCGGCGGGCGGGTGCTCTCCGAGGACGGCCGCCGCGTCACGCTGACCGACACCCCGGCGCACCGGGCGGCCACCGTCAACGCGCTGCGCATCCTCAAGTCGGTGGCGACCGCCCCCGGCGCCGATCCCTCGATCACCCGCACCGACGAGGGCACCGCGCGGCTGGCCGTCGAACAGGGCCGCGCCGCCCTGGCCGTCAACTGGCCCTACGCGCTGGCCTCGATGCTGGACAACGCGGTGAAGGGCGGCGTGCCCTTCCTGCCGCTGAACCGGGACCCGAGGTTGGCCGGCAGCATCAACGACGTCGGCATCTTCGTGCCCACCGACGAGCAATACCGCATCGCCTACCAGGCCAGCCAGAAGGTCTTCGGCTTCGCGCCGTATCCCGGTGCGGCGCCGGGCCTTCCGGCCAAGGTGACCATCGGCGGGGCCAACCTGGCGGTGGCCAGCACCACCCGCCACCGGGCCGAGGCGTTCGAAGCCATCCGCTGCGTGCGCAGCCTGCAGCATCAGAAGTATGTGGCGATCCAGGGCGGCCTGCCGCCGGTGCGCACCTCGCTGTACTCCGACCCGCAGTTCCAGACCAAGTACCCGATGTACACCATCATCCGCCGCCAGCTCACCGACGCCGCGGTGCGACCGGCCACGCCCGTCTATCAGACGGTGTCCATCCGGCTCGCCGCGACGCTGAGCCCGATCACCGGGATCGACCCGGAGCGCACCGCCGACCAGCTCAGCGTCGAGGTGCAAAAGGCCGTCGACGGGAAGGGGCTGCTGCCGTGACGGCCACCCTCGGCGAAACACGCCCTACCCCAACGTCTTCCGTCGCGCCGAGCGTGCTGGGCCGGACATCCGAACAGCGGCTGGCGCTTGTGCTGGTTGCGCCGGCGGCGATTCTGATGCTGGCGGTGACGGCCTACCCGATCGGCTATGCGGTGTGGTTGAGCTTGCAGCGCAACAACCTTGCGGCTCCGCACGACACCGCGTTCGTCGGCCTGAGCAATTACGCGACCATCCTCAGCGACCGGTATTGGTGGACCGCGCTGGCGGTGACGCTGGGCATCACCGTGGTCTCGGTGTCCGCCGAATTCGTGCTGGGCCTGGCGCTGGCGCTGGTGATGCACCGCACCCTGGTCGGCAAGGGCCTGGTGCGCACCGCGGTGCTGATCCCGTACGGCATCGTCACCGCGGTCGCGTCCTACAGCTGGTACTACGCCTGGACGCCCGGGACCGGCTATCTGGCCAACCTGCTGCCGCACGGCAGCGCCCCGCTGACCGCCCAGATCCCGTCGCTGGCAATCGTCGTGCTCGCCGAGGTCTGGAAGACGACGCCGTTCATGTCGCTGCTGCTGCTGGCCGGTCTGGCGCTGGTGCCTGAGGACCTGCTCAAGGCGGCCCAGGTGGACGGCGCCGGCGCCTGGCGGCGGTTGACCCGCGTCACCCTGCCGATCATCAAGCCGGCGGTGGTGGTCGCGCTGTTGTTCCGAACCCTGGACGCCTTCCGGATTTTCGACAACATCTACGTTTTGACCAACGGCGCCAACAACACCGGTTCGGTGTCGATGCTGGGCTACGACAACCTGTTCAAGGGTTTCAACGTGGGGCTGGGCTCGGCGATCAGCGTGCTGATCTTCGGATGCGTGGGCCTGATCGCGCTGGTTTTCGTCAAGGTCTTCGGTGCGGCAGCCCCCGGTGGTGACGTCCATGGCCGTTAACCGAACCGCCGCGCGTCGCACAGTGCTCTGGGCCGTGATCGACACGCTGGTGGTGGTGTATGCGCTGCTTCCGGTGTTGTGGATCTTCAGCCTGTCGCTGAAGCCGACGTCAACGGTCAAGGACGGCAAGCTGATTCCGTCGGCGATATCGCTGGAAAACTATCGCGGCATCTTCCGCGGCGACTTCTTCAGCTCGGCGCTGATCAACTCCGTCGGGATCGGGCTGATCACCACCGCGGTCGCGGTGCTGCTCGGCGCCATGGCCGCCTACGCCGTGGCCCGGCTGGACTTTCCCGGCAAGCGGCTGCTGATCGGGGCCACCCTGCTGATCACCATGTTCCCGGCGATCTCGCTGGTCACGCCGCTGTTCAACATCGAACGCTTCCTCGGCCTGTTCGACACCTGGCCGGGGTTGATCCTGCCGTACATCACCTTTGCGCTGCCGCTGGCGATCTACACGTTGTCGGCGTTCTTCCGGGAGATCCCATGGGATTTGGAGAAGGCGGCGAAAATCGACGGCGCCACGCCGGCGCAGGCGTTCCGGAAGGTGATCGTGCCGCTGGCGGCGCCGGGCGTGGTGACCGCGGCGATCCTGGTGTTCATCTTCGCCTGGAACGATCTGCTGCTGGCGCTGACAATGACCGCCACCAAGGCGGCCATCACCGCGCCGGTGGCGATCGTGAGCTTCAGCGGCAGTTCACAGTTCGAGGAGCCGACCGGATCGATCGCGGCCGGGGCCGTGGTGATCACCGTCCCCGTCATCTTGTTTGTTCTAATCTTCCAACGACGGATCGTCGCCGGGCTGACCTCTGGCGCTGTGAAGGGATGACTCGATGGCCGAGATTGTGCTGGACCATGTCAGCAAGAGCTACCCGGACGGCGCGACGGCGGTGCGCGACCTCAACCTCACCATCGCCGACGGCGAATTCCTGATCCTGGTCGGCCCGTCCGGCTGCGGCAAGACCACGACCTTGAATATGATTGCCGGGCTTGAAGATATCTCATCCGGCGAGCTGCGCATCGGCGGCGAACGGGTGAACGAGAAGGCGCCCAAGGACCGCGATATCGCCATGGTGTTCCAGTCCTATGCGCTGTACCCGCACATGACGGTGCGCCAAAACATCGCGTTTCCGTTGACACTGGCCAAGATGAAGAAGCCCGAGATCGCCCAGAAGGTCGCCGAGACGGCCAAAATCCTTGACCTGACCGACTTTCTGGACCGCAAGCCGTCGCAGCTGTCCGGCGGGCAGCGGCAGCGGGTGGCGATGGGCCGGGCCATCGTGCGGCACCCGAAGGCGTTCCTGATGGACGAGCCGCTGTCCAACCTGGACGCCAAACTGCGGGTGCAGATGCGCGGCGAGATCGCCCGGCTGCAGAAGCGGCTGGGCACCACCACGGTCTACGTCACCCACGACCAGACCGAGGCTATGACCCTGGGTGACCGCGTGGTGGTGATGCATTCCGGTGTGGCACAACAGATCGGCACCCCCGACGAGCTGTACGAGAACCCGGCCAACCTGTTCGTCGCCGGCTTCATCGGCTCGCCGGCGATGAATTTCTTCCCCGCCACGCTGACGCCGATCGGGCTGAAGCTGCCCTTCGGCGAGGTGATGCTGACACCGGAAATTCAACAGGTGATCGCCGAGCATCCCGAGCCGGACAACATCATCGTCGGCGCGCGACCCGAACACCTGTCCGACGCCGCGCTGATCGACGGCTACCAGCGGATCAGGGCGCTGACCTTCGAGGTAAAGGTCGACATGGTCGAGTCGCTGGGCGCCGACAAGTACGTGTACTTCTCGACCGCGGCGTGGGCCGCGCACTCGACCCAGTTGGACGAACTGGCCGCCGAGGCGGATGCGCACGAAAACCAGTTCGTGGCAAGGGTTCCCGCCGAATCCAAAGCGGCCATCGGCCAGACGGTCGAGTTGGCGCTGGACACGACGAAGCTGATGGTCTTCGACGCCGACTCCGGGGTGAACCTGACCGTCGCGCCGTCCGGCTCGCCGTGAGCCAGGCCCTGGAGCCGGTGCGCGCGCACGTGCGGGCGCACTTCGGCGGCGACGAGCCAGATTCGGCCAGCGTGACATTCCTGGGTACCGAAACCATCGAGGTGCTGCGGTTCCGCACGGCCGACGGGCTGGTGCACTACGTCTCGCTGGGCTGCTCGCGTCATCCGATGACCGAACCGACGGCCGAGATCGCCGACCCGGTGCGCGGACCGCGCGCCGAGATCGTGCTGCGGCTACGCGATCCCGGCCCCGTCACCGGCATCGCAAAGAGCCTGGCGATCCTGGCGGCATCCCCGGCCGTCGAGGGCGCGGTGCTGGTCGCCGGCGCGCTGATCGACCTGGGCTCGCCGCTGTGGGCGTCGCCGTCGGCCCGGGTGCCGTTCACGGCAGTGCTGTTGGGCCGCAGCGATATTCCCGATCTGCCGCTGCCGCCGCCGCGCGACCCGGTGCAATTCCTGTCGGCGACCCCCATCACCGCCACGGAAGCGGCGTGGGTGCGGCTGAAGGGCGCGGAGGCGATGCGGCAGGCGTGGGACAACGACGGCGTCGACGTGCTGGACCCGAATCGCCCTGCCGCCCAGCCGGATTGACGTCTGCTCGCGGGGGAACTCGCGGGAAAAAGCGAGCGCTAGAGCCAGTTGCGGTTGCGGAACTGGAAGTACAGCACCAGGCAGACGACGGCCATGCCCGCCATCACCGCCGGGTATCCCCAGGTCCAGTTGAGCTCGGGCATGAAATGGAAGTTCATCCCGTAAATGGCGGCGATCATGGTCGGCACCGCCAGGATGCCGGCCCAGGCCGCCATCTTGCGCATGTCGTTGTTCTGCTGCATCCCCACCCGGGCCAGGGCCGCCTGGATCAGCGAGTTGAGCATGTCGTCGTAGCTGGCGATCTGGTCGGCGGCCTCGGAGTGGTGATCGGCGACGTCGCGCAGATAGCGGCGCACCTCCTTGGAGATCACGTCCTTGTTCTCGGTCTGGATCCGGTGAAACGCCGACGACAGCGGGTTGACGCAGCGGCGCAGTTCGACGACCTCGCGCTTGAGCAGATAGATCGGTTCGACGTCGATCTTGCTGCCCGGGGCGAACGCCAACCCCTCGATGCTGTCGATGTCGGCGAGCATCAAGCTGCTCACCTCGAGATAGTGGTCCACCACGTGGTCGGCGATCGCGTGCATCACAGCGAACGGGCCCAGCCGCATCTGCTCGGGGTCGCCGTCCATCCGCTTGCGCACCTCGGACAGCCCGCCGTGTTCGCCGTGCCGGACGGTCACCACGAAATCGCGGCCGACGAACACCATGATCTCGCCGGTCTCGACGATCTCGCGGGCCAGCACCACCGATTCGTGCGGCACGTAGTTGACGGTCTTGAGCACCAGAAACAGTGTGTCGTCGTAGCGCTCCACCTTGGGCCGCTGATGGGCGCACACGGCGTCCTCGACGGCCAGCGCGTGCAGCCCGAAAACGTCTGCCACTTCCTGCATTTCGGCCTGGTTCGGTTCGCGCAGGCCCACCCAGACGAATCCCTCGCGCCCCTGGGATTCGATCTCGCGGACCTTGTCCAGGGCGTCGGCGTAACCGAACACACCGGGCAGCCGGTTCCCGTCGTCGTACACCGCGCAGTCGACCAGCGTCGCGCGGGCCGGCGGGGCCTCGGGCGCCGGCTGCGGGTGCGGTTGGTGGGCGATGGGCCGAAGCACTTCTGGCAATGCGTCGAATCCCTGGAACACATCCACCTCCCACGCAGCGCAGGTCAGACCAGGCGGTGCTCATGCTACGCGTCCCGGCGCCGGCCGGCGTGACGATCGCGCGGCGGAAAGCCCTGGTAGCGGACCGGAGATCGGCGGCAAAGAAGGGTGCGCTAGTTTCGAGCGGAACCCGAATCTGCACGAACTTCTCCACACAAGGGGTACATCGACGTGAGCGCAAGTCCTCTCAAGGTTGCCGTCACCGGCGCCGCCGGCCAGATCGGCTACAGCCTGTTGTTCCGCCTTGCCAGCGGCTCGTTGCTGGGCCCCGACCGCCCGATCGAACTGCGTCTGCTCGAGATCGAGCCCGCGCTCAAGGCGCTCGAGGGCGTCGTGATGGAACTCGACGACTGCGCCTTCCCGCTGCTGTCCGGCGTCGAGATCGGCGCCGACCCGAACAAGATCTTCGACGGCGCCAACCTCGCGCTGCTGGTCGGCGCGCGGCCGCGCGGCCCGGGCATGGAGCGCAGCGACCTGCTGGAGGCCAACGGCGCGATCTTCACCGCGCAGGGCAAGGCGCTCAACGAGGTGGCCGCCGACGACATCCGCGTCGGCGTGACCGGCAACCCGGCCAACACCAACGCGTTGATCGCGATGAGCAACGCCCCGGACATCCCGCGCGAGCGGTTCTCGGCGCTGACCCGCCTGGACCACAACCGGGCCATCTCGCAGCTGGCCAAAAAGACCGGCGCCAAGGTCACCGACATCACAAAGATGACGATCTGGGGCAACCACTCCGCCACCCAGTACCCCGACATCTTCCACGCCGAGGTCAAGGGTAAGAACGCGGCCGAGGTGGTGGGCGACCAGAACTGGATCGAGAACGACTTCATCCCGACCGTGGCCAAGCGCGGCGCGGCCATCATCGACGCGCGGGGCGCCTCCTCGGCCGCGTCGGCCGCCTCGGCGACCACCGACGCCGCCCGCGACTGGCTGCTGGGCACCCCGGCGGGCGACTGGGTCTCCATGGCCGTCATCTCCGACGGCTCCTACGGCGTGCCGGAGGGGCTGATCTCGTCGTTCCCGGTGACCACCAAGGACGGCGACTGGACCATCGTGCAGGGCCTGGAGATCGACGAGTTCTCCCGCAGCCGGATCGACAAGACCACCGCCGAGCTCGCCGACGAGCGCAACGCGGTGACCCAGCTCGGCCTGATCTAAGACCGACGTGGGCAATTAGGACTACTTATGGGTAGCCCTTACCCTGAAGCGCGTGTCCGAATTGCTTGAATCGATACAGAGTCGCGCCGAGCAGGGCGCGATCACGGACGCCGAGATCTTCGCGGCACACGTCGGCGGCAAGCTGTCGGTCAGCCTGACCTCCCCGCTGGACACCCAGCGCGCGCTGTCGATCGCCTACACCCCGGGCGTGGCGCAGGTCAGCCGGGCGATCGCCGCCGACCACCGTCAAGCGGCGCACTACACCTGGGCCAACCGGCTGGTGGCCGTGGTCAGCGACGGCAGCGCGGTGCTCGGCCTGGGCGACATCGGGCCCGCGGCGTCGCTGCCGGTGATGGAGGGCAAGTGCGCCCTGTTCCAGGCGTACGGCGGGCTGAACGCCATCCCGATCGTGCTGGACACCAAGGATCCCGACGAGATCGTGGAGACCCTGGTGCGGCTGCGCCCCACCTTCGGCGCCGTCAACCTCGAGGACATCTCCGCGCCGCGCTGCTTCGAGATCGAACGCCGACTCATCGAGGCGCTGGACTGCCCGGTGATGCACGACGACCAGCACGGCACCGCGATCGTCGTGCTGGCCGCCCTGATGGGGGCCGGCAAGCTGCTGGGCCGGGACATGAGCTCGCTGAAGGTGGTGGTGTCCGGAGCCGGGGCGGCCGGCGTCGCGTGCACCAATCTCCTTATGGCGATGGGTGTTTCGGACATCACCGTGCTCGACTCGCGGGGAATCCTGCACGCCGGCCGCGACGACATGAACGACGTCAAGGCGGCGTTGGCGCGGCGCACCAACCCGGCCGGCCTGACCGGCAGCCTGGCCGAGGCGATCCGCGGCGCCGACGTGTTCCTGGGGCTGTCGGGGGGTGTGGTGCCCGAGGAGATGATCGCGGCTATGGCGCCCAACGGGATCGTGTTCGCGCTGTCCAACCCCGACCCGGAGATCCATCCGCAGATCGCGGCGAAGTACGCCACCGTGGTGGCCACCGGGCGCAGCGATTTCCCCAACCAGATCAACAACGTGCTGGCGTTCCCCGGGGTGTTCCGCGGCGCGCTGGAGGCCGGTGCCCGCCGGATCACCGAGAAGATGATGGTCGCCGCGGCCGAGGCGATCTTCTCCGTCGTCAGCGACGACCTCGCGCCCGATCGGATCGTGCCCAGCCCGCTGGACACCCGGGTCGGGGACGCGGTCGCCACCGCGGTGGCGCTGGCCACAGAAGTTTCCGACGCTCCCGCCGGGTGAGAATCGGCAGGCTGGTCGCGCCGCTGCTGACCGCCCTACTCGCCGTCACCGGCTGCACGACCGACACCGGCGACCGTCGCGCCCACGCCGAGGTGGTGGTGGGCTCGCGGCCCGACGCCTCCTCGACGCTGCTGGCCGGCATCTACGTCGCCGCGCTGCGGTCCTACGGTTTCGCCGCGCGGCCCGCGACGGCCGGTGACCCGACAGCCCAACTGGATTCGGGCGCGTTCACCGTCGTCCCCGCCTTCACCGGACGGGTGTTGCAGGCGTTGCAGCCCGGCGCGACGGCCATGTCGGACAAGGACGTGTACCGCGCGATGATCGCCGCCCTGCCCGAGGGCATCGTGGCCGGCGACTACACGACGGCCGCCGAGGACAAGCCCGTGTTGCTGGTGAGCCGCTCCACCGCCCAGGCGTGGGGCGGCAGCGACGTCAGCGCGGACCTGAGCACGTTGCCGCGGCACTGCGACAGCCTGGTCGTCGGGGCCGTGGCCGGGCGCCCCGCGCCGCCGGCGGTCGGCAGCTGCCGGTTGGCCGCCCCCCACGAATTCCCGGACGCCGCAACGATGTTCGCCGCCGTGCGGGCGGGGCAGCTGACCGCGGGGTGGACGACGACGGCCGATCCCGGGACGCCCGCCGACCTGGTCGCGCTGGCCGACGGCAAGCCCGCGCTGATCCGGGCCGAGAACGTGGTGCCGCTGTATCGGCGCAACGCGCTCAGCGAGCGGCAGTTGCTGGCGATCAACGAAGTGGCCGGCGTGCTGGACACCGCGGCGCTGGTCGACATGCGCCGGCAGGTGGACACCGGCGCCGATCCGCAGGCGGTGGCCGGCGGCTGGCTGGCCGAACACCCGCTCGGGCGTTAACGCTTGGGCAGCAACCGGGTCACGAACTCCTTGACCCGGCCCATCACCGGACCGGCCAGCAGCCGCTCGTAGTTGGGGCCGGCCGCCCGCACCAGCAGGTCCATGGCCTTGACGTCGGGGCCGACCAGCACCCGGGCCTTGTTGCGGCGCACCCCGTCCAGGATGAGCTGGGCGGCGCGCTGCGGCGTCGTCTTGGCCTGCTGTTCCTCGAACAGGCTGGCCAGCTCGGCGTGGTCGAGGCCCTCGACACCGGTGGCGTTGCGGGCGAACGCGGTTTTGATGCCGCCGGGGTGCACCGTGGTGACCCGGACCGGGTGACCGGCGCGCAGCATCTCTTGATGCAGCGCCTCGGTGAAGCCGCGGACGGCGAACTTGGCCGACACGTAGGCCGCCTGCCCGGGCGCCGAGAACAGGCCGAGCGCGCTGGAGATGTTGATCACGTGTCCGTCGCCGGAGGCGATCAGGTGGGGCAGGAACGCCTTGGTGCCGTTGACCACGCCCCAGAAGTCGACGTCGACCACCCGCTCGATGTCCTTGAACCGGCTGTCCTCGATGGAGCCGATGAACGTGATGCCGGCGTTGTTGTAGATCTGGTTGACCCGGCCGTAATGCTCGTTGACCGCGTCGGCGTAGGCCAGGAACGCCTCGCGCTCGGTCACGTCGAGCCGATCCGCCTTGACCGGCGCGCCGATCGCGGTCAGCTGCTCCGCCGTCTGCGCCAGCCCCGCGGTGTCCACGTCGCTGATCGCCAGCTTGGCCCCGGCCCGGCCCAGCTCCACCGCCAGCGCCTGCCCGATGCCCGATCCGGCGCCGGTGACCACGGCGACCTTGCCGGCGAACCCTTGCATGCCACACTCCCTCGAGCAGGTTTGACCGCTTGACGGTAATCGCTGCCAGCGATGCTGGCTATAGGGGGTCTCGTGATCAGTTGGGCAGCAGCCGGCTCATGACCGGCCCGAACAGCCGCTGGTAGCCCGAACCGGTCAGCCGCACCAGGATGTCGAGCGCCTTGGCGTCCGAGCCGACCAGCACTCGCGCCTTCTTCTTGCGCACCGCGTCCAGGATGATCTGGGCGGCGCGCTGCGGTGTGGTCTTGGCCAGCCGCTTGTCGAACAGCTTGGCCAGCTCGGCCTGGTCCAGGCCCTCGGCCGCGGTGGCGTTGCGGGCGATCGCGGTCTTGATGCCGCCGGGGTGCACGGTCGTCACCGCCACCGGGTGACCGGCCGCGGCCATCTCCTGGCGCAGCGCCTCGGTGAAGCCGCGCACGGCGAACTTGGCCGAGTTGTAGGCCGCCTGGCCCGGCACCGAGAACAGGCCGAACACGCTGGAGACGTTGACGACGTGTCCGTCGCCGGAGGCGATCAGGTGCGGCAGGAACGCCTTGGTGCCGTTGACCACGCCCCAGAAGTCGACGTCCATCACCCGTTCGATGTCCTTGAACTGGCTGACCTCGACGTCGCCGGTGAAGGCGATGCCGGCGTTGTTGTAGATCTGGTTGACCTTGCCGAAGTGCTCCTTGACCGCGTCGGCGTAGGCCAGGAACGCCTCGCGCTCGGTCACGTCGAGCCGATCGGCCTTGTACTGCGCGCCGATCGCCTTCAGCTGTTCCTCGGTGTGGGCCAGGCCTTCGAGGTCGACGTCGCTGATCGCCACCTTGGCGCCCGAGCGGGCCAGCTCGACGGCCAGCGCCTGCCCGATTCCCGATCCCGCGCCGGTGACCACGGCGACCTTGCCGGCGAACCCCTGCATGAGCGGCCTCCCTCGTGTTGGTTCACGTCGAGGCTAGCCGGTACCCGGGGTACCGCTGTCCTCGGGTGCGAACGTCGCCTCCGCCCGCCTCGCCGAGCGTCACGCCAGCGTGGCGCCGGGCCCCGAGCGCCACGCTGGCGTGACACTGAGGACCCGTCGACGCCTCAGGCGAAGGCGGTGTCGATGATCTCCTGCTGCTCGACGGCGTGCACCTTCGACGAGCCCGACGACGGCGCCGACATCGCCCGGCGGGAAATCCGCTTGAGCCCGGTCAGCTTGTCGGGCAGCAGCTCGGGCAGCTCCAGGCCGAATCGCGGCCAGGCCCCCTGGTTGGCCGGCTCCTCCTGCACCCAGAAGTACTCGCGCACGTTCGGGTAGCGGTCCAGCGTCTCGCCCAGCCGGCGCTTGGGCAGCGGGGCCAGCTGTTCGATCCGCACGATCGCCACGTCGTCGCGGTTGTCCTTGTTCTTGCGCGCGACCAGCTCGTAATAGAGCTTGCCGCTGGTCAACAGCACCCGGCTGACCTTGCCGCGATCGCCGATGCCGTCCTCGTAGGTCGGCTCCTCGAGCACCGAGCGGAACTTGATCTCGGTGAAGTCCTTGATGTCGCTGACCGCGGCCTTGTTGCGCAGCATCGACTTCGGGGTGAACACGATCAGCGGCCGCTTGATCCCGTCCAGGGCGTGCCGGCGCAACAGGTGGAAGTAGTTGGACGGGGTGGACGGCATCGCGATCGTCATCGACCCCTCCGCCCACAGCTGCAGGAAGCGCTCGATGCGCGCCGAGGTGTGGTCGGGGCCCTGGCCCTCGTGCCCGTGCGGCAGCAACAGCACGACGTTGGACAGCTGACCCCACTTGGCCTCACCCGAGCTGATGAACTCGTCGATGATCGACTGCGCGCCGTTGACGAAGTCGCCGAACTGCGCCTCCCACAACACCAGGGCATCCGGGTTGCCCACGGTGTAGCCGTACTCGAAGCCGACGGCCGCGTACTCAGACAGCGGGGAGTCATACACCAGGAATTTGCCGCCGGTCGGGGTGCCGTCGGGGTTGGTCGCCAGCAACTGCAGCGGGGTGAACTCCTCGCCGGTGTTGCGGTCGATGATCACCGAGTGCCGTTGCGAGAAGGTGCCGCGCCGGGTGTCCTGCCCGGACAGCCGCACCAGCTTGCCCTCGGCCACCAGCGAGCCCAGCGCCAGCAGTTCGGCGAAGGCCCAGTCGATCTTGCCTTCGTAGGCCATCTCCCGGCGCTTCTCCAGTACCGGCTGCACCCGCGGGTGGGCGGTGAAACCCTCCGGCAGCGCCAGGAACGCGTCGCCGATGCGGGCCAGCAGCGCCTTGTCCACCGCGGTGGCCAGGCCCGCGGGCAGCATCTGGTCGGCTTCCACCGACTCGCTGGGCCCCACGCCGTGCTTCTCCAGCTCGCGGACCTCGTTGAACACCCGCTCCAGCTGGCCCTGGTAGTCGCGCAGCGCGTCCTCGGCCTCTTTCATCGAGATGTCGCCGCGGCCGATCAGCGCCTCGGTGTAGCTCTTGCGCACCCCGCGCTTGATGTCGACGACGTCGTACATGGCCGGGTTGGTCATCGACGGGTCGTCGCCCTCGTTGTGCCCGCGCTTGCGGTAGCACAGCATGTCGATGACGACGTCCTTCTTGAATTTCTGCCGGAAGTCGACGGCCAGCTTGGCCACCCACGCGCAGGCCTCCGGGTCGTCGCCGTTGACGTGGAAGATGGGGGCCCCGATCATCTTGGCGACGTCGGTGCAGTACTCGCTGGAGCGCGAGTGCTCCGGCGCTGTGGTGAAGCCGATCTGGTTGTTGACGATGATGTGGATGGTGCCGCCGACCCGGTAGCCGGGCAGGTGGGTCAGGTTCAGTGTCTCGGCCACCACGCCCTGGCCGGCGAACGCGGCATCGCCGTGCAGCATCATCGGCACCACCGAGAAGGCCTTCTCGTCTCCCTGGTCGTCGGCGCCGTGATCCAGCAGGTCCTGCTTGGCCCGGACCAGACCCTCCAGCACCGGGTCGACGGCCTCCAGGTGCGACGGGTTGGCGGTCAACGACACCTGAATGTCGTTGTCGCCGAACATCTGTAGGTACACGCCGGTGGCGCCCAGGTGGTACTTGACGTCGCCGGAGCCGTGCGCCTGCGCCGGGTTGAGGTTGCCCTCGAACTCGGAGAAGATCTGCGAGTACGGCTTTCCGACGATGTTGGCCAGCACGTTGAGCCGGCCGCGGTGCGGCATGCCGATCACCACTTCGTCGAGCCCGTGCTCGGCGCACTGATCGATCGCCGCGTCCATCATCGGGATCACACTTTCCGCGCCTTCCAGCGAAAAGCGTTTCTGCCCAACGTATTTGGTCTGCAAGAAGGTCTCGAAGGCCTCGGCCGCGTTCAGCTTGCTCAGGATGAACTTCTGCTCGGCCACCGTCGGTTTGACGTGTTTGGTCTCGACCCGCTGCTGCAGCCATTCCTGCTGCTCGGGGTCGAGGATGTGGGTGTACTCCACGCCGATGTGGCGGCAGTACGCATCCCGCAGCAGGCCCAGGATGTCGCGCAGCTTCTTGTACTCCGCCCCGGCGAAGCCGTTGACCTTGAACACCCGGTCCAGGTCCCACAGCGTCAGGCCGTGGTTGAGGATCTCCAGATCGGGGTGGCTGCGGAACCGGCTGCCGTCCAACCGCAGCGGGTCGATGTCGGCCATCAGGTGCCCGCGGTTGCGGTAGGCCGCGATCAACTCCATCACCCGGGCGTTCTTGTCGACGATCGAGTCCGGGTTGTCGGTGCTCCACCGGATCGGCAGGTACGGGATGCTCAGCTCGCGGAAGATGTCGTCCCAGAACGCGTCCGACAGCAGCATCTCGTGGATGGTGCGCAGGAAGTCACCGGATTCCGCGCCCTGGATGATGCGGTGGTCGTAGGTCGAGGTCAGTGTGATCAGCTTGCCGATGCCCAGTTCGGCGATGCGTTCCTCGCTGGCCCCCTGGAATTCGGCGGGGTACTCCATCGCGCCCACGCCGATGATGGCGCCCTGGCCGTTCATCAGCCGCGGCACCGAGTGCACGGTGCCGATGGTGCCGGGGTTGGTGAGCGAAATCGTCACGCCGGCAAAGTCTTCGGCGGTCAGCTTGCCGTCGCGGGCCCGCCGCACGATGTCCTCGTAGGCGGTGACGAACTGGGCGAACCGCATGGTCTCGCAGTTCTTGATGCCGGCCACCACCAACGACCGCTTGCCGTCCTTGCCCTGCAGATCGATGGCCAGGCCCAGGTTGGTGTGCGCCGGGGTGATCGCGGTGGGTTTGCCGTCGATCTCGGCGTAGTGCCGATTCATGTTCGGGAACTTCTTGATCGCCTGCACCAGCGCGTAGCCCAACAGGTGAGTGAACGAGATCTTGCCGCCGCGGGTGCGCTTGAGCTGGTTGTTGATGACGATCCGGTTGTCGATCAGCAGTTTGGCCGGGATGGCGCGCACGCTGGTGGCCGTCGGCACCTCCAGCGACGCGGACATGTTCTTGACGACGGCCGCGGCGGCGCCGCGCAACGTCTGCAGCTCGTCACCCTCGGCCGGCGGGGGAGTGGCGGGCTTGGCCGGGCGGGTGCTCGCCCCGTTGCCCGGGGCCGCGGCGGGCTGGGGCGCGGGCCGGGCGGGCTGGGCGGTCTGAGCCGGCTGGCCGTTTGGGCGGGCGGGCGGGCTGGGCGGTTTGCGGTGCAGCCTGCGCCGGGGCGGACGGGCCGTCGTTGCTGGCCGCCCCGGCCAGCACCGAGTCGCCGGTGGGCTCGGGGTTGTAGTCGACGAGGAATTCGTGCCAGCTCGGATCGACCGACGAGGGGTCGTCGCGGAACTTGCGGTACATCTCCTCGACCAGCCATTCGTTCTGCCCGAATGGTGAACTTATGTTGCTCACGACCGCAGTTCGCCTCAATCCCGTTGTCCCGCAGGGTCACCGCAGCGCTGTTCCGCGGCGCCTGCCCTCTTGTCGGTCCCGGGTGCCCGAGCACCCCACACTGGTGGCGGTCCTCATTGATTCCGCCCTATAAAGGCTAACCTTTTGCCGCCGATCCGCCCACGGAGCCGGGGTTCAGCCGGCTTCGTGGATGGGCGGCACCAGATGCAGCGCCCGCGGCCAGCGCGCGGGCGGCGCGCCGAAGGCCCGGTTGGCGTTGCGGATGATCTTCTTGCCGGCCAGATAGTTGCCGACGGCGCCGACGACGACGCCGATCCCGACGGGCAGCAGTTTGCCGAACAGCAGCGCGCCCCGGCGCAGCGTGTACCTGCGCACCCACGACTTGAGCAGCCGGGAGTTCAGTCGCGACATCGACGACAGCGGCAGCGCGGCCAGGCTCTCGGAGACCCAGCCGCCCTGGGTCCGCCCGGGGCCGATCAGCTGGGCGACGGCCCGCTCGCTGTTGTCGCCGACGAGCACGGCCAGCACCAGCGCGCGGCGGCGTTCCCGGTGATCGGCCGGGATGTCGTAGACCACCGCCGCCGCCAGCACGAAGAAGGCGGTGGCCTCCAGGAAGGTCACCGTCTCGGCGGCCGCCGCGGACAGCGCGCTCAGGGTGCCGATCCCGGGGATGGTGGCCGCGGCGCCCACCGCGACGCCGCCGGCGGTCACGATGGCCAGATAGCGTTTCTGCAGCTTGGCCAGGATCTCGGCGGGGCCGGCGTCGGGGTGCGCGTTGCGCAGCCGGGTCACGTACGCCTCGGCTGCCGGGCCCTGGATCCGCGAACTGCGCTCGATCACCTGCGCCAACGCCCGCGCGGACACCTTGGGCCGACCGCTGTCGGTCCGCGCCGCCGCGCTGGACGTGCTGAAAAACCGGTTCGGAAACCTGTTCCGTCGGGCCCGCATATTTTCTCTCCTGCAAATGGCGTTCCTTCAGGCTAACGTGCCGGCGCCGCCTCCCGGCGCGTTATCCGTCCCCGGCGGATCCTTGCCTGCCGGCCCATTGCCGCGCCGGGGATAATGCAGGCTGGATGTCTGCGGCGGCCGGGCCGCCGGGTGCCCTGGTTGCGGCCGGTCGGCCAGCGCGGGCCGATCCGGCGGAAACGGCGCCGGACAGGTTCGTCGGGAGCGAAACGAGGTGGGGTGGATGACCACGGCTACGCCCCGCACGCCGGGGGGTGGGCGGCGCGCGCCGTCGGGGCCCGCTCCGGGCGCCCACCGCTGGGACCTCATCACCCGAAGCTCGGCGCACTCGCAGAACCCGTGGAACCCGCTGTGGGCGATGATGATCGGCTTCTTCATGATCATGGTCGACTCGACCATCGTCGCCATCGCCAACCCGACCATCATGGCCGACCTGCACATCGGCTACGACACCGTGGTCTGGGTGACCAGCGCCTATCTGCTGGGGTACGCGGTCGTGCTGTTGGTGGCCGGGCGTCTCGGCGACCGGTTCGGCACCAAGAACCTGTACCTGATCGGCCTGGCGGTGTTCACCGTCGCGTCGGTGTGGTGCGGGCTGGCCGGCAGCGCCGCCATGCTGATCGCGGCCCGCGTCGTCCAGGGTGTCGGAGCCGGCGTGCTGACTCCGCAGACGTTGTCGACGATCACCCGGATCTTCCCGCCGGAGCGGCGCGGCGTGGCGGTCAGCGTGTGGAGCGCCACCGCCGGGGCGGCCAGCCTGGTGGGGCCGCTGGCCGGTGGGGTGCTGGTCGACGGGCTCGGATGGCAGTGGATCTTCTTCGTCAACGTCCCGATCGGGGTGCTCGGGCTGGCCCTGGCGTACTGGCTGGTTCCGGTGCTGCCCACCCAGTCGCACCGCTTCGACCTGGTCGGGGTCGGGTTGTCCGGGGTGGGCATGTTCCTGATCGTGTTCGGGCTGCAGCAGGGCCAGGCCGCGCACTGGCAACCCTGGATCTGGGCGCTGATCGTCGCGGGTGTCGGGTTCGTGACGGTGTTCGTGTTCTGGCAGTCGGTCAATGTCCGGGAGCCGCTGATCCCGCTGGTGATCTTCGCCGACCGCGACTTCAGCCTGTGCAACATCGGCGTGGCGATCATCTCGTTCGCCGCGACGGCCATGATGCTGCCGCTGACGTTTTACGCCCAGGCGGTGTGCGGCCTGTCGCCGACCCGCTCGGCCCTGCTGATCGCGCCGATGGCGATCGCCAACGGGGTGTTCGCGCCGTTCGTCGGCAAGATCGTCGACCGCTACCACCCGCGCCCGGTGCTCGGTTTCGGGTTTTCGCTGCTGGCGATCGCGCTGACCTGGCTCACCTTCGAGATGTCGCCGGCGACGCCGATCTGGCGGCTGGTGCTGCCGTTCTTCGCGATGGGTGTGGGGATGGCCTTCGTGTGGTCGCCGCTGACGGCGACCGCGACGCGCAACCTGTCGGCGCAGCTGGCCGGCGCCGGGTCCGCGGTGTACAACTCGGTGCGTCAGCTGGGCGCCGTGCTGGGCAGCGCCGGCATGGCCGCGTTCATGACGTGGCGGATCGGCGCCGAGATGCCGGGACAGCCCGCCGGCGGGGGTGAGGACTCGGCCGGGCCGGTGCTGCCCGAGTTCCTGCGCGGGCCGTTCGCGGCGGCCATGTCGCAGTCGGTGCTGTTGCCGGCGTTCATCGCCTTGTTCGGGATCGTCGCCGCGCTGTTCCTGGTGGGTTTTCGCCCGTGGGCGCACCGCGACGGCGGGACCGACGCGTTCGGGCCGGACGACTACGGCGGCGACTATCACGACGACTACGACGACGATGACGCGTACGTCGAACTCATCCTGGTGCGTGAACCCGAACCCGAGGCGCAGCAACGCGCCGGGCAGCCGCGACGGCCGCAGCCCGCCCCGGCACCGCCCGCCGACGTGCGCCGCCGTGACCCCGTCGAGTCCCGGCGCAGCGTGCTCGACGAACGGCCCGCTCAGGCTCAGCCGATCGGCTTCGCGCACAACGGGTCTCACGTGGACGGCGGCAAGCGGCTGCGCCAGGTGGCGGTGCGGCGCGCGCCCAAACCCGGCCCGCCCGCCGACCGGTTCACCCGGCCGCCGCGCCGCCATCACCCCGGCCCGGCGGGTCACCACTTGGGCGAAGGCGAGTCGCTGCGCGGCCAGCACCACCGTCCCGACCCGGACGACGACCCCACCGGTTACGGCCGGCACTCGTCGGGCAACTAGCCGGTCAGCGCAGATCGGGCTGGGTGAGCGCCAGGAACGCGCCCAGCTCGATCAGCCCCGCCGGCGTACCGGGCAGGTACTCCGTCAGCGTCGGCGACCGCACGATCACCGCCGCGTACTGGGCCCGGCTCACCGCCACGTTGAGCCGATTCCTGTTGAGCAGGAAGGAGATTCCGCGCGGCACCACGTCCACCGACGAGGCCGTCATCGAGATGAAGACCACCGGCGCCTGCCCGCCCTGGAACTTGTCGACGGTGCCCACCCGCACCCCGTCCAGCCCGGCCGAGCCCAACCGGCGGCGCAGCAGCGCCACCTGGGCGTTGTAGGGCGCCAGCACCAGCACGTCGGAGGCGGTCAACGCGCGGGTGCCGTGCTCGTCGGTCCACGACGCCCCGAGCAGTCCCGTGACGGCGGCCGCGATCGCGTCGGCCTCCTCGGGGCTCTCGGTCGAATTGCCTTGGTGGTCAACCGAAAGCAGCCGCACGCCGGGCGGGCACCCGTCGAGGCGTCGGGCGGCCGTGCAGGCGTCGGAATGCAGCCTGCCCTCGTAGGACAACGCGGATACCGCGGCGCAGACGGCCGGGTGCATGCGGTAGGAGCGGTCCAGGAAGTAGCCGCGTTCGTCGGGCAGCGTGCGCTGCCCGTCGACCAGCCAGTCCAGCGCCGACGTGTCGACCGGCTCCGGGTGGGTGCCCTGGCTGACTTGCGGCAGCTGCTGCGGGTCCCCGAGCAGCAGCAGGTTCGCGGCGGCCGGGGCCACCGCGATGGTGTTGGCCAAACAGAATTGGCCGGCCTCGTCGATCACCAGCAGGTCCAGGCTGCCGGGTGGGATCCGGTTGGCGTTGGCGAAATCCCATGCGGTGCCGCCGATCACGCAGCCCGGCGTGTCGGCCAGGAAGGCAGCGTAGGCGTTGCCGTCGATCTCCTGCCAGCGCGGGGCCTGGCGGTCGTAGCGCTTCTTGGCGATCCGCCGCGGATCCAGTCCGGCATCGATCACGCAGTCCAGCAGGTTTTCCACCGTGGCGTGTGATTGCGCGACCACACCGACGCGCCAGCGGTGCTCGGCGACCAGGCGCACGATCACCCGGGCCGCAGTGTGCGTCTTGCCGGTGCCGGGCGGCCCGTGCACCGCCAGGTACGACGAGTCCAAATCCGTTAGCGCGGAGGCGATGTCGGCGACGGTGTCGGCGCTGCGGGGCAGCGCGGCGCCGCTGCGGGTGCGGGGCGCGCGACGCAGCAGCACGTCGACGACGGCGCTGTCGGGCAGCCGCGGCAGGCCGGCGGCCACCGCCGCGACGGTCGCCTCGATCGAGTCCCGCAGCGCGGTGGTGGGGATGGGCGGGCCCGGGGTCAGCGCGAAGGGCAACTGGTGAAAGGGCTTGCCGTCGCTGGTGACTCGTTCGAGGACCACCACCTCGGTGGGCAGTGCCGGGTCGTCGGCCTCGACCACCGTGGCCCGCCCGGCCCCCCGCCGGTCCGGGTTGTCGGTCATGCCGGGCGGCGCCGGCGGGTCGTACAGTGCGAAGACCTCGGTGCGCAGCTCGCCGCGGGCCAGCTCGCCGCGCAGCCGCACCCGGCGCTGCGGCTTGCGCGCGCGGGCGGGGGTCTGCCAGTCGACACACACCGACGCCTGTTCGGCGACGAAAACGTCGGTGTTGTCCGCCCATTCGTCGATGGGGAAGTTCAGCCGGTCGAAATGCGCCCACCAGAAGGGTTTGTCCTCGCGCCGGTGGTAGCCGCGGGCCGCCGCCAGCAGCGCCACCGCGGTCTGCTGCGGGGTGCGCTCGTCGATGCCGGCGGCCCCGGTGAACGCCCACAACGTCGCCGCCAACTCGTCGCGGTCGTCGACGGTGTTGCCGTCGCCCACCGGTTGCGCACCGACGGGCAGCACGCCGGATTCATAGGCGCGCAGCATCAGCCAGTTACGCAGCTCCTGCGTGGACCGGCAGTCGTAGTGGTTGTAGTCCTCGATCTCCTTGAGCACCGCGACCGCCTCGTCGGCGCGGCCGTCGGCCTGCAGTTCGCAGTAGCGCGCGTAGGAGGTGATCGACCCGGCGGCCGTGGTCACCTCCCCGGCGCGCAGCCGGCCGCCCATGTACAGCGGCTCGAGCGCCTTGAGGCTGAACGAGTCCGCGCCCACCCGAATGCTCCTGCGCACCAAGGGATACAGGTCGACCAGTGTCCCGCTGCGCAGCAGTTCGTCGACCTGGTCCTCGCCCACCCCGTAGCGGCCGGCCAGCCGCAGCAACGCGGTCTTCTCGTACGGCGCGTAATGGTAGATGTGCATGTTGGGGCGGCGTCTGCGCCGGTTGGCCACCAGCGCCAGAAAGTCGGTGAGCGCCTTGCGTTCCTCCGAACGGTTGTGCGCCCACAGCGGCCGGAACCTGCCCGACGGCCCGGCTTCCAGGACCCCGAACAGGTATTCCAGACCCCATTCGCGGCCGTCGGCGGTCCACAGCGGGTCGCCTTCGAAGTCGAAGAACAGATCACCTGGGTCGGGCTCGGGCAGCAGCGCCAACGGCTGCGGATCGACGATCTCGACCTGCGGCACCCCGGTTTCACGTTCGCGGACTTGCAGTTTGGCCTGGGCAGACAGTTTCGCGACCACCCCGGCGGCCAGCTCCGGCACCGGCCCGCGGTGCGCGGCCAGTTCAGCAACGGTGCTGATGCCGGCGTTAAAAAGCTTGTCCCGCTGGCTGACTCGCATGCCGGCGACCAGCAGCACATCGTCGGTGGCGCGCAGCTGCTCGACGCACACCGCGCAGCGGAAGCATGCGGTCACGTTCTCGTCGTCCCAGCGCACCGCGGCGCCGCCGGCGCGGTGTTCGTCGAGCAGCCGCTGCAGCCGGGCCCGGGCTGAGCGGTACACCGGGACCAGGTCGCACACCCGGTGCCGCACCGCGGTTCCGTCACCCAGCCGCAGCTCGGCCTCCGGCGCGACGGGGACACCGCCGGCGGCCAGCGCGTCGGCGTAGGCGGCCAGCTGCAGCAGCGCGGTCACCTTCTCCGAGCGGGCCAGCTTGGTGTCCACCACCTGGTAGCGCTCGCCGTCGCGCACCAGGAAGTCGGCGAACCCCAGGAAGCGGCCGTCGAACATGGCGGCCTGGTAGATGACGGGAGCCCGGTCGGCGACCGCGCGGCGGGTGGCCTCGCTGGCCGCCGTCAGCGCGGCCGGCGTGTAGGCCGGGCGGCCGATGACCGCGACGGCATCGCCGAACTGCTCGCGCAGCCGCGCCAGTTCGCGCCGCTCGTGCTCGGCGCCCAGGGTGGCCGTCCGGATCAGCAGGTCGTCCTCGATGGTGACGGCCGGCCCGCGGCCGAGTTTGGCGTCGAAATCGCGCAGCAGCGCGAACTCGCAGCGTGCGGCGGCGGCGAGATCCGACGCGCTGTAAACGATGCTGTCGCCGGTGACGAACACTTCAGCCACTGTAGGTCAGGGGAGGGCAGGTACGTCATTGAATACCTGATGTCAGGTCACGATCGCCGGCATCGAATCCCATCCCCGCACCGTCGAGGTACGCGATCGTCGAGCGTTGTCCATGTCAATCTCCCACTCGGGCCACCGGTTCAACACCTCTTCCAGCCCGATGCGTCCTTCGAGCCGCGCGAGAGGGGCGCCCAGACAGAAGTGGACACCACGCCCGAACGTCAAGTGGCCGCCGGGCTTTCGGTGGATGTCGAAACGATCCGGGTGATCGAATCGCCGTTCGTCGCGGTTGGCCGAGGACAGCATCAAGAGCATCGCGCTTCCCGAGGGCACCGTTTGGCCGTGGAACTCGACATCTTCGGTGACGTAGCGGGCCACGCTGGGGCCGGGTGGCTCGTAGCGCAACAGCTCTTCGACCGCCGCGGGGATCAGTGACCGGTCCTCAGCGAGTTCCTTGCGTTGGTCGGGATGGTCGGCCAAGACCTTGCCCATCCAACCGAATAGCCTTCCCGTTGTCTCCACGCCTGCACCCGCGATGACGGCCAGAAAGATGAGCAGCTCGGGGGTTGTGAGCCTGCGTACGGTTCCGGATTGGTCTTCGAAGTCGACGCTGAGCAGTTCGGTGATCAGGTCGTCGGACGGGTTCTGTTTGCGCCACTCGACGTAATCGCTGAACATGTCGCCGTCGAAGTAGTGGTCCTTCCTGATCTGCATCGGCCCACCGGTGTCGTTCTGCAGCGTGGCCCGGGCGTGCTCGCGAACCGACGGCTGGTCGGCGTCGGGAATACCGAGCAGCATGCCGATGGTGCGCATCGGCAGCTCGGCGCCGAGGTCTTCGACGAAGTCGAACCGGTCACTGTCGGCGACCATGTCCAGGCTGGCCACACAGAACGCCCGGATCTTGTCCTCGAGGGTGCGCATCTTCTTGGGCGCGAAGGCCCTTGCGACGAGAGCCCGGTGGATGGTGTGCAGGGGAGGATCCTCGTTGATGAAAACCCCCGGCGGCATAACCGGATCGGCCTTGACCACATCGAGGATGTCGCCTTTGGCTGAACTGAGCCGCAGCGGGTCTCGCAGGGCGGCGTCGACGTCATCGTATCTACTGAGACCCCAAAAGTCGTGGCGTTCGTTGTAGTACAACGGCGCCTCGTTCCGAAGCCTCTTGTAAATCGGGTACGGATCAGCGTCGATCTCGCGGTTCCACGGGTCGTAATACAAACCGGTCATCGGGAAGCCCGTTCTCAGAAACGTGGAAATCGTTACCAGCGTTCAATGTTGGTGTCGTCCTGTGTGAGGGGTCGCGCATAGGAGACGTCGTTGGTGTCCCAGCTGCCCTTGATGAAGCCGGTGAAGTTACCCGACTTCAGTGCCGACCCGTCGCCCTGCAGGGTCCATTCCACGGTGCACCTGCGCAGCGCGATCTTCCACGTGCCGTCGCGGCGTTCGAGGCGGTCGATGTATCGGCCGCCCATCATGATGAGCGCGTTGCCCCTGCGCGCCTGCACGATGACGTAGCTTTCGCTGTGCGCGACGTCGCCGTCGATCTCGCAGCTGTGTGTCGTGATGTTGTGCGAGTGCTGGTCGAAGGCAGCGGAGTGCGCCGCGTTGGCCCAATCACCGTAGTCTGCAGCCGCTTTCACCGTAGGTCCGTGTTCGTCAACGCCGTCGTCGGTGTAGACACTGGTCATCAGTGAGACATCGTGGCGGTCGTGTCCACGGGCCTGGGTATGGATGAGGTCGCGGATCTCGATCTTGTCCTTGACGTACTGCAGGTCGCGGCGCAGTGCTTCGAGGTCGATGTCGGTGGTTGTCATTGAGATGCTCCTTGGTTTGGGGTGTCAGGATTGATTCAGATGCCGGCGGGACCGGGGCCGCCGTGGATGTACAGGGTTTGGCCCGAGCAGTAGCTGCTTGCGTCGGAGGCGAAGAAGAGGACGCCGTAGCCGATTTCATCGGGTTCGGCTATTCGCCCCATGGCGTTCATGGCGCCCAGTTGGTCGACGTCGAATCCGCCTTTCGCTGCGTCTGCCAGCAGTCCGTCTGTTCGGATGGCTCCGCAGGCAATGCAATTGACCCGGATGCCCTTTCGTCCCCAGGCCGCGGCCATTGACCCGGTGAGGTTGTTCACGCCGGCCTTGGCGGCGGCATAGATGGCGGCCTGCGGCATGGCGATCAGGCTCGCGCCGGAGGAGATGTTGACGATCGCACCGCTGCCTTGTGTCAGCATCGGTTTCACTGCGCACCTCGACAGGAACCACACACTGCCGAGGTTGAGGTCCACGACGTCGTGCCACTCGTCTTCGGTCCATTTGGTGATGCCTTTGGTTTCACCCCCGCCCGCGTTGTTGACCAGGATGTCGAGTCTCCCGAAGTCGGCCAGGGTGGCATCGACGAGGTGTTGGCACTGCTGGGTTTCGGTGACGTCGGTCGGCACGATCATCGCCCGGCGTCCGAGCGCCTCGACCTCCTTGGCCGTCGCCTGCAAGGGATCGGGCCGCCGTCCGGCCAGCACGATGTCCGCGCCGTGCTCGGCCAGCACCAAGGCGCTGGCCCGGCCGATGCCCGTGCCGGCGCCGGTGATGACGGCAACTCTGTCGGTCAGCGCGAACCGGTCACTCATCGATCAACTCCTCTTGTCTGCCGCGGCAACGCCGCACCGGACGCACGATCATGCGCCGTCGCCGTCGACGGAAAGTCCTGCCTGGGCGCGAAGTTCTCGGACGTCGTCCTCCAAGTGGACCTGGCAGGTTTTCAGCATGCGCATCAGGGCGTCGTAGCTAGTGACCGTGAACATCGTGTCCAGAAGTTGCTGGGTGCCGAATTCGCTCGACAGGGTGGCCCATGTGGCATCGCTCATTTGGCTGTCGTGGATGAGTTCGTCAACGGAGCGTAGAAGCGCGGCTTCGAATTCGCTCCAATAGGGGGCGGTCGGACCGAAGGCGATACGCGCGATGTCTTCGGCGCCGATGCCGCCGTCGGGCGCGATGAAGTTGTGGTGAGTCCATTCGTAGGCGGATCCACGCACGGCGGCGGTGCGCAGGATGAGCATTTCGCGGTGCCGCATGCTCAGCGTGGTTCCCATCAGCAGGTGTCCCTGCAGCGTGCAAAATGCCCGCGCCAGGGATGGGTGGTGCGCCAACGTCCCCAGTGCGTTCTCCGCTTTGGGGCGGTCCTTGGTGACCGGTGCGGGATGGCGCGGATTGGGTGGCATGAGGGCGGCCATCGCGTCGCGCATCTCCGGCGGCCAGTCCCGGAAACGAAGTGGTGTCACGCGTGACATGGAAGTTAGATCCTTTCGAGTTGTGTTGTACGACTACTTATTTGAGGAGGGCGCCACCGTCGACCGGTAGTGAGACCCCGGTGATGTAGCGCGCGTCGTCGAGACCAGAAAGAGGATGGCGTTGCTGATGTCGGCAGGTTCGACGTACGGAATCGGAAGCACGTGCATCTGCCGGGACGCGACCTTGAAGTCCTCCACGGTGGGGTTTTCCAAGTCGGGCCGAAACATCCGGTAGGTCGGCTCGTTGAGCAGCATGGGTGTGGCGACGCTGCTGGGGCAGACGGTGTTGACGCGGATGTTTCTCGGACCGAGTTCCAGGGCCATGGTGCGCATCAGCCCGTGCAGGCCGTGTTTGGACGCGATGTAGTTGCCGATGTTCTCGGCGCCGCGGAGGCCGCCGATGGAGCTGGTGAACACGATCGAGCCGCCGCGCTTGCCGGCCATGATGTGGGGTACCGCGACCCGCGCGGTGATCCACGCGCCGTTGAGGTTGACGTCGATCATGTCGCGCCACGTCTTCGGGTCCATCCGGTTCAGGCGGGTGCCCTCACTGGCCAGGGCGGCATTGGCGAGCACGATATCGAGGCGCCCCAGCTGTGTGACACCGCCGTCGACCGCGGCCTGCATGGCGTCGAAGTCTCGAACATCGACCTGCGACGCGATGATTCGCCGTCCGAGCGCCTCGACCTGGCGCACGGTCTCCGCCAAGTCGTCGGGCGTGGACATCGGGAGTTTGACTCCGTCGAGCTGCTTGCACACATCGATGGCGATGATGTCGGCGCCCTCACGCGCGAGCGTTATGGCGTGGCTGCGCCCCTGCCCGCGCGCCGCACCGGTGATGAAGGCCACCTTGCCCTCGACCTTTCCTGCCATTGGGACGTCCATTCCCTTCGTGATTACATCCGCTGTACGAACGTACAGATTACTAGAACGGTACAATACACCCGTACAGCGGTCGTCGGCATGTGAAAATGCTTAAACCATCAGGGAGGTGGACATGGCAGCATCGCCCCGCCGCGTAGGAGCAGAGACTTCACAGACGCGCGACGCCTTGCTCGAGGCCGTTGCGCAGATGATGCTGGAGGAGGGATATGCGAGCGTCACGTATCGAGCATTGGCCGCGAAGGCCGGCGTGACGCCAAGCCTCGTCCAGTACTACTTCCCCTCGCTGGATGACATCTTCGTCGCCGCCATTCGTCGCTACTCCGAGCGCAACCTGCAATGGTTGACCGAGGAACTTCAGCGGCGAGCCGACGACCCACTTCATGCGCTGTGGGAGAGCAGCTGGCACGAGTCGACGAGTGCGCTGATGACGGAGTTCATGGCACTTGGCAACCACCGCAAATCGATTCGTTCCGAGATCGCCGCCGTGACGGATAGCATGCGCAGAGTCCAGGTCGAGGCGCTGGTGGGGAAATTCGGGAACGACGCCCGGCTCCTCGCTGATCTTTCGTTCGATGCCGTGGTGCTGTTGATCAACGGCGTTCCGAAGCTCCTTGGGTTGGAGGAAAGCGTGGGCGTCGATACCGCCCACGCGGAGTTGATCGCCGCGTGCGAGCGCTTTCTGGACGCCGTCGAACCTCGAGCCAAGCCTCGCCGTCGTAGTAAGAAGGCCACGACTCGCCGACGCTGACTCGTCGCGGCGGGCGCTTCACGGGAGGCCTTGTGACCGCGCTGTACGTCCGTATAGACTGGACGATTGTATAGCAGGTGCACGGCGGGTGGAAGGCGAGCATTGTGAGTCGCGTGGCGGTAGTAACCGGCGGTGGGTCGGGAATCGGGCGGGCCATCGTCGAACGCCTGGCGCACGACCGCCATCGCGTCGCTGTGTTGGACGCAAACGAAGAAGCCGCCGAGAAAGTGGCGGCCCGGGTGGCGGCCGACGGCGCCCACGCCATCGCGGTACCGACCGACGTCGCCGAAAGCGCCAGTGTCGCAGCGGCGTTCGAGTCGGTGCGGCGCGCGCTCGGTTCCGTCCAGGTCTTGGTTACCAGCGCGGCGATCACTGGTTTCAAGCCGTTCGCCGAGATCACGATCGAGGACTGGAACCGTCATCTCGCGGTGAACCTCACCGGCACGTTTCTGTGCCTGCAGGCTGCCCTGCCGGACATGGTCGAGGCCGGTTGGGGACGTGTGGTCACGATTTCCTCGACGGCGGCGCAGACGGGATCGCCCCGACAAGGCCACTACTCCGCGTCCAAGGGCGGTGTGATCGCGCTGACGAGAACGATCGCGCTCGAATACGCGGCCCACGGGATAACCGCCAACACGGTGCCGCCGTTTTCCGTTGACACCCCGATGCTTCGCGCCGCGCAGGAGGCGGGAAATCTTCCCCCCGTCAAGTACCTTGCCAAGGCATCCCCGGTCGGCAGGCTCGGCACCGGCGAGGACATCGCCGCTGCGTGCGCTTTCCTGTGCTCGGAGGAGGCGGGCTACATCACGGGTCAGATCATCGGCGTCAACGGCGGCGCAGTGATCTGAACCAGCGGCACATGCGGATTGAAGCAAGCAACGATCACGGAGGTGTTCAGTGAAGGCACGCGTTGACGCTGCCCGATGCCAGGGGCACACCCTGTGCGCGATGATCGCACCGAAAGCCTTCGAACTCGACGATGTCGATGGCCACGCCTCCGTCGTCATGGGTGAGGTAGCCGCAGAGGACGAAGCGCAACTGCTCGAGGCAGCGCGCTCGTGCCCCGAGCAAGCCATCGTGCTAATGAACGGCACCGTCGGTCAAGGGGCCGGCGAATGAGCGTCGAGGTCGCTGGTTCTGGCTCCCGGAAGGCTCCGCAGTTCCACTTCGATCGCCACGCGCCGGAATATCGCGAGCGTTTCCTCGACGTCACCCAGGAAATGCACCAGCGGTGCCCGATCGCCTGGACCGACACCTACGGCGGGCACTGGGTGGCCGCCGGCGGCGACGCCGTCTTCGAACTCGCCCGGTGTCCGCACGTGTCGAACGACCACGACGTCAACAACGAACGACGTGGCTACAGGGGTGTCACCATTCCACTCACGACGGAGTCGGACCAGATCCGCGGCGGAATGCTCGAGATGGACGACCCGGAGCACCGAATCTACCGCTCGTTGCTGAACCCCTACCTTTCGCCGGCTGCGGTGAGTCGGTGGCAGCCGTTCATCGACGACGTCGTGCGGGCCTGCCTCGACGAACGCATCGAGAGCGGTCGCATCGACTTCGTCGACGATCTAGCGAACGTGGTGCCCGCGGTGCTCACCCTGGCGATGCTCGGTGTGCCGCTGAGGAAATGGACCATGTACAACGAGCCGGTGCACGCGATGGTGTACACGCCGCCGGATTCGCCCGAGGCTGCCAAGGTGCACGACATGTGGGTCTCAGTGGTGGTCGACTTGTTCGCCAACCTCACCGAGATCCGCGAGCACCCGCGACCCGGCATCATCAACGCGCTGGCACAGCTGCGCATCGACGGTGAGCCGGCGCCGGACATGGAGATCATCGGCATGCTCACGCTACTGATCGGTGGGGGTTTTGACACCACCACGGCGCTGACGGCACACGCTCTCGAGTGGCTGTCCGAGCATCCCGATCAGCGCGCACGCCTGCACCGCGAACGCGATGTCTTGCTGAACCCGGCCACCGAAGAATTCCTGCGGTATTTCACCCCAGCGCCCGGTGATGCGCGCACCATCTCCGCCGATATGGAACTGGACGGCATCCGCTTCGCCGAGGGCGAGCGGCTGTGGCTCTCGTGGGCGATGGCCAACCGCGATCCCAACTTGTTCGACAATCCCAATGAACTGATGCTTGCTCGGAAAGCTAACCGCCACTTCAGCTTTGGCATCGGAGTGCACCGCTGTATCGGCTCGAATGTAGCGCGCACCGTGTTCAAGTCGATGCTCACTGCAGTGCTCGAACGGATGCCCGACTATCGGTGCGATCGGGTGAATACCGTGCACTACGACACCATCGGGATCATTCAGGGCATGCGCAACCTTCCCGCTGACTTCACTCCCGGCAAGCGGCTAGGGCCGGGCTTGGATGAGACGCTCGATCGGTTGCAGTCCGTGTGTGACAGCCAGGGCCTTGCCCGGCCCATCACCGAGTACAAGGAGCAAGCACGTATCCATGAATGACGACCACGATCACTGGCGCGCATATCCGTTGACGTGCAGAAAGATTGGAGAGTGGCGATGCGGATCGGGCTGACCGGCGGCGCGTCATCGACCGACAAGATCGTGGAGCAGGCCCAAGCGGCTGAAGCCGATGGCTTCACGTCCCTGTGGTACGCCAGCACGGTGGCCGGCGACCCGCTGGTGGCGATGGCCCTGGCGGGACGGGCCACCACATCCGTCGAACTGGGCACCGCCGTCCTTCAGACGTATCCCTGTCACCCGCTGCTGCAGGCTAACCGGGTAGCCGCCGCGGCAAATGCCATGGGCCGCCCGGGATTCACGCTCGGGCTGGGCCCCTCGCACGAGCCGCGCGTCAGCGGCGTGCTCGGCTTGTCCTACGACCGTCCCGGCAGGAACACCGAAGAATATCTGCGCATCATCAGTGCCCTGTTGCGGGGCGAGGAAGTCGACTACTCCGGTCAGGACTGGACGACCCGCAGTCCCGCCGGGGTGGTCAGACTCGACTATGAGGTGCCGCTGCTGCTGTCGGCGCTGTCACCCCGGATGTTGCGCATTGCAGGTCGTTTCGCCGATGGAGTCGTGCTCTGGATGGCGTCGGCATCGGTCATCGAATCCCGCATCGCACCCGCGCTCCGCCACGCGACCACGGAATGGGGTCGGCCCCCGCCAAGGATCGTCGCCGGACTACCCGTCGCCGTGCACGACGACACCGTCGAGGCCCGGGCGGCCACCGCGGCGATGTCCACGATGTACGCGGGGGTGACCAACTATCAGCGGGTCATCGAGGCGGGCGGCGGCGCCTCCCCTGCCGATGTCGCGATCATCGGCGACGAGGAGTCGGTGCGAAAACAACTGCAGGACCTGCTCGATGCCGGAGCCACCGACATCTGGGCACAGCCCATCGGCGTCGGTGATGAGCGAGCACAGCGAACGGCATCGGCCCAACGCACTCGGGAACTGCTCAGCGAACTCGCCCGCCTCGGTTAGGACTTCTGACCACTACGCGACTATGCGTGATGAGCTGCGATAGCCGAGCGCGTCGCCGGCCTGATCGCCTCCAAGGCGCGACCCGTCCCTCCGGCGAAGTAGACGCCGAGATGCCACACCCGGTTCGTATGCCGAGCGTGGGCGATCTAATCGAAAGGTAAGTGTGTGACAAAGAAATTGCGCGTCATCCAGTGGACCACCGGCAAGGTCGGCAAGCTGAGCCTGCGGGGCGTGCTGGACGATCCGCGGTTGGAACTCGTTGGTGTCTACGCATTTTCGGAGGAGAAGGCAGGCTCGGATGCGGGTGCGCTGTGTGGCCGTCCCGATACCGGGGTGTTGGCCACCACCGACATCGACGCGCTGCTCGCGTTGAAAGCGGACACCGTTATCTACACCCCGTTCATGGCCGACATCGACCAGGTAGTGCGTCTGCTCGAAAGTGGGCTCGACGTGATCAGCACCAACCTATTTCTCAATGTCGGCGGCATCCAGGGCGAGACAAAGCAGCGGCTGGCGGCGGCGTGCGAACGTGGGGGCAGCTCGCTCTACATCACCGGGGTCAACCCGGGGTGGATCAACACCATGGTCACGGCGATGACCGCGGTCTGCCGTGACGTCGAGATGGTGTCGGTTTCCGAGTCTGCCGACGTGTCGGTCTACGAGTCGCCCGAAACCTGGCAGTCGCAAGGCTTTTCACTGTCCGAGGCGCCGCCCGCCGTGATCGAGACGGCCAAGATGTGGCTGAGCACGTTTCGCGATTCGGTCCAGCGGATGGCGGTCGCCCTGGGCTTCGAGCTCGACGACATGGAATTCTTCATCGAGCACGCCACCGCGTCGGAGCGGGTCGATCTCGGCTGGTGGGTCATCGAGAAAGACACCATCGCCGCGATGCGGGCCGGCTGGAACGGCAAAGTCAACGGCAAGACGGTGGTGCAATCGAACGTCGCCTGGTACATGACCAAACTGCTGAACGAGGGATGGCAGTTCGACGACGACCACTATCACGTCGTCATCAAAGGCGAGCCCGGCGTCGACACCCGGATTCGCTTCCTGCCACCCGAGAGCTGGGGCAACCACGAATGGGACACCATGACGGCGATGCCCGCGGTTAGCGCTGCCGTCGACGTCGCCGCCGCGCCGGCCGGTATCTTGACCCTCAAGGACGTCGGGCTGCCGTGCGCGCCGGCCGGTTTATGGCTCGAGGGCTGAAGCATCTCCATGAACTGCACTTCAGCGCCGGGGCGCCGACACCGCCGCGGTGCCGGGCGAGCGTGCCCGGGGTCAGTGCGCGGGGGTGTTGCCGATCAGCTCGACGGCGTTGCCGTTCCAGTGGAACTTCACGTCGGTGCTCAGGCCGGAAAGCCCGCCCGGGTAGGTCAGCGCCACCGTGTCACCGGTGGTCTGGGCCGGGTCGATGCCGTTGAACCCGTAGGTGTCGGGCACCCCCTGCGGGATGAATTGGCCGAGGTGGAACAGCACCGCCCGGGTGCTCGGGCTGATCGCGTTGGTGTTGGCCTTGACGATCACCGCCGACAGCTGCGCGCACTGGTTGTAGTTGCCGGCCAGCGGCTCGGGGTTCCACGGCTGCTGGCTGCGCGGGTCGCGCGGCAGCTCGGAGACCACTTTCGCGATGGTCGGTGCGGCGAGGTTGACCGCGCACGGGTCGGCCGGCTGCCCGACGCCGGGCTGCGCGGCGGCCGCCGACGGCGTGGCCGGTGCGGTGATCGACGGGGTCTCCGACGTCGTGCGGGCCTGCGGCGTCTTGGCGACGGTGGAGTCCCCGGAACCGCATCCGGTCAGCGTGACGGCGATCAAGGCGACAGCGGCCGAGCCGGTCAGCGGCTCGGTACGACACGGTGGCGACCACACATCGACGCACCGTACCGTCATCGCGGCCGCGGGGGTGGCAGGCGTGGCCGGGCGTCGCCCGGCTGTGCCCACGATCACGGGCCGCACCGGGCGCGGCGCGACCACTAGACTCCATGGGCGATGACCCTCCCGGACAGCTCGACTGAGGCTGCCTCCCCGACATTTGCCGACCTGCAGATCCATCCCTCGGTTTTGCGGGCGATCGCCGACGTCGGCTACGAGACGCCCACCGGCATCCAGGCCGCGACCATCCCGGCGTTGATGGCCGGCTCCGACGTCGTCGGGCTGGCCCAGACCGGCACCGGCAAGACGGCCGCGTTCGCGATCCCGATCCTGTCCAAGATCGACGTCGCCAGCACCGCCACCCAGGCGCTGGTGCTGGCGCCCACCCGGGAGCTGGCGTTGCAGGTGGCCGAGGCGTTCAGCCGCTACGGCGCGCATCTGCCGAAGATCAACGTGCTGCCGATCTACGGCGGCTCCTCCTACGCCGTGCAGCTGGCCGGATTGAAACGCGGCGCCCACGTGGTGGTCGGCACGCCGGGCCGGGTGATCGACCACCTCGAGCGCGGCACGCTGGACCTGTCGCACGTCGACTACCTGGTGCTCGACGAGGCCGACGAGATGCTCACCATGGGGTTTGCCGAAGAGGTCGACCGCATCCTGTCCGAGACCCCGGAATACAAGCAGGTCGCGCTGTTCTCGGCGACCATGCCGCCCGCGATCCGCAAGCTCACCGCCAAGTATCTGCACGATCCCCTCGAGGTCAGCACCAAAGCGAAAACCACGACCGCCGAGAACATTTCGCAGCGCTACATCCAGGTCGCCGGTCCGCGCAAAATGGACGCGCTGACCCGGGTGCTGGAGGTCGAGCCGTTCGAGGCGATGATCGTGTTCGTCCGGACCAAACAGGCCACCGAGGAGGTCGCCGAAAGGCTCAGGGCGCGCGGCTTCTCGGCGGCCGCGATCAACGGGGACATCCCGCAGGGCCAGCGTGAGCGGACCGTCGCCGCCCTCAAGGACGGCGGCATCGACATCCTGGTCGCCACCGACGTGGCCGCCCGCGGCCTGGACGTCGAACGGATCTCACACGTGCTCAACTACGACATCCCGCACGACACCGAGTCCTACGTGCACCGGATCGGCCGCACCGGCCGGGCGGGACGCTCGGGAACCGCGCTGCTGTTCGTCTCCCCGCGAGAACGCCACCTGCTCAAGGCCATTGAGAAGGCGACCCGCCAGCCGCTCACCGAAGCCGAGCTGCCCACCGTCGAGGACGTCAACGCCCAGCGGGTGGCCAAGTTCGCCGACTCCATCACCGCCGCGCTCGGCGCTCCCGGCATCGATCTGTTCCGCAAGTTGGTTCAGGACTACGAACGCGAGCACGACGTCCCGATGGCCGACATCGCCGCCGCGCTGGCCGTGCAGTCACGCGACGGCGAGGAGTTCCTGATGGCGCCCGAACCGCCGCGGGAGCGACGCGAACGGCACACCGAACGGCGCGAGCGCACCGAGAAACCCAGGAGCACAAGGCCGTTGGCCACCTACCGCATCGCGGTGGGCAAACGGCACAAGATCGGTCCGGGCGCGATCGTGGGCGCCATCGCCAACGAGGGCGGGCTGCATCGCAGCGATTTCGGCCACATCGCCATCGGACCCGACTTCTCGCTGGTGGAGTTGCCGGCCAAGCTGCCCAAGTCGACGCTGAAAAGGCTTGAGCAGACCCGAATCTCCGGAGTGCTGATCAACCTCCAGCCGGACCGGGCGGCGGCCAAGGCGCGCGGTCGGGACGGCGGGAAACCACGCAGGAAATACGGCGGATGACGCTGTCGGAAGAACAAGACGCCCAGGGCGGGCTCGAGCAGACCTCTCGCGTCGACCGCGTCGCCTCGCTGACCGGGGTCCGTGCGGTCGCCGCGCTGCTCGTCGTCGGCACCCACGCGGCCTACACCACCGGCAAGTACACGCACGGGTATTGGGGGTTGGTCGGTTCCCGCATGGAGATCGGGGTGCCCATCTTCTTCGTGCTCTCCGGCTACCTGCTGTTCCGGCCGTGGGTGAAGTCCGCGGCCACCGGCGGCCCACCGCCGTCGCTGAGTCGCTATGTGTGGCACCGGGTTCGGCGCATCATGCCCCCCTACGTCATCACGGTGCTGTTCGCCTACGTGCTGTACCACTTCCGCGAGGCTGGTCCCAATCCCGGGCACAGCTGGCTGGGTCTGGCGCGCAACCTGACGCTCACCCAGATCTACTGCAACGGCTACCTGGGCAAGTATCTGCATCAGGGGCTGACCCAGATGTGGAGCCTGGCCGTGGAGGCGTCCTTCTACGTCATCCTGCCGCTACTGGCCTACCTGCTGCTGGTGCTGGTCTGCCGGCGGCAGTGGCAGCCGAAGCTGGTGCTGGGCGCGCTGGCGGGGCTGGCCTTGGTCAGCCCGGCCTGGCTGGTGCTGGTGCACACCGATCACTGGTTTCCCGACGGCGCCCGGCTGTGGCTGCCCACCTACCTGGCCTGGTTCCTGGCCGGCATGATGCTGACGGTGCTGCAGGAAATGGGCGCGCGCGCCTACGGTTTCGTGGCCATCCCGCTGGCGGTGGTCAGTTATTTCATCGTCTCCACCCCGATCGCCGGCGCGCCCACGACGTCACCGGCCACGCTGAGCGAGGCGTTGTTCAAGGCCTGCTTCTACGCCGTGATCGCCGCCCTCGCCGTGGCGCCGCTGGCGCTGGGCGATCACGGGTGGTATTCGCGGCTGCTGGCCAGCCGCCCGATGGTGTGGCTGGGGGAGATCTCCTACGAGATCTTCCTGATCCATTTGATCACCATGGAATTCGCGATGGACTACATCGTCGGCGCCCGCGTCTACACCGGCTCGATGCTGAACCTGTTCGTCGCGACGCTGGTCCTGACGATCCCGTTGGCGTGGCTGCTGCACCGGTTCACCCGGGTGCGCGACTGAGCCGGCAGGCGCCCGTCGTCGCGCACCCTTCGTCACATGGGCCACAGCAGCCTCTCCGAGAGCGGACAGGCGATATGCCCGCCTCACAGCGACAACTCGGTTACGGGTGCGAGCGCACCAACAGGTTGTCGCTCAGAGGCGGGCACTTCGAACACCGGCTGCGGGCCGGCCCGACGCGACCTGCGGGCTTAGCCGCGGGCGGACACCGGCGTCACGATCGGGACGACGAACTCTTCGATCATCGCCCGCTCGTCGGCCTCGTCGTGTCCGGGAAACAGCAGCAGCGACGTGATCACCCGGACCACCCAGCGTGCCCGGCGCTCGACGACGGCGGGCTCTTCCGGGCCCAGCGAGCCGACGAACGCGGCGGCCAGGGCGGTGATCACCTCGGAGTGTTCGGCCAGCTCACCGGCGATGGGCGGGCGGGTGACGGCGAACCACGACGCCAGCGCGGGGTTGCCGCGGACCATCCGCAAGGTGGTGGTGATGCTCGCGGTCAGCCGCTGGCGGGGCTCGTCGATGCCGTCGATCTGTTCCATGATCGCCCGGCCCAGCCGGTTGGCCTCGCGGTGCACATACGCGGTGCGCAGCGCCTCCCGGTTCTCGAAGTACCGGTACAGTGTGGCGCGGGAACACCCTGCGGCCCTGGCGATTTCGTTCATGCCGATGGATTCCGAATCGCGCTGGGTGTAGAGCTCCTGGGCCGCGTCGAGGATCCGGTCGACGGCCGCCTCGTTGCGGTGTCCGGAAAGCCAGTCGGTGCTCCTGCGCGCGCCGGGCATCAGGACTTCACCCGGATCGGCACCGACAGCGGTCGCCGGACGTAGTTGCCGCCCGCCCACACGATGCCCGACTCGTCCACCTCGAAGTCGGGGCAGCGGGCCAGCAGCTCGGTCAGCGCGACCCGCGACTGCATCCGCGCGGCGGCCGCGCCCAGGCAGTGGTGCGCGCCGTGGCTGAACGTGAGGATGTTGCGCGGACAGCGGGCGACGTCGAGTTCGCCGGCGTCGGGCCCGTACTGGCGTTCGTCGCGGTTGGCCGACCCGTACAGCAGCAGCACCCGGCGCCCGGCCGGGATGGTGGTCCGGCCGATCGTCACGTCCCGGGTGGTGGTGCGGGCCAGCCCCTGCACCGGCGAGGTCAGCCGCAGCAGCTCCTCGACGGCGTCGGGGATCAGCTCCGGCTCGTCGACCAGCCGCTGCCTTTGGTCGGGCCGCTGGTGCAGCAAAGGCATTGACCCGCCGAGCATTCCGGTGGTGGTGTCGTTGCCGCCGGTGACCATGGTGAACGTGAAGGCCAGCACCGACAGGGTGCCGGCGATGTCGCCGTCGGCGCCCACCCCGGCGGACACCAGATGCGAGATGGTGTCGTCCTCGGGGTCGGTCCGGCGCCGCTCGATCAGCCCGGTGAAGTAGGCCATCATCGACGTGACCGCATCGCCCGCACTGCCCAGCGCGCCGGCGACACCGCCGTCGGCCGTGTTGGCCGCCACGATGGCCTCGGTCCAGCCGTCGAATTGTGCCCGATCTTCCTCGGGCACACCGAGATAGTGGGCGACGACCATCGACGGCAGCGGTTTGAACAGCTCGGCGACGATGTCCCCGCCGCCGGCCGCGCGCAGCCGTTCGATGCGCTCGACCACGAAGTCGCGCACCTTGGGCTCCACCGCCTCGACCTGCCGCGGCGTGAAGCCGCGCGACACCAGCTTGCGAAACTCGGTGTGCACCGGTGGGTCCTGCATCACGAACGGCGGATTGTCTTGCAGCCCAATGAGTTCCAGGTCGTCATAGTTGACCGTCAAACCCTTCGCCGAGGAGAAGGTTTCGTGGTCGCGGGCCGCGGCCCACACGTCGGCGTGCCGGGACAGCACGTAGTAGTCGTGCTCCGGGCGCTTGGGCGGGACGACGTGGTGCACCGGGTCGTGGTCACGCAGCGCGCGGTACATCGGCCACGGGTCGGCCCAGGTGTCGGCGTTGGGCAACTCGAACGCCACCGGCACGTTGTGAGACACAGTCGATGTCATGTCTCATTCGTACGACAGTTACGGGCGCTGTGTCAACCCCGTCGTGGCCTCCCGTCACGCTGGCGTGACGCTCGGCGGGCGAAGCCACGCTAGCGTGACGCTCGGCGCCAACTTGGCAACAAACAGCTCAGATCCCCGAGCCGGGGTTCAAGATGCCCTGCGGGTCCAGCGCCTGCTTGATCCGCCGGTTGAGGTCCATCACCTCGGGCCCCAGGTAGCCGGCCAGCCAGGGCCGCTTCAGCCGGCCGACGCCGTGCTCGCCGGTGATGGTGCCGCCCAGGCCGACGGCCAGGTCCATGATCTCGCCGAACGCCAGGTGTGCGCGCTCGGTCATGTCGGCATCGGCGGGGTCGTAGACGATCAACGGGTGGGTGTTGCCGTCGCCGGCGTGGGCGATCACCGAGATCATCAGGTCACGTTCGGCGGCGATGGCCGCGATCCCGGTGACCAGCCGGCCCAGCGCCGGAAGCGGCACCCCGACGTCTTCGAGCAGCAACGACCCCTTGGCCTCCACGGCCGGAATGCAGAATCGGCGGGCGACGACGAACGCTTCGCCCTCGTCCGGGTCGTCGGTCGAAAACACTTCCGTCGCAGCGTTTTCCGCGAACACCTTGGCCATGATCTCGGCGTCCTCGCTGCCGGCGCGGCCACGCTCGTCGGACCCGGCGACCAGCATCGCGGCCGCGCCGCGGTCCAGGTCCATCCGCAGGGTGTCCTCGACGGCGTTGATCGCGACGGAGTCCATGAACTCCAGCATCGACGGGCGCAGCCGCCCGGTGACGCCGAGCACCGCGCCGACCGCATCCTCGACCGTGGCGAAGCTGGCCACCACGACGCTGGAGGTGTTCTGCTTGGGCACCAGCCGCAGCGTCACCTCGGTGATGACGCCCAGGGTGCCCTCGCTGCCGACGAACAGCTTCGTCAACGACAGCCCCGCGACGTCCTTGAGCCGCGGCCCGCCGAGCCGAACGGCGGTGCCGTCGGCCAGCACCACCTGCATGCCCAGCACGTAGTCGGTGGTCACGCCGTACTTCACGCAGCACAGGCCGCCGGCGTTGGTGGCGATGTTGCCGCCGATGCTGCAGATCTCGAACGACGACGGGTCCGGCGGATACCACAGGCCGTGCTCGGCGGCCGCCTTCTTCACCTCGGCGTTGAACAGCCCCGGCTGGCAGACCGCCGTGCGGGTCACCGGGTCGACGGTGATGTCGCGCATCTTCTCCGTCGAGAGCACGATGCCGTTGTCCAGGGCGGTCGCACCGCCGGACAGGCCGCTGCCGGCCCCGCGGGTCACCACCGGGACGCCGTGCGCGCTCGCCCAGCGCAGCACGGTCTGCACCTCCTCGGTGCGCCGCGGCCGCACCACGGCCAGCGGTTTTCCGGCCGACGGGTCGAACGCGCGGTCCTGGCGGTAGCCCTCGGTCACCGTCGGGTCGGTGACCACAGTCCCGTCGGGCAGGTCGGCGATCAGGCTGGCCAAGGCTTCGGAGCTCACCGCCCGATCCTAAGCCCGCCTCACGGACCCGGGTCGTCGGCGAACTGCGGTGCCCGGTCCAGTTCGCGCAGCGACGGCAGGCCGCAGGCCACGACACCGATCGCCAGGATCGGCACCGCCAAGGTCAAAAAGGTGGCCTTCAGGCCGGCGGCGTCGGCCAGTGGGCCGGCGACCAACAGGCCCAGCGGCCCCGCCGCGTAGGTCAGTCCGGCCATCACCCCGACCACCCGGCCCCGCAGGTGATGCGGCGCCCGGGTCTGCATGACGAAGTTATAGATCGGCTGGATCGGGCCGTACACCACGCCGGTGACGGCGCACAGCCCCAGGATCACGGGCAACGGCGGCAGCACCGCGATACCGGCCGTCGTCGCCCCGAAGGTGAGCGTCGCCGTCAGCACCGCCGTCCGCCGCCGCAGCCGTGCTGACAGCACGCCATAGCCCAGCGCGCCCGCCACCCCGCCCAGCGCCAGCGCCATCAGCGCCCAACCCAACTGGGCCGGCTGGTGCTGATCGGCGAAATACTTGGGGAACAACACGCTTTCCATAGGCAGATACAGCGCGGTCACGGCCAGGTCGATCAGCCCCAGCGTGCGCAGCACCCGCAGGTTCCAGACGAACCGCACGCCCTCGGCGATGCCGGTCACCAGCCCGACCGGGCGGGTCGCCCGCGGCGGTTTGCCGGCACCTTCGAGCCGTAGCGCCCCAATTGCCAAGAAGGACAAGGCGAAACAACCCGCCGTCACCCACATCGTGTTGATGCCGCCCAGCGTGGCGATCAGCAAGCCGCCCAGCCCCGGGCCCACGATGAAAGCCAGATTCAGCATCGCCTCGTAGCTGCTGTTGGTGCGGTCCAGCGACCAGCCGGCCCGCGCGGCGGCCTCGGGCAGCATGGACTGGCGCGCCGTCATCCCGGCCGGGTCGAAAGCGGCGGCGCAGAAGGCCAATACGGCCAGCTCGGCGACGTCGATGGCCGCGGCGCCGAAGATCCAGGCGGTCAGCGGCACCGCCGTCACCGCCGCACCGGACAGCCAATCGCAGACCAGCGACACCCGGCGGCGCCCGAAGAAGTCGACCGCGGTGCCCGCGATCAATGTGGCGAGCACCAACGGCAGGGTCATGGCCGCGGCCACGATCGACGCGTCGGTGGCGCTGTGCCGGTGCTGCAACGCGAGCCACGGGAAAGCGACGATCGATATGCCGGTGCCCGCCGTCGCAAGCAGCGTTGCGAACAAGATCAAAAGGGCCGGGCCGCGGCTCGTGTCAGGCATGGGGATCGCGGGGAGAATGTAACCGCATACCCCGCGCGGCGGCCACTGAATTTCGCGGTGGCCGGCCGCGAATGCAGGATGTTGGTGTGCTCGAGCATCCGCGTACCGGCCAGGCGTTCGACTCGCCGGTGCCGGCCGGTAGCGGATGGCCGGGGGATCCGGCCACCCCGCAGACCCCGGTGGCCGCCGATGCCGATCAGGTGATCGCGTTGGCCCGCCACGCCGGCGCGATTCCCGAACTCGACGCGCTGGTCAGCGTGTGCCGGGCCTGCCCGCGGCTGGTCGAGTGGCGCGAGGAGGTCGCGGTGGTCAAACGCCGCGCCTTCGCCGACCAACCGTATTGGGGCCGGCCGGTGCCCAGCTGGGGATCGGCGCGGCCCCGGCTGCTGATCGTCGGGTTGGCGCCCGCCGCGCACGGCGCCAACCGGACCGGCCGGATGTTCACCGGCGACCGCTCGGGCGACCAGTTGTACGCGGCGCTGTACCGGGCCGGTCTGGTGAACCAGCCGACCAGTGTCGACGCGGCGGATGGGTTGCGCACCAAGCACATTCGCATCGTCGCGCCGGTGCACTGTGCCCCGCCGGCCAATGCCCCGACGCCCGTCGAGCGGGACACCTGCTGGCCCTGGCTGCAGGCCGAATGGCGGCTGATCTCCGAGCATGTCCGGGTGGTGGTGGCCCTGGGCGGCTTCGGCTGGCAGATCGCGCTGCGGCTACCGGGCGTGCCGGCCGCGCGCAAGCCCCGGTTCGGGCACGGCGTCGTCGCCGAGCTGGCGGCCGGTGTGCGGCTGCTCGGCTGCTACCACCCCAGCCAGCAGAACATGTTCACCGGTAGGTTGACACCAGCAATGCTCGACGACGTCTTCCGCGACGCAAAAGGACTGGCGGGGATCAAGTGAGTTGTCATGTCTGACGTGCTGGTGTCCGGTGCCAGCGTGGCCGGTACGGCGGCGGCCTTTTGGCTTGGGCGCCATGGCCATTCGGTGACCGTGGTGGAGCGCCATCGCGGGCCCCGGCCGGGTGGTCAGGCCATCGACGTGCGCGGACCGGCGCTGGGCGTGCTGGAGCGCATGGGGCTGCTGGCCGCCGCGGCGAAGCGCAAGACGCAGATCCGGGGCTCCTCGGTCGTCGACCGGGACGGCAACGAGCTGTCCCGGGACACCGAAGCCGCGATTTCTGGCCCCACCGGCGGGCCGATCGAGAGCACCGACATCGAGTTGTTGCGCGACGACTTGGTCGAATTGCTTTACGGCGCAAGCCAATGGACCGCCGAGTACCTGTTCGACGACACCATCACCGCGCTCGACGACGGGGGCGCGGCGGTCCGCGTCAGCTTCGAGCGCGCCGCCCCGCGCGATTTCGACCTGGTGATCGGCGCGGACGGCTTGCACTCCAACGTGCGGCGCCTGGTGTTCGGGCCGGAAGACGAGTTCATCGAGCGGTTGGGCACGCACGCGGCGATCTTTACCGTGCCCAATTTCCTGGGCCTGGACTACTGGCAGATGTGGCACTACGGGGACTCCACCATGGCCGGGGTGTACAGCGCCCGCGACAACGCCGAGGCCCGGGCCATGCTGGGCTTCATGGACGCCGAGCTGCGCCTCGACTACCGCGACACCGAGGCGCAATTCGCCGAGCTGGAGCGGCGGATGGCCGCTGAGGGATGGGTGCGCCCGCAGCTGCTGGAGTACATGCGGACCGCGCCGGACTTCTACTTCGACGAAATGTCGCAGATCAAGATGGACCGCTGGTCGCGCGGCCGGGTGGCGCTGGTCGGCGACGCCGGGTACTGCTGCTCGCCGCTGTCCGGGCAGGGCACCAGCGTCGCGCTGCTGGGCGCCTACATCCTGGCCGGCGAGCTGAAGGCGGCCGGTGAGGACCATGAAGCCGGTTTCGCCAACTATCACCGCGAGTTCGCCGACTACGTCCAGCGCAACCAATGGCTGGTGGTGGACAACATCCCGGGCGGCGCGCCGATACCGCAGGAGGTGTTCGAGCGCATCGTCGCCTCGATCACGCTCAAGGACTACTGATCCTCGGGTGCCCGTGCGCCGGGAAGGTTTGCCGGCGCCGGCGCGTTGACGCCAGCGTGCGTCTTTCCGTCCTCGATCTCGTCCTGGTGCGCACCGACCAGACCACCGGCGACGCGCTGGCCGCCACCGTGGCGCTGGCGCAGGCCGCCGATCGGCTCGGTTTCACCCGCTACTGGGTGGCCGAGCACCACAACATGCCGTCGGTGGGCGCCACCAGCCCGCCGGTGCTGCTCGCGTACCTGGCCCCGCAGACCACCCGGCTGCGGCTCGGCTCGGGCGGGGTGATGCTGCCCAACCATGCGCCGCTGGCGGTGGCCGAGCAGTTCGCGCTGCTGGAGGCCGCCGCGCCGGGCCGGATCGACCTCGGCATCGGCCGGGCGCCCGGCTCCGATCCGGTCACCTCCTACGCGCTGCGCGGCGGCCGCGGCGACGAGGACATCCAGCGCTTCCCCGACTACCTCGACGACGTGGCGGCGTTGATGAGCGCGCGCGGCGTGGTGGTGCCGCTGCGCTCGGGGGACTACCGGCTCAGGGCCACCCCTGCCGCCGCCGGCGAGCCGCGGCTGTGGCTGCTGGGCTCGTCGATGTACTCCGCGCACCTGGCCGCCGCCAAGGGGTTGCCCTACGTGTTCGCCCATCACTTCTCCGGCAAGGGAACCGAGGAGGCGCTCGAGGTCTACCGGTCGCGGTTCCGGCCCAGCGCGCTGACGCCCGAGCCGCTCACCTTTTTGACGGTCAACGCCGTAGTGGCCGAAACCCGGGACGAGGCAACGGCTTTGATGCTGCCCAACCTGCAGATGATGGCGAAGCTTCGCACCGGGCAGCCGCTCGGGCCGGTGCCGCTGGTCGAGGAGGCCGAGCACGCCGAGCTCACCGCCGAGCAGCGGCGCATCGTGGACAGCGGGCTGCGGCGCGCGGTGTTGGGCGGCCCGGCCGAGGCCGCCGAGCAGGTTCGGGCGCTCGCCGAGCGGTTCGGTGTCGACGAGGTGATGGTGAATCCGGTGGCATCGGCCCGCCGCGGGACCGACCCCGCCACCGCGCCGGCCCGGGTCGCGACGCTGGAGCTGCTGGCCAAGGAGCTGTTCTGACTCCCGGGCGAACTCACCCCCGGGACTGGCTGGGATCCGGCGCGTGGCTGGCGATCCAGGCCCGCAGCTCGTCGGGCGGCAGCGGCGGGGTGTGCACGAAGCCCTGGGTGATGTTGCAGCCGTAGCGTCGCAGCGCGTCCAAGGTGTCCTCGTTCTCGACGCCCTCGGCGACCAGGTCGGCGCCCAGGTTGTCCGCCAGCGCCACCGTGGACCGCACGATGGCGACCGAGCGTGCGTCGTGAGCCAGGCGCGCCACGAAAATGCGGTCCAGCTTCAACTCGTCGACCGAAACCTCCTGCAGGCGGGCCAGTGACGACCAGCCGGTGCCGTAGTCGTCGATCGAGATGCGAATTCCCAAGCGCTGCAACGCGGTCACGGTGTTGCGGGATCGCACCGAATCCACCAGCGCGCTCTCGGTGATCTCGAGGATGAGCGCGTGCGCGGGCAGGTCGTAGTTGGCGAGCAGTCTTTCCACGGTGCCGACGAGCTCGATGTCGAGCAGGTTGGTGGTGGACAGGTTGACCGCGACGGTGAGGCGCAGACCCTCTTCGCGCCAGGAGCGGACCTGTTGCAACGCCATGCTCAGCGTGCGGTTGGAGATCTTGCGCATCAACCCGGCGCGTTCGGCGACGGGCAGGAACTCCTCCGGCAGCAACGTCCCGCGGGTGGGATGCTGCCAGCGCAGCACGGCCTCGACGCTGTGGATGCTGCCGTCCCGCCCGTCGATCTTGGGCTGGTAGTGCAGTTTCAGCTCGTCGGTGTCGAACAACGCGGTGCGCAGTTCCTCGATGAGGTTGGTGTCGTTGTCGCGGTGGGCCTCGAACGCGGAGTCGTAGACCGCGATCTTGCTTCGCGCCGATTTGGCGTGCGCCAGCGCGGTTTCGGCGCGGCTCAACAGCTCCCGGGGATGGTCGCAGTGATCCGGACACAGCGCGATGGCGATGCGGCCGTCCACCTGGACGGTGATCGGATCCAGGGCGATCGGTTCGCTCAACGCCTCGAGCAGCCGGCCCGCCTGAGCGCTCGCGGCGGTGAGGTTGGCGCCGTCGGCCAGCAGCACGGCGAACTGGTCGTCGCCCACCCGGGCGAGCAGGTCGTCGCGACGGACGCTGCCGGCCAATCGATTCGCGATGTGGCACAGCAGCTCATCGCCGAATTGCCGGCCGATCGATTCGGTGATCTCGTGAAAGTCGCTCAGGCTCAACAACAACAGCGCGCGACGGGGGTTTGCCCGGCTCGGCATCGAACCGGCGCCGGGCGATGCCGAGCCGGGCAAACCCTGCAGGGCCGTCACCAGCTGGCGCCGGTTGGGCAGCGCGGTCAGCTCGTCGGTCATGGCGTGCCGGTCGTGGCTGTGCAGCAGGCTCACGTCGCGGAAGGTCAGCGAAAACCGCCCGGCTCCGACCACCAGGCTCAACGCCGCCAGGGTGGCGGCCGAACGCGAATGATGGGCCAGCACAATCACTCCCAGCGCCACAATGGTGGACGCCACCGGAGTGACATAGGGGCTGAAACGGCGTCGGGCCTGCGTCGCCGTGGCGGGCGGCGGCGCCCAGCTCGCCATCGCGATGAGCACCGACGACGCGGGCCAGCACACGTCCAGCAGGGAACCGACCCGATACGATCCGGCCGCCGTCTGGAACAGGTAGGCCCCGTCGGCGACCGCGAACAAAACCAGCCCCGCCACCAGCAGCGCCCAGCGAATCTCGTTGCGCCAGCCCAAGATCGGCAGCATGCCGGCCGCCAGGGCCAGCAGCATCAGATCGCACCACGGGTAGGCCAGCCCCACCCACACCGTCTTCGGTGCGTGCACCGCCGCCTGGTGCAGCGGGCCCGCGGTCAGCGCCGCGGCCACCGCGGCCAACGTCAACGCGCACACCACCGAGTCGAGCTGGACCGCGATCGGCAGCCGCTTGAGCCGGGCCCGCATCAGCAGCAGCAATCCGGCGTAGACGAACGGGTAGTAGGCCAGATACTCCGGGTCGGCCACCGACGGTGAGCGCCCGTCGGGCACCCACACCGCGTACACGACGTCGCCCACCGCCGAGCACGCCATGCCGGCGGCGATCAGCGCCCACGCCCACCGGTCGGCCGGAATCCGGCAGGCGCGCAGCGCGATCAGCCCGGCGGCGACGGCGTTCAGCGCCGAATACAGCGCCGTCGCCGAGAAGATTCCGTGCCCGGCGTCCGGATGCGCGACGCTGGACACGCTGAAGGCGACCACCCCGATGGCCAGCATCCCGAGGGCGGCCCGAATACCCCGCGGGGGCCGCCGGGCGGCGTCATGCGGGGAGGGTGACGAGGTGGCCGCGGTCGCGACCTGGGGCGGCGACGCCGGGGCCGCGCCGTTGCCCCCGGCGGCGACGGCGGCAACGGCGGTCGGTGCGGCCGAGCCGGGCGGCGGCGGGAACGCGTACGGCAGCGGCAGGTCCGGCATGAAGCTGCGAATGCATTGGCCCCCTTCGCGTTTGGCCGCATACATGGCCAGGTCGGCGTGCCGCAACAGCTGGTCGACGGTGCAGGTGGACGCGCCGGTGCACACCGTGAATCCGATGCTCGGCCGCACGGTGATCGGAATGCCGTCGATCAGGATGGCCCCGGTGAACGCCTCGAGGATGCGGTGCGCGGCCGCTTGGGATTCGTCGACGGAGGCCTCGATGACGGCCGCGAACTCGTCGCCGCCGAGCCGGGCGATGGTGCCGCTGTCGCCCAGCGCCGCGGTGAGCCGCTCGGCCACCCGGACCAGCAGCTCGTCGCCGGCGGGATGGCCCAGGGCGTCGTTGACCGCCTTGAAGTTGTCGAGGTCCAGGCACAGCACGGCGATGGGCGTGCCGTCGGGATGCCGGCGCGCGACGGCCTGTTCCAGCCGATGCACGAACAGCGCCCGGTTGGCCAGGCCGGTCAGGTTGTCGCGGAAGGCCTCCCGCGCGACCTCCGACAGCAGATTCTGGTTGTCGACCAGGACCACGAACTGCCGCGCCAGCACGGCGGCCACCAGGATTCCCAACGCGGCCAGCATGGGTTCGTGGATGGCTTTGCCCGCCGCGTGCCCCCACCCCACCGCGGCGGCCAGGATCAGCGGCAGGTAGGGCAGCCACAGCCGGGTCCGGAACTCGATCTCGTCCGGCGACCCCGGCGCCGGCTGCTCGTACACGCTGGCCAGCCCGGCCAGCGCCAAGGTGCCCACGCCGGCCACCCGGGCCAGGTCGCCGATGTCGTCGGTGTGGTAGCTGCCGATGCCGGTGTAGAAGACCATCGCGATGTCGGTGACGCTGATCGTGGCGATGCCACAGGCCAGCAGGCTGCGGCTGGGCCGGTCGCCGGGTCGCGCCCGGGACAGCGTCAGGATGGCCGTGGTCATCAGCACGATGTCGTTGAAGACCTCGGCCAGCGTCGCCACCTGGGTGCCGGTGTGTTCGCGCAGCTGCGCCTCGACGACGAACACCCAGGAGATGACGAACAGCGACGTCGCGACGATGAGGCCGTCGAGCAGCAGCCGGCGGGGGCTGTGCCGGGACAGCTGGGACAGCAGCACCAACGACGTCATGGCGCCGACCGGGAACAGCAGCAACACCATCTCGGCCGCCGCCGGGTGGGCGGCGTGTTCGAATTCGGGGCGGACGTCATAGACCGCCCAGATGACCTCGCCCACCGCCCAGCCGAGCAGCGCGGTCGTCAGCGCCAACCAGCCGTACCGGCGCCGTCCGGACGCGGCCCGGGCCGCCCGCGCGGCGCACATCGCCGCGACGGCCAGGCACACAAACATGACGAGGTCGTCGACCGGCCGGGTGCCGTACGGGCCGCGCCACCCGCGGACGGACGAGAGCAGCACCAGCAGGGCGGCCGTGCCGTACCCGCCGGCCAGCAGCCAGCCCACGCGCGCGGGCACCCCCGACCGCCGCCACGGATTCACCGCCCAGCGCTTCATCGCCGCTCCAGCCATCCCTTAGCTGTGGTAATCGACCTCACCACGAGTTACAGGGAATTAAACCGCTGCCGACGTGCGCGGAGTGCGGCTTTGACAGGGTTGGGCGCGGCGTGCGGGCGGCCGAGGCGGGCTCAGTCCGGCTGATTGGCGTCGATGCGGGCCAGCGCCAGGCGCAGGATCTGGCCGGTGGCGTCGCGGTCGGGATCGCGGCGCAGCAGCATTCCCTTGGCCACCGACAGCTTGTCGCCGTTGCGGCGCGGCAGGACGTGCAGGTGGATGTGGAAGACCGTCTGGAAGGCGGCGCTGCCGTCGTTGATCGCGATGTTGGTGGCGTCGGCCAGCTCCGTGCTGCGGGCGGCCCGGGCGATGCGCTGGCCCAGGGTCACCATCCCGGCCAGCGTCTCCGGCGGGGTGTCGGTGAGGTCGACGCTGTGCCGCTTCGGCAGCACCAGCGTGTGGCCGCGGGTGAACGGGCGGATGTCGAGGATCGCCAGGTAGTCGTCGTCTTCGTAGATCCGGATGGCCGGAGCCTCCCCGGCGACGATCGCACAGAACACGCAGGACATGTCGCCCACGGTACTGGTTGGCCCGCGACCGCCTCGTCCCCGCCGGCGCCGGCCCGGCCGATCCGCGGGATACGCTGCGGCGGTGAACGATCTCGCCTTCGCCGGCGCGGCCGCACAAGCGCGCATGCTGGCCAACGGTGACCTGAGCGCGCCGGAGCTGCTCGAGGTGTACCTGGAGCGGATCGCGCGGCTGGACAGCCAGCTGCGCTGCTACCGCGTGGTGCTCGCCGACCGGGCCCGGCGCGAGGCCGCGGCGGCGCAGTCCCGCCTGGACGCGGGCGAGCGGCTGCCGCTGCTCGGCGTGCCGGTCGCGATCAAGGACGACGTCGACGTCGCCGGGGAGGTGACCACCTTCGGCAGCGGCGGGCACGGACCCGCGGTCAGCTCCGACGCCGAGGTGGTGCGCCGGCTGCGCGCGGCCGGCGCCGTCATCATCGGCAAAACCAATGTGCCCGAGCTGATGATGATGCCCTACACCGAGTCGCTGACGTTCGGCGCGACGCGTAACCCTTGGGATCCGCGACGCACACCGGGTGGCAGCAGCGGCGGCAGCGCCGCGGCGGTGGCGGCCGGGCTGGCGCCGCTGGCGTTGGGATCCGACGGCGGCGGCTCGATCCGCATCCCGTCGACCTGGTGCGGCCTGTTCGGGCTGAAACCGCAGCGGGATCGGGTGTCGCTGGAACCCCACGACGATGCCTGGTACGGCCTGAGCGTCAACGGCCCGATCGCGCGGACGGTGATCGACGCGGCCGTGTTCCTCGACGCGACCTCCACGGTGCCCGGTCCGGAGGGGGAGTTCGTCGCGGCGGCGACCCGCGAGCCCGGCCGGCTGCGAATCGCGTTGAGCACCAAGGTTCCCACCCCGCTGCCGGTGCGGGTCGGCAAGCCGGAGCTGGCGGCGGTGCAGCAGGCGGGTGCGTTGCTGCGCGATCTCGGCCACGACGTCGTCACGGCCGACCCCGAGTACCCGGCCGCGGCGATCCTGGGCAACTATCTGCCCCGCTACCTGCGCGGGATCTGCGACGACGCCGACTCGTTGGCCCATCCGGAGCGGCTGGAGGCACGCACCCGCAACATGGCCCGGATGGGCTCGTTCTTCTCGGACCGCCGGATGGCGGCCATCCGGGCCGGCGAGGGCCCGCTGATCGCGCGGATTCAGGCGATCTTCGACGACGTCGACGTCGTGGTCACCCCCGGCACCGCGGCCGGCCCGTCCCGGGTGGGCGCCTATCAACGCCGCGGCGCGGTGTCCACACTGCTGCGGGTCGGGCAGTGCGTTCCCTACCAACAGATCTGGAATCTGACCGGCCAACCGGCCGCGGTGGTGCCGTGGGACTTCGACGCCGACGGCCTGCCGATGTCGGTCCAGTTGGTCGGGCGGCCCTACGACGAGGCGACCCTGTTATCGCTGTCGGCGCAGATCGAGGCCGCGCGACCGTGGGCCCTGCGCCGCCCACCGGTCTGTTAAGCGGAATTCCGCAGCACCGCCCACGCGGCTAGTTTGGCGCCCGGCGCCATCACGTGCGCCGGACTGGTCGACGGCAGCCGTTGAAAGCACACGTGATCGGGTGCCGTGGCCAGCCGACGGTAGAGCTCGGCGGCCTTGGCCCCGTTGAAGTACACCCGGGTGATCCCGGGGTGTTCGGCGAAGAACTCGCCGAAATCGTTGACCACCAAGCTGTTTGGCTCGATCGCGGAGTCGGCGCTGCCGGCCCGGCGGCACGCGTGCAGCACATCCCAGAGCGCGATTCGGTGGCGGCGCAGTTGCGCCAGCCGCCGTGGGTAGGGCGCGGCGGCGTCGAAGCCGAACAGCTCACCGGTGATCGACCAGAACGCGTTGCGTGGGTTGGCGTAATACTGGCCCGTCAGCAGCGATTGCGCGCTGGGGAACGAGCCCAGGATCAGCGTCCTGGCCCGCTCGTCGACGACCGGCGGGAAGCCCCGCAACAGCGGTGTGCTCATGACCTCACATGATGGCCTGCCCGCGTTGTACGTTGACGACGTGCACGACGGGGACGACCGGGACATCGAGGATCTGCTCGACGGTCTGCAGGGAACCGCGCGCACCGAACGCGCCGAACTGGTGCGGTGGCTGCTCGCACAGGGCATCACCGCCGAGGAGATCCGAACCACCAACCCGCCGCTGCTGCTGGCCACCCGGCACCTGATCGGCGACGACGGCACCTACGTGTCGACCCGGGAGATCAGCGAGACCTACGGCATCGATATGGCGTTGCTGCAACGGGTGCAGCGCGCCATCGGCCTGGTCCGGGTGGACGATCCCGACGCCGCCGTGCACATGCGCGCCGACGGCGAGGCCGCCGCCTTCACCCAGCGGTTCGTCGACGTGGGCCTGGACCCCGACCAGGTGGTGCTGGTCGCGCAGGTGCTAGCCGAGGGTTTGTCCCGCGCGGCGGAGGTGATGCGGTACTCGGCGCTGTCGGCGATCATGCGCCCCGGCGCCACCGAGCTCGAAATCGCCAAGGCCTCAAAGGCTTTGGTCACCCAGATCGCGCCCCTGCTCGGCCCGATGATCCAGCAGATGCTGTTCATGCAGCTGCGCCACATGATGGAGACCGAGGCGGTCAACGCCGCGGAACGGGCGGCGGGCAAACCGCTGCCGGGCGCCCGCCAGATCACCGTCGCGTTCGCCGACCTGGTCGGCTTCACCCGCATCGGTGAGGCGGTCTCACCCGAAGAGCTGGGGCAGCTGGCCAACCGGCTGGCCATCCTCGCCCGGGACGTCACGGTTCCCCCGGTCCGCTTCGTCAAGACCATCGGCGACGCGGTGATGTTCGTCTGCCCCGAGCCGCGGCCGTTGCTCGATGTGGTGCTGAAGCTGGTGGAGGCCGTCGACACCGACAACGAGTTCCCCCGGTTGCGCGCGGGAGTGGCCTCCGGGACCGCGGTCAGCCGGGCCGGCGACTGGTTCGGCAGCCCGGTCAACGTGGCCAGCCGGGTCACCGCCGTGGCCCGGCCGGGCACGGTGCTGGTCGCCGATTCGGTCTGGGACGTCATCGGGGACAACGGCGAGTTCTCCGGCTCGTTCGCCGGAGCGCGCCGGCTCAAGGGAATCAAGAACGAGGTCAAACTGTTTCGCGTCCGCCGCGGCGGCTGAGCGCCCGGCGCGCCAACCTGCGCACATGGGCAGGCCCGGCGCGACTCTAGGGGGCGTCTGACTCCGTCTTACGCGTGTCCTACGCGGCCGGATTCCTACCCCGTGTTCCGGCGCTTCGAATTGGTCGCTTTCCGGGCCTGCTTCGCTACTCAAAATACGCCGTCGAACAGCCCAGATCAACGGGTTCACCGGCCCCGGTATGCAGCGGTGACCGGGCCGTGACCGGCCGTCTTTCGCTGCCGGTGAACCGCCGTTCCCTTTGCACCCGTAACGGTGTAATCATGTAATCATGAAAGCGCATCACGCACACCGGCGGTACGGCCGCCCCGGCGGCTGGCAGCAGGCCCAGCAGCCCGATGCCAGCGACGCTGCGGAATGGTTCGCCGGGCGTCTCCCGGAACAGTGGTTCGACGGCGACCCGACGGTGATCGTCGACCGCGAGGAGATCACCGTCATCGGAAAGCTCCCCGAGCCGGCCGACGCCGAGAAGGAGGCGAGCGAGGCCCGCACAGCCGGCCGGGCATCGCGATTCCGCGAAGAGACCCGCTCCGAGCGAATGCGCATCGCCGACGAAGCCCAGGATCGCTACGGGCGCAAGGTTTCCTGGGGAGTCGAGGTCCGCTCCAAGACGGGCACCGAGCGAATCCTGTTCACCCACATCGCCGTACCCGTGATGACCCGGCTCAAGCAACCGGAACGCCAGGTGCTCGACACGCTGGTCGACGCCGGTGTCGCCCGGTCCCGCGCCGACGCGCTGGCGTGGTCGGTGAAGCTGGTCGGTGAACACGCCGAGGAGTGGCTGGCTCAACTGCGCGACGCCATGTCCGCGGTCGACGACCTGCGCGCGCAGGGCCCCGACCTGTAGCGCGAAAAGCACTGCACTCCAAGGGTATTCGCGTGCAGGCGACCGCTTACTCGTTGTCGATCTTGGCGACGATCTTGTCGGCGATCTGATCGCCCTGATCGGTGATGCGGTATCCGCAGGCGTTGATGTCGACGATCACGTTGTTGGCAACGCTGAGCGCGCGCTGGCACTCCCAGCCGTCGGCGCCCTCCTGGGTGTCCATCAGGGTGATCTTCGGCGGGGCGCCCTGAACCTGCGCGAACGTCCACCGGTAGGTCTTGCTCTTGTTGGTCACGGTCACCGTCTGGCCCGCGCATCCTTTCCACTTCTGCAGCGAGGTCTGCAGGAAGCTCTTGGCCTTGTCGGCGGACGGAAACAGCACCACGGCCTGGTTGACCCAGTGGTCGTAGTTGTCGCCGGGCTCCGACGACACCAGTCCGTTCACCGCCGAGTAACCGCTGCCCGCATACACCGGATCCTGGGTGGTGTACAGCGCGCCCTGGCAGTCCGGCACGGACACCGTCACCGACGAGCTGTCGGTGGCGGTGATCGGTTTGCCCGGCTCCATCGTCGAGGAGCCCATCACCGCGTTGACCTCGGACGCGCTGAGCAGCAGGGCGCCGAGCCGGTCGGAGGTCAGCGGTGCGGCCTGCGGGGGCTCCGGTTTGGGCCGGATCACCAGCCAGACGCCCACCCCGCCCGCGATGACGACGAGCACGGCGACGACCGCGGCGACGATCGGCCACACCCGCCGTTTGGGCGGCGGCCGGCCCCACGGCGGCGGCCCGGCGAATTGTGCTGGTGCAGCGGCCCAATTGGCGTTGCCGCCCTGGTAGTACGGCGGCCCGGGCTGCCCGGCGGCCGGGATCGGGCCGCTCTCCGGTGTCCAGCCCCGGCCAGCTTGTGACGCAGCGGAACCGGGCTGCCGGGTGTTGACGGCAGGCGGTGGCGCCAGCACCGTGCTGGCCCCGGCGTCGCGCTGCCCCGCGGCCGGCAGGGCGGCCTCTTGACTGCGCCGCAGGATGGTGGCGGCGCGGTCCTGGTCGGGGGTGGACAGCGCCTCCTTGGCGGCCAGCGCCAGATCGCCCGCGCTGGCGTAGCGATCCTCGGGCTTTTTGGCCATGCCGCGGGCGATCACCGCGTCGAAGGCCTTGGGCACCCCGGGCCGTCGCGCACTCGGCGCGGGAATGGGGTCCATCACGTGCGCCGAGACCAGCACCCCGGCGCTGTCGGCCCGATACGGCGCGGACCCGGTCAGGCACTCGAACAGCACGCATGCCAGCGCGTAGATGTCGGCCCGATAGGTGACCTCGGCGTCCGAAAACCGTTCGGGCGCCATGTATTTCCACGTCCCGACCGCCGTGCCGAGCTGGGTGAGCTTTTCATCGGTGGTGGCGCTGGCGATGCCGAAGTCGACCAGGTAGGCGAAGTCGTCGCGGGTGACCAGGATGTTTTGCGGTTTGACGTCGCGGTGCATCACCCCGGCGGCGTGGGCGGCATCCAGCGCGGAGGCGATCTGGGTGATGATGGCGACGGCGCGCGGCGGGGGCAGCGGGCCGAAGCGTTTGAGCACGCTGTCCAGGTCGGTGCCCTCGACCAGGCGCATCTCCAGAAACATCTGCCCGTCGATTTCGCCGTAGTCGTGCACGGGCACCACGTGCGGTTCCTGCAAACGACCGGCGGTGCGCGCCTCCCGCTTCATCCGCTCGCGAAACACCGGGTCGCTGCTGAAGCTTTCGTTGAGGAGTTTGACCGCCACCGTCCACTCCTTGACGGTGTGCTCGGCTTCGTAAACCTCACCCATCCCGCCGCGCCCGAGCAGCCGTTTCAGGTGGTAGGGGCCGAACATCGAGCCCACCTTCGAGGACCGCTCGTCGCTCATCGCGCATCCTTTCGACCCGAGACCGACAACGTGACGGTAAGCGCCCGCCCGTCGCGCCGCACGATAACGGCAACAATTGCCGCCGCCCGGTGCCGAGCTAACCGGCGTGCTGATTCTCTTCGGCCAGCCGGAAAGTGAATTCGTGCTCGCAGATCCGGATGCGGTCGCCGTCCTGCAGGACGGCGGCCGAGTGGATTCGTTGGTCTTGCACGTGCACGCCGTTGGAGGATCGCAGGTCGTTGATGATGTAGCTGGTTCCGGTGTCGACGATGACGGCATGGTGCCGGCTGACCTTGGGAGAGTCGAGGACGATGTCGTTGTCGTCGAGGCGCCCGATCGTCGTCGAGCCGCGCAGCGGAAACGCCCGCCCGGCCGCGTCGTGCAGCAGGGCTCCGGCGTTCCTGCCGGACGCCAGGGTGTAGTGCTCGAGCACGGTGACGGTGACCGCGGCGGTCGTCATGGCATTCTTCTTGGCGTCCAGCGGTTCCTGGCGCAGGATCCGGTCGTTGAGCATGCGCAGGTTCTGGCCCGGGTCGATCCCCAGGTCGTCGGCGAGTGACTTCTGCACGCGCCGATACGCGGCCAACGCGTCGGACTGACGGTCGGTGAGGTAGTACGCCGTCATCAACTGCGCCCACAGCTGTTCGCGGTAGGGATGTTCGCGGGTCAGCGATTCCAGTTCCGTGATTACGGAAAACGCACGGCCACAAGCTATTTCGGCTTCTGCCTGCGCGATGTGGGTCAGGATCTTCTCCTCCACCAGCGAGGTGGCGAAGGTGCCGACGAACCGGAACTCCGCCAGGTCTTCGAGCACCGGGCCGCGCCACTGCGCCAACGCGGCCGCCAGGTGCGCGCCGGCCTGTTCGAAGCGGCCGGAGGCCGCCGCCTGCACGCCGGCGGTCTTCTCGGTGATGAACCGACCGAGATCGCAACGGTCGTCGGGGATGTTGAGTCGGTAGCCCGGCGGCGCCGCGACCAGCACCGTGCGAGGGTCGACCCCGGCGTTGCTGAGCAGCTTGCGCAGGTTGGATACGTAGGAGTGGAGGCTGGCCCGCGCCCCCGACGGCGGCGACTCGTCCCACAGTCCGGTGATCAGCCGATCGATGCCGACGGGGTTGTTGCGGTTCATCAGCAGCATGGCCAGCACCGCGCGCTGCTTGGGCGTGCCCAGGGGCACCAGGTCGCCGTCGACGGTCATCTCCAGCGGTCCGAGCAGGCCGAACTCGAGACGCTTGGCCATCATCGGGTTCGACCTGCCGTGCGGGGGGTCGGGTGGCAGGGAGGTCACAGGGGAGATTGTGACGCCCGGCGGCCGGATTCGTTGCGAATCCGAAGGGCCCGCGCGCGACCGGCTAGGCGGGCTGGCCGGAGAATTGCGGGCAGTAGGCCTGTGTCGCGGCGGTGACCAGGCCGGCCGCCTGCGGGGGAGTCAGGTTGGTCTGCCGGAAGACGGCGACGGTGACGGCGGTCGGGGTCTTGCCGGCGGACAGTTCAGCGCATACCTGGTGGCCCTCCCGCACGGCCTCCTGCGGCGACGGGAAAGAGACGCCGAGGCTTCGCATCTGGGCGAGGAACATCTCATCGCCGGTCTGCACGGTGCGGGCGGCGGCGGGTCCGGCCAGTCCGACGGCGGCGAGCCCGATGGCGGCGGTGATGAGCACGGTGATGATGCGGCGCGAGAACATTGTTGCCACCCCTTTCAGTTATCGAGTAGGACGATCCCAGCGTCGCGTTTGTTCCTTGGAAACTTCTCAATAACTTCTTGGTACCGAACGCGATTGCTTATCGATGCGCAGATCGCGGTGCCCGTCGTCGCTGTGTCCGCCCACCGCTATGCCTGGGTCATCGCGTAGTACACACCGCGCCGGGCCAGCAGTTCGGCGTGAGTGCCCTGTTCGAATATCCTGCCCGCCTCGATCACCGCGATGCGATCGGCATCGCGGATGGTCGAAAGACGGTGCGCGATAATGAAACTCGTGCGATCCCGGCGCAGTTCGCGGGTCGCGTGCGCGATCAGGGCCTCGGTGCGGGTATCGACCGAGCTGGTCGCCTCGTCCAGGATCAACAGCTGCGGACGGGCCAAAAACGCGCGCGCGATGGTGATGAGTTGCCGTTCACCGGCGCTGAGGTTGCCGCCGTCGCCGCTCACCCGGGTGTGGTAGCCGTCCGGCAGGTTCTGGACGAAGCGGTCGACGTAGGCGGCCCTGGCGGCCGCCACGATCTCGTCGTCGCCGGCGCCGGGGCGCCCGTAGCCGATGTTCTCCGCGATCGTCCCGTCGAAGAGCCAGGTGTCCTGCAGCACCATGCCGATTCGCGACCGAAGCGCCCGCCGGTCCATCGTGGCGATGTCCACGCCGTCGATCGAAATCCGGCCGGCGTCAACGTCATAGAACCGCATCAGCAGATTCACCAGCGTGGTCTTGCCGGCCCCGGTGGGGCCGACGATGGCCACCGTGCTGCCCGGTTCGGCCACCAGTGACAGGTCGTCGATCACCCGGATGCCCGGGCGGTAGGCGAAGCTCACGTGCGCGAACTCGACGCGTCCGCCTCCTCCTGCGTCGCGGCCGGCGGGCCCCGGCGCGGTCGGCTTCTCCTCCGGCGGTGCGTCCGGCGGTTCCTCGGGCTCGTCGAGCAGGGCGAAGACGCGTTCGGCGCTGGCCACCCCCGACTGCAGCGTGTTGTACATTCCGGCCAGTTGGCTCAGCGGTGAATTGAATTGCCGCACATATTGAATGAAGGCCTGGATGTTGCCCAGGGTGATCTGTCCGGTGGCCACCTGCAGGCCGCCCAGGACGGCGACCGCGGCGTAGCCGAGGTTGCCGATCACCGCCGTCGCGGGCGCCACCAGGCCGGAAAAGAATTGGGCCCCGAAACTGGCCCGATAGACCTCGTCGTTGAGGGCGCGGAAGCGGTCCCGGGCGGCGGCCCGGTGGCCGAACGTCTGGACCACCGTGAAGCCGCTGTAGGTCTCTTCGATGTGGGCGTTGAGCCGCCCGACGCTCGTCCACTGGGCGACGAACAGACGCTGCGAACGCCGCACGATCACCCGCGTCGCCAGCAGCGACAGCGGCACCGTCAGCAGGGTGATGCCGGCGAGCAGTGGTGAGATGGACAGCATCATCGCCAGCACCGTCAGCACGGTGAGCACCGACGTCAGCAGCTGGCTGATCGTCATCGACAGCGACGACTGGATGTTGTCGATGTCGTTGGTGACCCGGCTGAGTAGCTCACCGCGCTGACGCCCGTCGAAGTACGCCAGCGGCAGCCGGTGCACCTTGTCCTCGACGGCGGAACGCAGCGCCACCATGGTGCGTTGCACCGTGCGGTTGAGCAGCCGCGCCTGCACCCAAATCAACAGTGCCGAAACGAGATAGAGGAGCAGCGCCAGCGCCAGCGTGCGTGCGACCGCGCCGAAGTCCACCCCGCGGCCCGGCACCACGTTCATCCCGGACAGCAAGTCGGCGAAGGTGTTCTGCCCGCGGCTGCGCGCCGCGGCGACCGCCTGCGCCTTGCTGATCCCGGCGGGCAGTTGGCGGCCGACGACGCCGTTGAACAGCAGGTCGGTGGCGTGCCCCAGAATCCGCGGAACCATCACCCCGATCACCGTGCCGGCGATGCCCAGCGTGATCACCGCGATGGCCGTCCGACGTTGCGGCGCAAGCTGTTTGACCAGCCGGGCGGCCGAGCCCCAGAAATCGCGGGACCGCCCGGCGGGAGCCGGGGGCGCCGGGCGGGTGGTCGTCGTCATGGGGTGCTCCCGGTGTGACCCGACGGCACTGCCCCCACCGACTGCGAGTCGGCGAACTCGGCGTAGACGGCGCAATCGGTGAGCAGCGCATCGTGCGTGCCGGCACCCGCCACCTTTCCGTCGTCGATCACCACCACCTGATCGGCGGTCGCGGCGATCGAAACACGTTGCGTGACAACGATAACGGTGGCGTCACAGGTTATCTCGCGCAGCGCGGCACGAACCCGAGAGTCGGTGCGGGCGTCGAGCGCGGCGAACGAATCGTCGAACAGGTAGATGGCCGGGCGGCGGATGACCGCCCGGGCGATGGCGAGTCGTTGCCGCTGCCCGCCCGAGAAGTTGATGCCGCCCTGGGCGACCCGCATGTGCAGGCCGTCGGGGTGCGCACCCACGAAATCGTCGGCGGCGGCCACCCGCAACGCCTCCCACATCTGCTGCTCGGTCGCATCGGCCCTGCCGTAGCGCAGGTTGTCCGCGACCGTCCCGGAGAACAGGTAGCCGCGTTGGGGGACCAGACCGATCGCCGACCACAGCCGCTCGGTGCGGTAGTCACGCACGTCGATGCCGTCGATCTGGACGGCTCCGCCGGTCACGTCGTAGAGCCGGCAGATCAACGAGATCAGCGTCGACTTCCCCGAACCGGTGCTGCCGACGATCGCGGTGGTGGTTCCGGGTCGCGCGGTCAGCGAAATGTCTTGCAGCACCGGACGGTCGGCGCCGGGGTAGGTGAACGTCGCACGGTCCAGTCGCACGATCCCGGTGATCGCCCCCGGCGGGGACTTCGGGCTGGCCGGGTCGGCGACGGCGGCGCCGGTGGACAGCACCTCGGTGATCCGTTCGGCGCACACCGACGCGCGCGGCAACACCACCAGCGTCATCGTCGCCATCAACACCGCCATCAGGATCTGGGTGAAGTAGGCCAGGAAGGCGGTCAGCGAGCCGACCTGCATCTGGCCGTGGTCGATGCGCAGCCCGCCGAACCAGATCAGCGCGACGCTGGACACGTTGATGGTCAGGGTGGTCACCGGCAGCATCAACGCCTGCCAATTGCCCGCCGCCAGCGCGGTATTCGACAGCGTGGCGTTGGCCCGGTCGAAGCGGTCCCGCTCGAAATCCTCCCGGGCGAACGCCCGTACCACCCGCACACCGGACAGCTGGTCGCGCATCACCCGGTTGACGCCGTCGATCAGGGCCTGCATGCGGCGGAAGAGGGGAAGCATGTGCGACATCACCCAGTAGTTGGTCAACGCCATCACCGGGACGCTGATAAGCAGCAGCCAGGTCAGGGCGGCCTCTTGGTGGATGGCCATCACGATTCCGCCGAGGCACATGATCGGGGCGGTCACCAGCACGGTGGCCGTTATCTGCACCAGGTACTGAATCTGGCGCACGTCGTTGGTGCTGCGCGTCAGCAGGGTGGGCGCCCCGAAGCGGGCGGTCTCCCGCTCGGAGAAGGTGATGACGTGCTCGAACATCGCCGCGCGCAGGTCGCGGCCGAAGCCCATCCCGGTGCGCGAGCCGAAATAGACCGCGCCCACCGCGCACAACGCCTGCACTGCGGTGACCCCGAGCATCACCACGCCGAGCCGCACGATGGTGGAGGTGTCGCCCTTGGCGACGCCCTCGTCGATGATGGCGGCGTTGACCGTCGGCAGATACAGCGACGCCAGATTGCTGATGACCTGCAGCGCCATCAGCACCGCCACCAGCCGCCGGTACGGCTGGATGTACTGGCGCAGCAGTGCCAGGAGCATGGGGTAACTGTCGCACACCCCGCGCCCGGCCGGCCGCGTCGCCGCCGGATCGTCACCGCGTCAAGGCTCGTCGCCGGCGGCGCCGAAATACCTGCTCAGGCGCGTCGGTGGTTGACCCGCTGGGCGGCCGCTACAGTGCATCGTGTGGACCAGCAGCGGGCAGAACGGAAGCAGGGTGGCGGTGCGGCGTAACACGAGGGCGCTGGCTCTCGTCGCGTCAGCCTTGACGATCCTGATCCCCGCGACCGCGGCCTGCTCCGACTCCGGCGGCTCCAAACCCGGGGCGACGACGTCGTCGGCGCCGCAGAACGGCCAGGGCAACCACGGGCCGATGTTCCCGCAGTGCGGCGGCATCAGCGACCAGACGGTCGCGGAATTGACCAAGGTGAGCGGCCTGATCAACACCGCGCGCAACTCCGTCGGATGCCAGTGGCTCGCGGGCGGCGGAATCCTCGGGCCGCACTTCTCCTTCTCCTGGTACCGCGGCAGCCCGATCGGGCGCGAGCGCAAGACCGAGGAGCTCTCCCGCGCCAGCGTCGACGACATCAACATCAACGGCCACAGCGGCTTCATCGCCGTCGGCAACGAGCCCAACCTGGGTGATTCGCTGTGCGAGGTGGGCATCCAGTTCTCCGATGACTTCATCGAATGGTCGATCAGCTTCAGTCAGAAGCCGTTCCCGCCGCCCTGCGACATCGCCAAGGAACTGGCCCGGCAATCGATTGCGAACTCGAAATGATGGCCATGATGCGTCCCGGACCGCGCCGCAGCACCGCTCGCGCCGCGGCGACCGTGTTGTTCCTCGCGCTGCTGGTGCTGACGGGCTGTTCCCGCTCGATCGCGGGCAACGCCGTCAAGGCGGGCGGCAACGTTCCCCGCAACAACAATTCCCAGCAGCAGTACCCCAACCTGCTCAAGGAATGTGAGGTGTTGACCAGCGACATCCTGGCCAAGACCGTGGGTGCGGACCCGCTCGACATCCAGAGCACCTTCGTCGGCGCGATCTGCCGGTGGCAGGCCGCCAACCCGGCGGGGCTGATCGACATCACCCGGTTCTGGTTCGAGCAGGGCAGCCTGTCCAACGAGCGCAAGGTCGCCGAGTTCTTGAAGTACAAGATCGAGACCCGCAACATCGCCGGGATCGATTCGATCGTGATGCGCCCCGACGACCCCAACGGCGCCTGCGGGGTGGCGAGCGACGCCGCCGGGGTGGTCGGGTGGTGGGTCAACCCGCAGGCACCCGGCATCGACGCCTGCGGCCAGGCCATCAAGCTGATGGAGCTGACGCTGGCGACCAATTCCTAGCCTCACCTTGGCTCGGCCGATGAGCCTCAGCGCGCAACGACGAAGTCGCTCAGCGTCGCCGCCCCGAGTTCCAGCTCCGTCCACCGGCACGGCACCGCGAGCACCGCGATCGCCGACGTCGGAAACTTGTTCGAGATGCGTTCGGCCGCAGCGGGATTGGCGCCCCTGCCGCCGCCCAGGCCGAGCGCAAGGGCCGACATCGTCGGCTCGTGTCCGATGACGAGCAGCGTGCTGACGTCGTCGCCCACCGTGTTGATCTCGTCGATGACGATGCCCGGGGTGCTGGCGTAGAGCCGCTCGCTATATCGCACCGGCGCCTCGATGTGGGTGTTGCGCAGCGTCTCCCGGGTGCGCGTCGCGGTGGAGCACAGCACGGCATCGATGGCGGGCGCGCCGGCGCGCAGCCAGTCGCCGGCCAGGCCGGCCTGCCGGATGCCGCGCGGCGCCAGCGGCCGATCATGGTCGGCGACGCCGTCGGGGTAGTCCGACTTCGCGTGCCGCATCAACAGCAGGGTGCGTCGGCCGGTCACGGCCAATCAGATTAGACGGCGGCAGGGTCGATCAGGCCGCGTGGTCGTCACCCTGGTCGGCTTCTTGTTCGCCGTCAACTTCGTCCTCGCCGTACTCACCCCGGAGGAGTTTTTCGGGGTGGTGGAAGGTGTTGGTGCGGGGTTGGTTTCGGTCTAGGTGGGGTGGTGGGAGCCATTGGGTTTCGCCTTTGGCGTTTTTGTGGGTGGTCCAGGCGCCGGGTTGTAGGAGGCGGTGGTGGGGTCCGCAGGCGAAGGTCAGGTCGTTGATGTCGGTGGTGTGGCAGGTGGCGTAGTCGGTGCAGTGGTGCACTTCGGCGTAGTAGCCGGGCACGGTGCAGCCGGGGGCGGTGCAGCCGCGGTCTTTGGCGTATAACACGATGCGCTGTGCGGGGGAGGCCAGGCGTTTGGTGTGATACAGGGCCAGGGCTTTGCCGTGGTCGAAGATGGCCAGGTAGTGGTGGGCGTGCCGGGATAGCCGGATCACATCGGAGATGGGCAGCAGGGTGCCGCCGCCGGTGAGCCCTTTGCCGGCGGCGGTTTCGAGGTCGGCCAGGGTGGTGGTGACGATGATGGAGGCCGGGAGTCCGTTGTGTTGGCCGAGGTTTCCTGAGGCGAGCAGGGCGCGCAGGCCGGCCAGCAGCCCATCGTGGTTGCGCTGGGCCGCCGAGCGGGTGTCCCCCTCGATGGCCTGCTCGGTGGGATTGCCGTCCACGCACGGGTTTTCATCGAGGGGGTTGCACATGCCGGGGGCGGCGAGTTTGGCCAGCACCGCCTCGAGGGTGGCGCGCAGTTCGGGGGATAGCCAGCCGCGGAGTTCGGACATGCCATCGGCGTGTTGGTTGCCGAGGGTGAGGCTGCGGCGGCGGGCGCGGTCCTCGTCGCGGTAGAGGCCGTCGGGGTTGAGGCAATCGGCCAGCGTGCCGGCCAACGCGGCGAGGTGTTCGGGCCGATACCGGGTGCCTTCCCTGGCGAGGTCGGTTTCGGCGCGCTCCCGGGTCGCCTGGTCGATCCAGCCGGGCAACTGGTGGCAGAACTTGCGGATCACGGCCACCTGCTCGGGACCCAACGACCCGGCCCGTTGTGCGGCCGCGGTGGCCGCCAGCAGCGGAGGCAACGGTTCCCCGGTCAGCCCGACGCGGGGGCCCAGGTCGGCGGCGGTGTGCACCCGCCGGGCGGCCTCGGCGCGGCTGATCAGCGTCGCCTCGGCGATCGCATGCGAAAGCCGGCCACCCAACTCCGCCGGGCTGGCTTGTCGGGCAACGAGATTGATCAGCTGGTGTTCGGCGACGGGCAGGCGCCGTCGGGCTTTTTCGCAGCGCCCCAATAGCGCCAGGCATTCCCGCGGGGTCAAGCCGTCGAAACCGAGCGCCGCCACGCCGTCGAGCGCGGCATCGAGCGCATCGAAGGCCGCGCTGATCGCGTCCCGATCGATGATGCCGCCCGAACTCATGCCCCCGAAACTAGGGCAGCCCACCGACAGAAAAGCCCGCAATGTGACCACAGAAACGAAAGTGACATAAGAGATTTAGTCGGGCGCCTCCGAGCGTGCCGGTGGCCCACGACCCCAACCGGCGATCAAGCCCGCCCCATCGAGACCCGGCGGATTCTCCCTTCGAGACCTGCCGATCGACGTCCCGCGTCTTGTCGGTGCGCAGACCTAAACTCGCGATGCCCTGATAAACACGCACTTCGAAAGGGGGTCGCCGGCATGCGATTCCTGCACACCGCCGACTGGCAGCTGGGCATGACGCGGCACTTCCTCGCCGGTGATGCCCAGCCCCGCTATTCGGCGGCCCGCCGCGACGCGGTCGCCGGGCTGGGCGCGCTCGCGGCGGAGGTCGGCGCCGAGTTCGTCGTCGTGTCGGGCGACGTGTTCGAGCACAACCAGCTTCCGCCGAAGGTGGTCGGGCAGTCACTGGAAGCCATGCGCGCCATCGGAATTCCGGTGTATTTGCTCCCGGGCAACCACGACCCGCTGGACGCCTCGTCGGTGTACACCAGTGCGCTGTTCACCGCCGAACGTCCCCACAACGTGACGGTGCTCGATCAGGCCGGCGTTCACCCGGTCCGCCCCGGGCTGCAGCTCGTCGCGGCGCCGTGGCGGTCCAAGGTGCCCACCACCGACCTGGTCGGCGAGGTTCTCGACGGCCTGCCCGAGACCGACGACACCCGAATCCTCGTCGGGCACGGCGGGGTTGACGTCCTGGACCCCGATCGGGACAAACCCTCGCTGATCCGGCTCGCCAAGCTCGAGGACGCGCTGACCCGCGGCGCCGTGCACTACGTGGCGCTGGGCGACAAGCACTCGCTGACCCAGGTCGGCCGCAGCGGCCGGGTGTGGTACTCGGGCTCGCCGGAAGTCACCAACTTCGACGACGTGGAAGCCGACCCGGGCCATGTGCTGATCGTCGACATCGACGAGGCCGATCCGCGCCGCCCCGTCTCGGTGACCGCCCGGCGCGTCGGATGCTGGCGATTCGTCACGCTGCACCGGCAGGTCGACAGCAGCCGCGACATCGCCGACCTGGACATGAATTTGGACCTGATGACCAACAAGGACCGAACCGTGGTGCGCCTGGCGCTGACCGGTTCGCTGACCGTCACCGACCGCGCCGCGCTGGACGCCTGCCTGGACAAGTATGCGCGGCTGTTCGCCCACCTGCGCACCTGGGACAGCCACACCGAGCTGGCCGTGATCCCGGCCGACGGCGAATTCAGCGACCTGGGCATCGGAGGCTTCGCCGCCGCCGCGGTCGAGGAGCTGGTGGCGACCGCGCGCCAACAGGATTCCGACACCGCCGCCGACGCGCAGGGGGCGCTGGCGCTGCTGTTACGGCTCGCCGATCGGGGCGCGGCGTGAAGCTGCACCGGCTGACCCTGACGAACTACCGCGGCATCGCGCACCGGGAAATCGAATTCCCCGACCACGGTGTGGTGGTGGTGTGCGGCGCCAACGAGATCGGCAAGTCGTCGATGATCGAGGCCCTGGATCTGCTGCTGGAGGCCAAGGACCGCTCCACCAAGAAGGAAGTCAAACAGGTCAAGCCCACCCACAGCGACGTGGGTGCCGAGGTTTCGGCCGAAATCAGTTGCGGCCCATACCGATTCGTCTACCGCAAACGGTTCCACAAAAAGTGTGAGACGGAGCTGACGGTGATCACGCCGTACCGCGAACAGCTGACCGGCGACGAAGCCCACGAACGGGTCCGGGCGATGCTGGCCGAGACGGTGGACAGCGACCTGTGGCATGCCCAGCGCGTGCTGCAGGCGGCGTCGACCGCCGCGGTGGATCTGTCGGGGTGCGACGCGCTGTCCCGCGCGCTCGACGTCGCCGCCGGCGACAGCGGCGGGCTGTGCGGCACCGAGCCGTTGCTCATCGAACGCATCGACGCCGAATACGCGCGCTATTTCACCCCGACCGGACGCCCGACGGGGGAGTGGGCCGCCGCGATCGCCCGGCTTGCCGACGCCGAGGCCGCCGTCGCCGAATGCGCGGCCGCCGTCGCCGAGGTCGACGAGCGGGTGTCCCGCCACGCCGCGTTGACCGAACAGGTGGCCGACCTGTCCCAGCGGCGCATCGCCGCCGGCCCGCGAGTGACGGCCGCGCGGCAGGCCGCCGACCGGATCGCCGAGCTCACCGCCCAGCGCCGGGAAGCCCAGCTGGTCGCCGAGGCCGCGGCGGCCACCAAAGCCGCGGCGGCCCAGGCCCACTCCGGCCGGCTACAACTGCTCGCCGACATCGACACCCGGGCCGCCGCCGTCACGCAGACACATGCTCAGGTCCAGCAGGCCGCGGCCGACCACGCGGTGGCCCAGGCCGACGCGCAGGCCTGCGACACCGCGCTGCAGCACGCCACCGAGGCCCTGGCCGAGCTGGAGCGCCGGGTGCAGGAGGCGCAGCGCACCGTCGAGCGGTCGGCCGGCCGCGAGGAGGCCGACCGGTTGGCCGCCCGGCTGGACAAAATTGATGCCATCCAGCGCGATCGCGAGCGCATCAGCGCCGAGCTGAGCACCATCGCGGTCACCGAGGAGTTGCTGCGCCGCATCGAGGACGCCGCCGCCGCGGTCGACCGCATCGGCGACCAGTTGGCGTCGACGTCGGCGGCCGTCGAATTCACCGCGGTAGCCGACATTCACCTGGTGATCGGCGACCGGCAGGTGTCCCTGCCGGCGGGGCAGAGCTGGTCGATCACCGCCGTCGGGCCCACCGCGGTCGAGGTTCCCGGTGTGCTGACCGCCCGCGTCACCCCGGGCGCGACCACCCTGGATGTGCAAGCGAAACACGCTGCGGCGCAACAAGAACTGGCCGCAGCGCTGACGGCGGGTGCCGTTGCCGACCTTGGCGCCGCCCGATCCGCCGACCAGCGGCGCCGCGAGCTGCAGGGCACTCGCGACCAGCTCGGCGCCACCCTGGCCGGATTGTGCGGCGACGAGCCGCTCGACGAGCTGCGGTCGCGGCTGGCCCGGCTGCGCGCCGAGCATCCGGAGCAGCCGGCCGCGCCGACGGGTGGGGCCGCCGACCTCGCCGCCGCCCGCACCGAACTCGAAGCGCTCGCGCAGGCCCGCGCCTGCGCGTCGGCCGAATGCGTCACGCGCCGTCAGGCCGCCACCGCAGCGGCCGCCAGGCTTGCCGAAACCGCCACGGCGGCAACGGTTCTGCAGAACAGGCTGGACACCCTGCGGGCCGAGCTGGACGCGGCCACCGGTCGGCTGGCCGCCGAGCGCGCGTCGGTCGGCGACGAGGAGCTGGCGGCGTCAGCCGATGCGGCGCTGCGCGCCGAGCAGGCCGCCGAACGTCGGGTCGCCGAACTCGCCGACGCCCTGGCCGCGGCGTCTCCGGACTCCGTCGCCGCCGAATTAGCCGATGCCACACAGGAATCCGAGTCGCTGCGGGAGCGCTACGAAGAAGCGGCCGGCGCGCTGCGCGAGGTGACGATCGAGCTGTCCGTCTTCGGCAGCGAGGGGCGCCAGGGCAAGCTCGACGCCGCGGAAACGGAGCGCGAGCACGCCGCCAGCGAGCACAGCCAAGTCGGCCGCCGGGCCCGCGCCGCCCAGCTGCTGCGCTCGGTCATGACGCGGCACCGCGACACCACCCGGCAGCGTTACGTCGAGCCCTACCGCGCGGAATTGCAGCGGCTCGGCCGTCCGGTGTTCGGCCCCACCTTCGAAGTCGACATCGACAGCGACCTGTGCATCCGCAGCCGCACCCTCAACGGCATCACCGTGCCCTACGAGTCCCTGTCCGGCGGCGCCAAGGAGCAGCTGGGCATCCTGGCACGGCTGGCCGGCGCCGCGCTGGTCGCCAAGGAGGACGCCGTCCCGGTGGTGGTCGACGACGCGCTCGGTTTCACCGACCCGGACCGGCTGGCCAAGATGGGGCAGCTGTTCGACAGCGTGGGAAGCCACGGGCAGGTGATCGTGCTCACCTGCAGCCCGGACCGGTACGACGGCGTCAAGGGCGCGCACCGCATCGACCTCAGCGCTTAGCCCGCGCGGCCGAGCCGCCGGCCGGCCCCGCCTGCAGAATGGGACCATGGCGGTCCGACCCGAATGACGATGAACGCAAAGCGGCGGCGCATGCAGCAGCGGCTGGCGAAACTGCCCGGTGTGCGCGCCGTGCGCCGGCCGATCTCGCCGGACACCGCCGACGAGTTCGACCTGTACTACGTGCGCGCCGGCCGCAAGTCCCGCCACCCGGTGGTCATCATCCCCGGCGGGCCGGGCGTGGCGTCGGTGCAGATGTACAAGGGGCTGCGCCGGCGCGCCGCTGCGGCCGGTCTCGACGTCATCATGATCGAACACCGCGGGGTGGGGATGTCGCGTCACGACGACGCCGGCGCCGACCTGCCGCCGGAGGCGATGACGGTCAATCAGGTGGTCGACGACGTGGCGGCGGTGCTCGACGACGCCCGCGTGGATTCGGCGGTGGTCTACGGCGCGTCGTACGGCACCTACATCGCGTCCGGCGTGGGCGTGCGTCATCCCGCCCGGGTGCACGGGATGGTGCTCGATTCGCCGCTGCTGTCCCGGCACGACATTGTGATCGTGCGCCGGGCGATTCGCCGGCTGCTGCTGCGCGGCGACAGCCCCGAAACCGCTTCGCTGGCACCGAAAATGCGCAAACTTGTCGACGCCGGGCTGATGACCGCGACGGCGACACAGGTGGTGGCGACGATCTACGGCTACGGCGGGGCGCGGCTGCTCGAGCGGCAACTCGACCTGCTGCTGGATGGCCGAAAACTGTTGTGGTGGACGCTTTCCCGCTTCACCACCCTGCGCAACCTGCCGTTTCGGTATGAAGAGGACCTGGTGAGCCGCATCGCGCTTCGCGAGCTGGACTATGCCGCCGAACCGGACGGTCTGCCGCTTGACCCCGCCGTGGCAGAACGCGAAGTACGCACGCAGACAGCGACTTTCGAGGACGAGCCCTACGACCTGCCGGCCGAGATGCCGAGCTTCGACTGGCCCACCGCGGTGGTGTCCGGCGGTCGCGACCTCATCACCCCACCGGCGGTCGCCGAGCGCGTCGCGTCGCTACTGCCCCATGCGGTGCTGCTGAGCCTGCCGGACATGGCGCACAGCGCGCTCGATTTCCACGAGGCCGTCGCGCTGGCCAGCGCCGACGCGGTGCTGCGCGGCGACCTGGCCGGACTCGCCGCCCGGGCCTGCACCCTGAACGCGCTTCCGCCACGCCCCGAGGTGCGGCTGCTGTGGGCCCTGATCGCGGCGGCCGCCATGATCGAGGGCGCGCTGCCGATCCCGGCGCCGCTGCGGCGCCGGCTCAGCTGCGGGTGAACCCGATCGCGGTGTAGTTCAGATCGCCCAGACCCGCGGCGCCGAAGTTCGCCAGCGTGCTGCGTACCGCGACGTCACCGGGCGACTGCGTCAGCGGCAGGCTGAACCCTTCCGCCCAGATCAGCTTGTCCAGGTCGTTGGCCAGGGCGCGCGCCTTGTCCGGATCGAGCTCTTGTAGGGTGCGTTCGATGGCGGCGTCGATCTGCGGGCTGCCGATCTTGCCGAAGTTGCTCTCCCCGTCGGACTTGTAGATCTGGGTCAGCGCCGAGAGCGGGAATGCGTCACCGAGCCAACCGAATTGGGCCATGTCGAAGGCGCCGACGTTGATGTAGTTGGTGAAGAATCCGCTGCCCGCGCGGGCGACGAGTTCGAGCCTGACGCCGATTTGGGCCAGGCTGTGCTGCGCGATCTGGGCGAACTGCCGGCTGCCCTGGGCGTCGTAGAAGAGATCGCGGATGACCAGCTGCCGCCCGTCCTTCTCGCGGAACCGGCCGTGCAGCTTCCAGCCCAACGCGTCGAGCTCCCGGCCGGCCGCGGCCGGGTCGTAGGGAACCGTCGTGCTGTTGTCCTGATAGCCCTGTTGTCCGGCGACGTAGATGTGATTGCCCAGCGCCACCGGGTTGCTGGTGAGGCCGTACTGCACCACCTTGGCGATGGTCTGCCGATCGATGCCCTTGGACACCGCGACGCGCAGCGCCCGGTCGGCCAGGATCGAGCCGGGGGCGCCGTTGAAGGTGAAGTGGGACCAGGCCGGGGCGGGGGCGCGCCGGATCGAGATGCCCGCGGTGTGCTCGGCGATGGTCAGCTGATCGAGGGTGCCGACCCCGGTGGCGTCGATCGTGTTGTTCTGCAGCGCCGGCAGCCGTGCGGCGTCGTCGAGTACCAGGTAGGTGATGCTGTCCAGGCGCGGCCGCGTCCCCCACCATTTCGGGTTGCGGCTCAACACGATCCGCTGCGTGGTGCGATCCAGTGACGACACGATGAACGGGCCGGCCGACGGTCCGGGCCCCTCGAGCTGACCCTTGTTGAACGCCTCCGGCGTGGCGGTCATGCTCTTGGGCAGCAGCATGCCGTTGCCCGCGAACATGCCGCGCCACTCGGCATACGGCTTGGCGAAGGTGACGACGGCCTGCCGGTCGTCGACGCCGCGGGTCACCGAGGCGACGCGCTCGGCCCCGCTGGACCCGGCGATCTCGAACGTCTTGTCGGCGCCGCTCAGCGCGTGGATCTGGCTGGCGATGTCCTCCCAGGTGATCGGGGTGCCGTCCGACCACACCGCCTTGGGATTGATCGTGTAGGTCACCACTTGCGGTGCGGTGCCGGTGAGTTCGACGCTGGTGAAGTAGTCGGTGTCCACCGTGGTCGAGCCGTCCGGGCCGATGACGAAGGCCCGCGGCAAGGTGGCCTTCATCATCGCCGAAACGTCGGCGGAGTTTCCGTCGATGTGCAAGATGTTGAAGTTGGGCGGGAAGTCGGTCAGCGCGAGGCGCAGGTTGCCGCCGTCCTGCAGGGTGGCCGGATCGCGCGGGTTGATGTCGCTGGTGGTGCCGATCCGCGCGTTCTGCCCGGTTTCGGGAACCAGGTTGATGGCCGGTGAGCAGCCCGCCACCGCCAGCACGACCGCGGCGACCAGCGCGGCCGGCCGAAATCCGCAGCGCCCCAAGCCAAGCCCGCTAGCCACGGCTGCCCGGATTCGGTTGTGGCACCGCGTCCAGCAGCCGCCGCGTGTATTCGTGTTGCGGGTTGCCGAAGACCTGACTGCTGTCGCCCTGCTCCACGATGGATCCGGCGTACATCACTGCCACGTCGTGGGCGAGATGCTTGACCACCGAAAGATCATGGGAGACAAACAGATAGGACAGTTGAAATTGCGCTTGCAGGTCCAGCAGCAGGTTGATGATCCCGGCCTGGATGGACACGTCGAGTGCGGAGACGGGTTCGTCGAGCGCGAGGATCTTCGGTTGCAGCGCCAGCGCTCGCGCGATACCGATGCGCTGTTTCTGCCCGCCGGAGAACTCCGCGGGGTAGCGGGCCGCGTCGGCCCGTCGCAGCCCCACAGTCTCGAGCAGCTCGGCGACGCGCGCGTTGGTGTGGTCCTTGTCGAAGCCGTTGGCCCGCAACGGTTCGGCGAGCAGCTCGAAGACCGGCAGCCGCGGGTCCAGCGACGCGACCGGGTCCTGGAAGACCACCTGGATGTCGCGTCGCAGCGAGCGTCGGCTCGCCGGGCTCAACGCGGCGACGTCGGTGCCCAACACCTCGATGGACCCCGATTGCGGCGCAACGAGTTCCAGGATCTCGTGCAGGGTGGTCGATTTCCCCGACCCGGACTCGCCGACGATGCCCAGGGTGCGGCCCTGTCGCAGCTGGAAACTGATCCGGTCCACGGCTCGCACTTCGCCGGCGCTGCGGCGTAACACGCCCTTGGTCAGCCGATAGGTCTTGGACAGCTCGCGCACCCGAACGACGACGGGCGAGTTGGCCGGCTCGCCCGGGTGGGGTTGGGTGCGCACCCCGTAGATGTCGGCTGCGCTGCGCCCGTCGACCTGGTCGGTGCGGATGCACGCCGCCCGGTGATCGGGGCCGACGGGCAGCAATTCCGGTTCTTGTGAACGGCATTCGTCGATCGCCAGCGGGCAGCGCGGGGCGAACGGGCACCCCGGATCCAGGCCGGCCAGCGACGGCGGCGCGCCCGGGATCGGCACCAACCGGGTGCCCTGGGCGGCGTCCAGTCGCGGCACCGAGCCCAACAGGCCCACGGTGTAGGGCATTCGGCGGTCCCGGTACAGGCTCGCCACCGCAGCCGATTCGACGACCCGACCGGCGTACATCACCAGCGCCCGGTCGGCGAGCTCGGCGACCACCCCGAGGTCGTGCGTGATGATCAGCACCCCGGCGCCGGTGATGTCGCGGGCCGTCTTGAGCACCTCGAGGATCTGCGCCTGCACGGTGACGTCCAACGCGGTGGTGGGCTCGTCGCAGATCAGCAGGTCGGGGTCGTTGGCGATCGCGATCGCGATGACCACGCGCTGTCGCTCCCCGCCGGACAGCTCGTGCGGAAACGCCCGGGCGCGTCGCTGCGGCTGCGCAATGCCCACCAGCTCAAGCAGTTCCACCGCGCGGTCGCGGGCGGCCTTCCTGCCCACCCGTGGCTGGTGGATCGTGATCGCCTCGGCGATCTGATCGCCGACGGTGTACACGGGCGTCAGCGCCGACATCGGATCCTGGAACACCATGCCGACCGCCCGGCCGCGCAACCGCGACATCGCGTCGTCGCCCAGGCCCAGCAACTCGGTGTCGTGCAACCGGACCGAGCCGCGTACCCTGGCGTGCTCGGGCAACAGTCCCATCACGGCCATCGCCGAAACAGACTTCCCCGAACCCGATTCGCCGACCATGGCGACGACTTCCCCCGGTTCGATGCGATAGCTGATGCCGCGCACCGCGGTCACCGGCGCATCGCCGGCCGGGAAGGTGACGGCCAGGTCGGTCACCTGCAGCAGCGGGCTCATCGGCGACCACCGCGGGCCGGCCCGCTGCCGGGGTCCAGCGCGTCGCGCAGGCCGTCGCCGGTCAGGTTGGCGCACACCAGGATCAGCACCAGGACGCCGGCGGGAAACAGGAACACCCACGGAAAGGTGGTCGCCGACTGGGTGCCGTTGGCGATCAACGTCCCCAGCGACACGTCCGGCGGCTGGACACCGAAACCCAGGAAACTCAAACCTGTTTCGGCCAGGATGGCCGAGGCGACGTTGAGCGCGGCGTCGATGATCAGGATGGACGCCACATTCGGCACCACATGCCCGACGATGATACGACGGCTGGACACACCCATATACCTTGCCGCCCGGATGAATTCGCGCTCGCGCAAGCTCATCGTCATGCCCCGCACCATGCGCGAGCTGACCATCCAGCCGAACCCGGCCAGCAGCAGGACGAGCATCAGGATATTGGCGGAGTTCTTGGTGCGCGGCGTCACGATGGCGATGAGGATGAAGCTGGGCACCACCAACAGCAGGTCCACCAGCCACATCAGCACCCGGTCGCGCCAGCCACCGAAATAGCCGGCGATCGAGCCGACGGTGGCGGCGATGCCGGTGGAGATGACCGCGACGCAGACACCGATCAGCATCGACTTCTGCATCCCGCGCAGGATCTGCGCCAGCAGGTCCTGTCCCAACGCGTTGGTGCCCAGCCAGTGGCGCGCGTTCGGCGGCTGCAGCAGCGCGTCGAAATCGAGGTCCTGATAGGAATATGGGAGCACCGCGGGCAGCGTGTAGCAGCCGACGAACAACAGCACCAACAGCGTCAGCGAGGTCACCGCCAACCGGTTGCGGCCGAACCTGCGCAGCACCAGCGTGCGCCGCGAGGCGAAGCCCGCCACTTCGTGGCCCGAAAAGCCGTGAGCACCATCGACATTCGCCTGGGCGGTCATGACACCCGGACCCGCGGATCAAGAGCGGCGTAGAACACGTCCGAGAGCAGACCGGCCAGCAGCACCACCGCGCCGGAGAACAGCGTGATCGCCGCGACGATGTTGGTGTCCTGCGTCGCGACGCCCTGCACCAGCCATTCGCCCATGCCGTGCCAGCCGAAGATCTTCTCCACGAACACCGCCCCGGTGACCAGACCGGCCACCCCGTAGGCGAACAGGGTGGCCAGCGGGATCAGCGCGGTGCGCAGGCCGTGCTTGACCAGCGCGCGCCGGCGGGTGAGCCCCTTGGCGCGGGCGGTGCGAATGAAATCCTGGCCGAGGACGTCGAGCATCGCGTTGCGCTGATAGCGGCTGTATCCCGCCGCGGCGGCCAGCGCCAGGGTCAGCGACGGCAGCACCAGATGCCGCAGCCGGTCGAGCAGCGCGGCGGCCCCACCGGTCACGCCCGGCGACGTCTCACCGGTGTAGTCGAAAACCTGTACGCCCAGGGCCCAGTTGACTCGCAGCGCGGCGAGGATCAACAGGCTGGCGATGACGAAGGTCGGGGTGCTCAGCACCAGCAGCGCCAGCATGGTGACCACGCGGTCGCTGAGGCGGTACTGCCGAATGGCGCCCCACGCGCCGGCCGCGATCCCCGCGACGGTGCCGATCAGCGAACCAATCACCAGCAGCCGCAGCGTCACTCCGACGCGGCGCCCCAGCGAGGCGCCCACCGGCTGCCCGGTGACGGTCTTGCCGAAGTCGCCGCGGACCGCGTGTGAAGCCCAGTGCGCGTAGCGGATTGGGATCGGCTCGTCCAGACCCAGGCTGTGGGCCTTCGCATCGATGACGGCCTGCGGGGGCCGCGGGCTGCGCTGCAACAGGCTGTCCAGCGGCTTGAACGCCACCGACGTCAGGCAGAACGTCAGGAACGACGCCAGCGCCAGCAGGACGAGGTAGTTGAGCAACCGGCGCGCCAGAAAGCGAGTCATGCCCCACCACAGTGCCGCATTGGGACAGGTTAGCCAGACGAACGCGAACCTTCCGATCGTGCTGATTGCCAACGGTGAAAATCAGGTACCCGATTGTTAAGATCCGTCGCGGCGGCAGTCCGCGTAGCAAATTTTCGAGGAGACTGGCATGGCGGTTACCGATGACTACCTGGCCCACAATGCCGGGTACGCGCGCAGCTTCGAGGGACCACTGCCGATGCCACCCAGCAAACACGTCGCGGTCGTCGCGTGCATGGACGCGCGGCTGGACGTGTATCGCATCCTCGGCCTGCGCGAGGGGGAGGCCCACGTCATCCGAAACGCCGGCGGCGTCATCACCGACGACGTGGTCCGCTCACTGGCCATCAGCCAACGGCTGCTGGGAACCCGGGAGATCATCCTGATCCACCACACCGACTGCGGGATGCTCACCTTCACCGACGACGACTTCAAGCGCGGCATCCAGGAGGAGACCGGGATCAAACCGCCCTGGGCGGCGGAGGCCTTTGCGGATCTGGCCGAGGATGTCCGGCAGTCGCTGCGCCGCATCGAGGCCAATCCGTTCGTCACCAAGCACGTCTCGGCCCGCGGATTCGTGTTCGACGTCGCCACGGGCAAGCTCGACGAGGTCAAGCCCTAGACTCGTCCGGCGAGCGTGTAGTCAGCGCGAAAAAACGGCCCGAACGTCACCGTGGGTGCACGCTCGGCCGACAACTTGAGCGCCGGCCGACACAACTTGAGCGCCGGCCGACAACTCGAGCGCCGGCCGGCTCACCCCACCTTGTAGGTGGCCAGCGCCTTGGCCACCAGCGTGCCCTGCGGGTCGACGATCTCGGCCTCGCAGTTGACCAGCGACCGGCCCCGCCGCAGCACCCGGCCGACCCCGATCACGTCGCTGGCCCGGGCCGGGGCCATGAAGTCCAGGGCCATCGACACCGTCACCCCGCGCAGCTGCGGCGGCGCCTGGGCGCCGCACCACGCCGCCGCCATCACGGTGAGATCGGCCAGCGTGGCGATGGCGCCGCCGTGCACCATGTCGCCGATCGTCACGTTGGAGGGATCCCAGGGCAGCCGCAGCCGGACCTCGTCCTCGTCCAGCCGCTCGGCCACGATGCCGAGCTTGACGACGAACGGCGACTGGGGCAGGAACTGGGCGATCACCTCGCGACCGCTCGGGGCGGCGGCCGATTCGGAAGCGGAAGAAGTGGAAGAAGTCATCCGCCCATGTTTTCGCACCGCGCCCCGCCGGCAAAGCACCGCGCCCACTCGGCGTGACGGTGACGCCGCCCGCGCCGGAGTTGACAGCGCCGGCGCCGGCTGGTCTCATAGATCGTTAAGATGCCAAATATAGTCAGTTCTACCAGGTTTTATCTCCGACGTTGCCGAAGGAAGCCATGACCGCTGATCTGCAGACGGCGCCCGCCGCCGGACAGTACGAATTGAGCCATCTGCGCTCGCTGGAGGCGGAGGCGATCCACATCATCCGTGAGGTCGCCGCCGAGTTCGAGCGCCCGGTACTGCTGTTCTCCGGCGGCAAGGACTCGATCGTCATGCTGCACCTGGCGTTGCGGGCCTTCCGGCCCGGACGGCTGCCGTTCCCGGTGATGCACGTCGACACCGGGCACAACTTCGACGAGGTGATCGCCACCCGCGACGAGTTGGTCAAGCAGCACGGCCTGCGCTTGGTGGTCGCCTCGGTTCAGGACGACATCGACGCCGGACGGGTGGTCGAGCCGAAGCAGGGACGCAACCCGATCCAGACCGTGACCCTGCTGCGCGCCATCCGCGAGAACAAGTTCGACGCCGCGTTCGGCGGGGCGCGCCGCGACGAGGAGAAGGCCCGCGCCAAGGAGCGGGTGTTCAGCTTCCGCGACGAGTTCGGGCAGTGGGATCCGAAGGCGCAGCGGCCCGAACTGTGGAACCTCTACAACGGCCGGCACCACAAGGGCGAGCACATCCGGGTGTTCCCGCTGTCCAATTGGACCGAATTCGACATCTGGTCCTACATCGGCGCCGAGAACATCGCGCTGCCGTCCATCTATTACGCCCACCGGCGCAAGGTGTTTCGCCGCGACGGCATGCTGCTCGCGGTCGACCGGAACATGCAACCCAATCCCGACGAGCCGGTGTTCGAGGCGACGGTGCGGTTCCGCACCGTCGGGGACGTCACCTGCACCGGCTGTGTGGAATCGCAGGCGGCCACGGTGGACGAGGTCATTGCCGAGACCGCGGTGTCCCGGCTCACCGAGCGCGGGGCGACCCGGGCGGACGACCGGATCTCGGAGGCCGGCATGGAAGACCGCAAGCGGCAGGGGTACTTCTGATGGCCGCCCCAACCACGCTATTGCGTTTGGCCACTGCGGGATCCGTCGACGACGGTAAGTCCACGCTGATCGGCCGGCTGCTCTACGACTCCAAGGCCGTGATGGAAGACCAGTGGGCGGCGGTGGAGCAGACCTCGAAGGACCGCGGCCACGACTACACCGACCTGGCGCTGGTCACCGACGGCTTGCGGGCCGAACGCGAGCAGGGCATCACCATCGACGTCGCCTACCGCTACTTCGCCACGCCCAAGCGGAAATTCATCATCGCCGACACGCCCGGCCACATCCAGTACACCCGCAACATGGTGACCGGCGCGTCGACCGCGCAGCTGGTGATCGTGCTGGTCGATGCGCGGCACGGCCTGCTGGAGCAGTCCCGCCGGCACGCCTTCCTGGCCTCGCTGCTGGGCATCCAGCACATCGTGCTCGCGGTCAACAAGATGGACCTGATCGGTTGGGACAGAGAGAAATTCGAGTCCATCCGAGACGAATTCCACGCCTTCGCCGCGCGCCTGGACGTGCACGACGTGGCCACCATCCCGATTTCGGCCCTGCACGGCGACAACGTGGTGACCAAGTCGGATCAGACACCCTGGTACGAGGGGCCGGCGCTGCTGTCGCACCTCGAAGAGGTGTACATCGCCGGTGACCGCAACCTGGTCGACGTGCGGTTCCCGGTGCAGTACGTGATCCGTCCGCATACCCACGAGCATCAGGACCACCGCAGCTACGCCGGTACCGTCGCCAGCGGCGTGATGCGTCCCGGCGACGAGGTCGTGGTGCTGCCGGTCGGCAAGCGCACCCGGATCACCGCGATCGAGGGCCCGAACGGCCCGGTGCAAGAAGCGTTCCCACCGATGGCGGTGTCGCTGACCCTGGCCGACGAGATCGACATCTCGCGCGGGGATCTGATCGCGCGCACCCACAACCAGCCCAGGATCGCCCAGGATTTCGACGCGACGGTGTGCTGGATGGCCGACAACACGACGCTGGAACCGGGCCGCGACTACGTCATCAAGCACACCACCCGCACCACGCACGCGAGGGTGACCGGGCTCGACTACCGGCTCGACGTCAACACGCTGCATCGGGACAAGACCGCGGCGGCGCTGAAACTCAATGAGCTGGGCCGTATTTCGCTGCGCACCCAGGTGCCCCTGCTGCTCGACGAGTACACCCGCAACCCCAGCACCGGCTCGTTCATCCTGATCGACCCGCACACCAACGGCACGGTGGCCGCGGGCATGGTGCTGCGCGACGCCTCGGCCCAGGCCGCGAGCCCGAACACGGTGCGGCACAAGTCATCAGCGATCGCCGCGGCGCGGCCCCGCGGCAAGACGGTGTGGTTCACCGGTCTGTCCGGTTCCGGCAAGTCGTCGGTGGCCATGCTGGTCGAGCAGAAGCTGCTCGAAAAGGGTGCGCAGGCTTATGTTCTCGACGGCGACAACCTTCGGCACGGGCTCAACGCGGACCTTGGTTTCTCCATGGCCGACCGGGCGGAGAACCTGCGCCGGCTCGCGCACGTGGCGGCGCTGCTGGCCGATTGCGGCAACGTCGTGCTGGTTCCGGCGATCAGCCCACTGGCCGAGCAACGCGAATTGGCGCGCAAAGTGCACGCCGACGCCGGCTTCGACTTCATCGAGGTGTTCTGCGACACCCCGATCGAGGAATGCGAAAAGCGTGACCCCAAGGGTCTGTACGCCAAGGCGCGGGCCGGCGAGATCACCCAGTTCACCGGCATCGACAGCCCGTATCAGCCGCCGGCGAACCCCGACCTGCGGCTCACCCCGGACGGCACCGTCGAGGAGCTGGCGCAGCGGGTGATCGACCTGCTGGAATCACGCGGGTAGCCCGCCGGGTCAGCCAGGCTGCATCGAAATCGCCGCTCCGGGTGGCACAATCCTGAGGGTGCGGATGTCAGCGAAGGCGGAGTACGCCGTGCGGGCGATGATCCAGCTCGCCACGGTGCCCGACGGGACGCTGGTCAAGACCGACGATCTGGCCCAGGCGCAGGGCATTCCGCCGCAATTCCTCGTCGACATCCTGACCAATTTGCGCACCGATCGGCTGGTGCGCAGTCATCGCGGTCGCGAGGGCGGCTACGAGTTGGCCCGCCCCGGCAAGGACATCAGCATCGCCGACGTGCTGCGCTGCATCGATGGGCCGCTGGCCAGCGTCCGCGACATCGGGCTGGGCGACCTGCCCTACTCGGGGCCGACCGCCGCGCTCACCGACGTCTGGCGGGCGTTGCGGGCCAGCATGCGGTCGGTGCTGGAGGAAACCACTCTGGCCGACGTCGCCACCGGAAGCCTGCCCAAGCATGTCGCGCAGCTGGCCGACGACTACCGCAAGCAGGAAAGCCAGCGGCACGGCACCGCGCGCACCGGCGACTAGTTCGCCGCGCCCGACCCGTACGGGCGGGTGAGGATCTCCATGGCGTGGCCGGAGGGATCCAGGAAGTACACCCCGCGCCCGCCGTCGTTGTGGTTGATCTCGCCGGGACGCCGGGCGCCGGGGTCGGCCCAGTGTTCCAGGCCGCGGGCGCGGATCTTGCCGTAGATGGTGTCGAACTCTTGCTCGGAGACCAAGAACGCGTAGTGCTGGCGCGGGATGTCCGCGCCGTCGGGGGCGTCCGCGTAGTCCAGGCTGGCGCCGTGGTCGAGTTCGACGACCATGAAGTGGCCGAACGGTTTTGGGCCGGGCAGGTCGAACAATTCGGCGAGAAACTCCGCGGATTCCCGTTTGTCGCGTGAGGCGACGATGGTGTGGTTGAAGCTGATGGTCATGATTCTGTCCAGTCAACCACCGCGCGGCCGCGGCGACAATGCGCCGGGCGGCTACTTCGGGGCGGTCAGCTCCAGGGCGATGTTGTCGGGATCGCGGAACTGCAGGATGTAGGCCGGGCCGATGTCCTTGACCGGCTCGTGAGCGACGCCAAGCCCGTCCAAATGCGCTGCGGCCGCATCCAATTCGTCCCTGCTGTCGAGCCGGAACGCGATGTGGTCCAGGCCGGTGCGGTCCTCGTCGAAGCGGTCGGTGGCCACCGGCCGCAGCCCCAGCAGCGTGCCGCCGAGGTCGTAGATGACACCGCCGAACAAAAAGCTCAACTGCTCACGAGTGGACGCGTCGGCGTTGTCGGGCACCTCCAGCAGCACCGGCCAACCGAACACGCTCTCGTAGAACCGCCGTGACCGCTCGATGTCGGTCACGGTCAGGCGCACATGCGCGATGGAGGTGTTGGTCAGACCCATTCGCCCCATGGTTCCACTGAAGGGCCGAATGTTAAACATGCCAGAATCGCCGTCGTGCGGGTAGCGATGACCATGCCGGTGATGGAGCCGGATCTGGACGCGACGGTGCTCGAGACCTGGGCGCGCACCATCGACGAGGGCCCGTTCTCGTCGCTGTGCTGGGGCGAGCGCATCGCCTTCGACAACCCGGACAGCCTCACACTGCTGGGGGCGTTGGCCGCCTGGACCGAGCGGGTCCGGCTGCTGACCACGGTGATCGTGCCGCAACTGCACGACCCGGTGCTGCTCGCCAAGGGGCTGGCGACCGGCGACCTGCTCAGCGGCGGTCGGCTGAGCGTGGGCATCGGCGTGGGCGGTCGGCAGGAGGACTACCACGCCGTCGGCGCCGACCCCGCGACCCAGACGATGCGCGGCATGGCCGAGCGGGTGGCGGTGATAAAGCGGGTGTGGGCGGGCGAGAAGCTCACCGAATCCGTGCGGCCGGTCGGGCCGGCGCCGGTGCAGCCCGGCGGACCGCCGCTGTTCGTCGGCAGCATCGGACCCAAGACCATTCGCAGCGCGGCCGCTTGGGCCGACGGGCTGGCCGGCACCACGCTGGACCTCGACGTCGCCAAGCAGCGCGAGCTGTTCGACGTGACCCGCGACGCCTGGGCGCGGGCCGGCAAGCCCGCGCCCCACCTGATCACCTCGTTCTGGTTCGCGTTCGGCTCGCCCCGGACCGCCCGCGAGCAGGTCCACCGCCACCTGCGGCGCTACATGAACTGGATACCGGCCGACTACGTCGACGCCATGGCGCCGATGACGGGCTGGGCCGGTGACGAGGACGAGCTGGCAGAGGTGCTGCGCAAATTCGCCGAGATCGGGGCCGACGAGGTGCAGCTGATCCCGACCAGCTCGGACGTCGGCCAGCTGCGCCGTGCGGCCGACGTCGCCGCCCGGCTGTAGCCGGGTCCGGGCGCGTCGGGGTGAATTGCCGGGCCGGCGCGGCGGCGATTTGATTGGTGGCATGACGCAGCAGGAATTGCCCGCCCCGCTGGCCGAACTGACCGGGCTGTTGACCGAGTGCACGAACAAGGGCGATTTCGTGGGGGCCGCGCGACAGGCCGGAGAGCTGGTCACGCTGTGCCGGGCAACGCTGGGCGAACGCCATCCCACCGCCCTGGAACTCAAGGTGTCGCTGGCCACCCTGCAGCTGCGGGCGGGCGAGTGCGCGGTGGCCTACGAGGAGTTCGAGCGGTTGATACCCGACCTCGTCGAGGTGCTCGGCCCCGATCATCTGAGCACCCTGACCGCGCGACACCTGTTGGCCAGTCGACAGCAGGCCGCGTTGTCGTCGCTGGCCGAATGGTCGCAGCTGTTCGCCGACGAACAGCGGGTCTGGGGCGCCGACCACGAGAACACCCTGGTGGCCCGCGAGAAGATCGCCGAGAAGCGTTGGGAGATAGGCGATTTCGTCGGCGCGATGGCCGAGGGCGAGCAGGTGCTGGCCGCGCGGCGCCGGGTGCTCGGCGCCGATCACACCGACACCCTGGGCACGCAACTGATGTTGTCGATCTGGCGGGGCCGCGCCGGCGACGTCCCCGCGGCCGTCGCCGAGCTGGAGCCGCTGATCGGTGAGCTGCGCGAGAAGCTGGGAGACGACCACGCGCACGTGCTGATGGCGCGGCACATGTTCACGCTGTGGGCGCCGGAGCGGGCCGGTGTCACCGACGCGGTCGCGGCGTGGGAGGCACTGGTCGAGGAGGAGAGCCGGGTGCTCGGTGACGAGCACCCGGTGACCCTGGCGGCCCGCCTGGAGCTGGCCGGATGGTGCGCCCGGCGCGACGGCCAGGCGGGCGGCGCCGGCGCCCAGGGGTCGCTGGACTGGTCGGCGTCATGACCCGCATCTGCCGTGCCGCGGCCCTCAGGTCGTCGCCTTGTCCGCGGTCCGCTCCTCGTTGGCGGGCTGCTGGGGCGGCTGCCCCTTGCGCAGCGTCTCCAGCAGCTCGCGATACGGACCCACCAGGTAGACGGTGTCGCCGGCCCGGAGCCAGGCGTCGCGGCGGGGATGCAGCTCGACGGGCGTGTCCCGACGAGTGATCGCGATGACCCGGGTCTGGGTGGACATTTCGAACATCCGCAGCCCGTCGAGCTCGCTGCCGGCCGCCACGTGCATGGCGCCGACCATGAAGGACCGCTGCCCGACCGAGAACGTGCCCAGCACCTGCAGGCCCATCGCGGCGCCGATGAACCAGGGCGCCGCCAAGTCGACGGTGGATCGGACGTTTTCGAACCCGAACCGCTTGGCCACCGCATCGCCCAGGGTGCGGTCATAGATGCGCAGCACGATCGGCACGTCGGGCCGGTTCACCTCGGGCATCACCCGCGGCCCCAGCATCTCGCGCAGCACGATCCCGATCTCGATGTTGACCATGTCGTCCTGGGTCAGCACCGCGACGGCCCGGGCCCGGTCGACCCGGGCCGACTCCAGCGTCTGGCGCAGCGTCGCATCCCCGAAGATCACCGGCACGTCGAGTTCGGCCGCGGTGGACAGGAACCGGTTGTTCTCGTCGCGCTCGATCACCGCGACGTCGTAACCGGCGGCGGTCAGGTCGGCGACGACGCGGCTGCCGAACGATCCCAGCCCGACCACGATGATGTGGTTGCGCAGATGGCGTGCCCGCCGCAGCCCGGCCGACTGCAGAAAGCGCCGCGACAGCAGCAGGTCCGCCAGGAACGCGACGAGCAGCGCGGTGGTCGTCACGCCCGCGAACATCAGGCCCACGGCGAAGATTCGCAGCCAGGCGGACTGGTGGGCGAAGGTGAACTCGCCGTAGCCCACCGTGGTGATGGTCTCGGCGGTGAAGTACAGGGCGTCCAGCCAGGACAGCCGCGGCTTGGTGTAGGAGAAGTGCACGATGACCGTGGACACCAGCAGCAGGGTGAGTGCGAGCAGGATCGCGGGGAACAGCATCGGGTTGACGTCGTCGCGCATGGCGCGGGCGGCGTCCAACACCCGCCGCAGCCACGTCTGGCGAGAACGGGTCGCGGGGGGCCGCGGTGTTCTGATGCCGCGCGCGGCCAGTTCGTCGGCGCTGCCGATCATGGCGGTCCAGTCGCCGGCGCGCACCCGGTGGTCCCGGCCGGGACAGGGCACCACCTCGCCGGGGGTGGCGCCGTCGTTGCCGTGGATCACCGCCACCGGCGCCAGGTCGCCGTAGATCTCCCGGAGCGTCGCGTCGCGGGGTGCCTCGGCCCCCGACACCAAGAAGTCGATGCCGGCCGCCCGGACCGGGTGGGTGCTGCTCGACAAGCAGGCCTCGACGACCGAGGGCGCGGCGAGGTCGGCGACGTCGAGGATGGCGCCGGGGCCGTTGTCGGCGGCCACCGCCCCGCGCAGCACGTCGTTGCCCAACCGGGCGACCACCCGCACGTGCGGGTTGGTTTTCCTTGCCAGCAAGGCGATTTCGAGATTCTTGGCGTCGTCGCGCCCGGCGCACACGATGGCGCTGGCGCGGGCGAGGTCGGCGCCGGCGAGTTCCTCGCTGGGCAGCTTGACGATGGTGGCGCCCGCGCGGTTCAGTTCCTCGGCGATGGTGGTCGCCAGCACGTCGTCACCGCTGACGATGATGTGGCGGCGCGGACTCATCCGGGGTGAGTCGTCACGCATAACCCCACCTCTTGATGACATTGGCGCTCACGGTGTTGCTACGACTATCGGGCACCATGCCGATTGACGCCAGTGCGACGCGGTAAGGCGGTGCTAGAGGACCTGGACGTCGGTCGGGGACCAGAACGCGCGCATCGCCGTGATCTTGGCGTCCTCGTCGAACGACATCGTCGAGATGGGCGAGATGCGGGTGCGGGTGTCGCCGGCGTCGAGCGTGAGGTGCCACAGGAAGGCGGCTTCGCTGCCGGAGACCCGCAATTCGGCGAGTTCGGTGTCCTTCTTGGCGTCCTGGAATCCCGCATAGAAGGCCCGGATCGCGTCATGCCCGCGGCGAATGTCGGCTCCGATCGGATCCTCGATGGTGGCGTCGGCCGCGTACAGGGTCACGATGTCGTCGGCGGTACCGGTGGCGACGAGCGCCAGGTAGCGATTCACGGTGTCGGTGATGGCTTCTGCGGACGGCATGAATCGGGACGCTACTCCTGGCCGTGTCGGGTGTGGTGTTCGTCGCGATACTGGGCGGCGTGACTTTCATCGAACGCCTCGCCAGCCGGGAGATCTACCGCAACCCGTGGATGGTGTTGCGCGAGGACGACATCCGCCGCCCGGACGGCAGCGCGGGCATCTACAGCGTGGTCGACAAGCCTTCGTACGCGCTGGTGATGCCCTACGACGGGCGGCGTTTCGGGTTGGTGGAGCAGTTTCGCTACCCGATCGGGGAGCGGCGCTGGGAGTTCCCCCAGGGCACCGCTCCGGAGTTGGCCGACGCCGATCCCGTCGAGCTGGCCCGGCGTGAGCTGCGCGAGGAAACCGGATTGCGCGCAACGACGTTCGAGCCGCTGGGCCGGCTCGACGTGGCCCCGGGGATGAGCAGTCAGCGCGGCTGGGTGTTCCTGGCCACCGGGATCGTCGAGGGTGAAGCCGACCGCGAGCACGAGGAGCAGGACATGCGCAGCGCCTGGTTCTCCCGCGACGACGTCGAGCAGATGATCCGGACGGACGTCATCGCCGACGCGCAGTCGATCGCCGCGTACGGCCTGTTCCTGTTGCGCCCGGAATCAACCGGCGCGCCCGTGACGGATCAGGGGCAGTAGTTGGATTCCGCGGCGCTGACGATGGCCGTGGCGTCGGCGTAGTTGAAGGAACTGTTCAGGCCGGAATGCACATCGGCGGCCAGCTCGTCCGGGGTATTGCCCGCGGCGCGGTCCGAGCAGATCGCGTGGCCCAGCTGAATCAGCGTGGTGTCGCCGCCCGGCTGCCAGGCGACGCCGATCTTCTTCAGTTGGGCGAGGTACCCGTCGTCGTCGGCGACGGCGATCCCGCTACCTACGGTCAACGCCGCAGCAACGACGGCCGGAATGCATAACATGCGTAGCCCGCAAACAGACATGATGCGTGGCTCTTCTTTCGGTGGGGTGCAACCGGCTCAGTATGCGGGCTATGACGCCGGGTTGCGCGCGGAACGGCGCAAACCGCGCAAACGCATTCATGCCCGTCGAGCGGCGCCGTCAGCAAGGCGGGCGTTCGGTGGTGGCAATCCCGTTGCCGCGCAACGGCTCGGACGTTCAGTCCGGCGGCGTCGGGGTCATCGACGCGATGTAATAGGTCTCGTGCCCGCTCGGGTAACCGCCGCCGTCGGTGGCGATGTGGACATGGTCGTAGTGGTCGGCGGTTTCGGAGCCCAGGTCCGCCATCCAGTTGCCCCCGCCGACGCCCGGATAGATCTTCTGCCGCCAGATCACGTGATTGATTCCCCAGCGTTTGGCGTTCGCCAGGGCGTAGCCGGCAATCTGGTTGCCGAGCTCGATGCCTTCGGGGGTGTGGTAGTTCGGGATCATCACGTCGATCGCCAGCCCGTTGGGGTGCCACGGCAACGGGTCTTCCCGATACCCGTAGATGGTCGTGATCTGGGGGAACAGCACGCTGATGGCGCGGGCCGCCCAGATGGTCTTGACCTGCAGCCGGTCCTCGGAGCCCACGCTGTGCGGCAGTGCGAGCTGGAATTGCTGCCCCGCGGACGGGGCGGGTGGTGCCAGGGCCGTCAGCGATTCCACCTCGGCGGGACTGGCGGTGCGCGGAGCGCCGGCCGGCGGTGGGTTCGCGGCGGCGCTGGAGGCGGTGGCGCTGGGGGTGGGCGCCGCCGCCGGTGGCGCGGGGCAGCAGCGCGGCTTGGTGCCCTGGGCGTGGATCATGGCGGCGGAGATGACGAGGGAGGCCGCGACCGCCAGCCATCGGCCGGCGCCCTTGGTGACCACCCGTGACCGCGCTCGCTGAAATTCCCCACTGATGCTCATCGAAATTCCCCATCCGTGTGGCTCCGCCGAGAAGGGCGGGCCTCCTTCGATGCTGCTGGTGTCTGATGCCAGTTGCTTCGTTGAAGGAGGCCCGCTTTCTCATGCTCACATGGGAGGACGATGTGGAAGTACATGCTCTACGCAAACGTGGTTGGACGATCTCGGCGATCGCCCGCCATACCGGGTTCGACCGCAAGACGGTCCGCAGATACCTCACCGGTGAGGGCAAGCCTGGGGAACGGGCCCGGCCGGGCCCGGATCCGTTTGACCGGTTCGTCGACTACGTCACCGCGCGTCTGCTGGAGGACCCGCATCTGTGGGCCCGCACCCTGTTCGATGAACTCGAAGACCTCGGGTTCGGCCTGTCGTATCAGAGCCTGACCCGCAACATCCGCACCCGGAATCTGCGGCCGGTCTGCCAAGCCTGCCGCACTGCCACCGAACGTCCCAACGCGGTCATCACGCATCCGCCCGGGGATGAAACCCAATGGGACTGGCTGGAATTGCCGAATCCACCCGCGTCCTGGGGATGGGGCAAGACCGCCAATCTGTTGGTCGGTTCCCTGGCGCACTCGGGCAAGTGGCGCGCCGCCTTGTCTGCCTCGACCGACCAACCGCATCTGGTTGCGGCTCTGGACCGCGTCGTGCGCGGCCTGGGCGGGGTGAGCCGAGTGTGGCGGTTCGACCGGATGGCCACCGTCTGCGATCCCGGCAGTGGGCGGGTGACGGCGTCGTTTTCCGGAGTGGCCAAACACTACGGCGTGGCGGTGGCTATCTGCCCCGCCCGGCGCGGCAACCGCAAGGGCGTGGTGGAAAAGATCAACCACACCGCCGCCCAACGCTGGTGGCGCACCTTGGCCGACGAGGCCACCGTTGAACAAGCCCAGGCCAGCGTGGACCGCTTCGCCCGGGTGCGTGGTGACACCCGTATCCGGGCTACCGCCGATGGTCGCTCGTCGGTGGCCACCGTCGCCAAAACCGAACCACTGCAACCGGTGCCGACCGTGCCGTATCCGGTGATCGTCACCGAACAACGGACCGCATCGCGGCAAGCGTTGGTGTCCTACCGCGGCAACCGCTACTCGGTGCCCCGGAGCTGGCCGCCGCCGCGGTGGTGGTCAGCCATCCGATCGGCGGTGAGTTCTGCGATATCGCCACCACAGGCGGGATCGTGATCGCGCGGCACCGCATGGCCACCGACGGGCTCGGGGTGATGGTCCGCGACAGCGGGCATGTCATCGCCCTGGACGCCGCCGCGCTGGCCACCGCGGCCACCGGGCGACCGCACCGCCGCAAGGAACGCATCCCACCCGGGCCGGTAGCCAAAGCCGCGGCCGCACAACTCATTCAACTCCAAGACGGTGGTTCCGTTGCTGCCGAACCCTGCACGCCGCCAACCGATTCCACTGTCATCGACCTCTCCGCTTATGAGCGGGCCGCCCAGAAAAGGACCCTGCAATGACCCCCACAGCACGCAGCCCCAAAACCACCCAGGCTGTCGTTGAGTCACCGTCGGCGGCGGCCAGCCGTTATCAGCAGCTGCGCTCGCATCTGGCCGAACTCAAACTGCACGCCGCCGCCGAAGCCCTCCCAGCAGTCCTCGACCAGGCCAGCGCCGACGGCCTCTCGCTCACGGTGGCCTTGGAACGACTGCTCGCTGTTGAGGTCGACGCCACCGCGGCCCGCAAACTGGCGGGGCGATTGCGGTTCGCCTGCCTACCGACCCCGGCCACCCTGGCCGACTTCGATATCGATGCCGCCGCCGGGATCGACCGGGCGTTGATCGATGAGCTGGGCACCTGCCGCTACCTGCAATCGGCGACCAACATTTTGTTGATCGGCCCGCCGGGCACCGGCAAAACACACCTGTCGGTCGGGTTGGCGCGGGCGGCCGCCCATGCCGGCTACCGCACCTACTTCACCACCGCCGCGGATCTGGCCGCTCGCTGCCACCGCGCCGCCATCGAAGGACGTTGGGCCACCACCATGCGGTTCTTTAACGGACCCACACTCTTGGTGATCGATGAACTGGGCTACTTACCGCTGCCGGCCGAAGCGGCCTCGGCGTTGTTTCAGGTTGTCTCCCAACGATATTTGAAGACCTCCATCGTGATCACCACCAACCGCGGCGTCGGCGCCTGGGGTGAAATCCTCGGCGACACTACCGTCGCGGCAGCCATGCTCGACCGCCACC